>JBGSLW010000325.1:0-2629 GCA_041740495.1 Pirellulaceae bacterium
AAATCGTCGACTCCAACCAGGACTGGTTGTTCGTCTGGCTGAGTTTGTTCGATGACGCCGCCGCCTGGCACGTCCAACCGCTCAAGATCGGCGCCGATTTGGACTCGACCGGCTCCGCGCTCGCCGTCGGGCTAGTGGAGTGGCGGTTGGTCGAGGGGCTTCACGTCCCGTTTCAGCGCACTTGGCTCAAGGGGCGCGGGGAGGCGATCGAGTTGACCGCGCGGACGCAGTCGGTCACGCCGCTGCCGGCGTTCGACCCCGCACAGTTTTCGCCCCCCGCCAACTCGGATGGGGCCCCGCCCCCCTCGGAGCGCCGACCATGAGCCGCACCTGCCACTGCAAGCCTCCACCCGACCGCCGCCCAAATAGTGTACTAGTGTACACCATCTGCATCTGGGCCGCCGCGATCGCCCTGGGGACAGGCGCCTTGGCGCCCCGAGCCTGCGGACAAGCTCCGGACGGAGTCTTCGCGCGCGCTATCGAACTCGCCCAGACACGGACGGTTAAAGTCTTCGGGGCCGGGGCGGGGACCGTCGATCCGTACGCCACCGGATTGATCGTCTCGCCCGATGGTCTGATCGTGACCCAGCAGGGCGTCTTTCTGGATGGCGATCAAGTCCGCGTGGGGTTGCCCAGCGGCGAATTGGTCTCCGCCAGCGTCGTCCGCCGCAATCGGCAATACCAATTGGCACTCCTGAAAATCACCGAGTCCACGTCGGAATACTGGCCGCTGAGCGAACAGCCGGTCGCTGAGATCGGCGATTGGGTCTTGGCGGTCAGCAACGCCTTCATGGTTGCCGAGCGCGAAGAGCCGCTGTCGGTCAACTTGGGGATCATCTCGCTCCCCACGTCGATCGAGGCCAAACTCGCCAGCGGCGACCCGGCCTATATCGGCGATCTGGTGTTGATCGATGCGATCACCAGCAACCCAGGCGCGGGAGGCGGAGCTGTCGTCGCCGTCGACGGATCGTTGGTCGGCATGATCGGCAAGATCATCAATAGCTCAGAGACCAATACGCGACTCAATTATGCGGTTCCCGCATCGATTCTTCGCCGCTTTGTGGAGGACACGCTGGCCCCCCCCGAGTCGGCTCGGACCGCCGCGAACAACGCCCCGGTGCAACTGGGGATTGAACTTTTCAAGGTGAGCGGCCGCAACAGCCCCGCGTATATTGACCGAGTCCAATCGGGGAGCCCGGCGCACGAGATCGGTCTGAAACCCGACGATCTGATCATCTCCATGGCCGGTGAAAAAGTCGCCACGATTCGCGATTACGAACGCGTCCTGGCGACTCTCCACGCCGACGAAGAGACCGTGATCATGGTCAAACGCGGCAACGAACTGATCCGCGCCCAAATCAAGACTCGCCAATCTCCCTGACCGCCCACACGCGCATGCCAACGCCCTTTCAATACGTCGTTTGCACACCCTCCCCATCCCCACTGCCTCTTCACCTGCCTGCAATTGTGATTGTAATTCTGCCTCCAATTGTGACTGCAATTGTGACTGCAATTCTGTCTGCCATTCTCCTTCCTCTCCCCTCTCCCCGTCTTCGGGGAGAGGGGTCGGGGGTGAGGGGCAACGCGAACAGCAACGCCCACAGCAAAGTAACCAACAACGCACAGGAAATCGTAACGGGAAAATCAAGGGGCCGACTCGCAACAACGGTCCTCCTCTTCACCTGCATTGCCCTATCGCAATCGGGTCCAGAAACCTCGGCTCAAGAAACACCTGCCCCTGTTTCGACGAGCCAGATCGCGGCCGAAAACCTTCGCCACGGCTGGGCGGTCACTCCCAAAATCTTCCGCGCGGCCGCCGAAAGAATCCGCCCCGCGATTGTGACGATCGAGTCCTTTGCGGGGGCCAGCACACTGCAAGGCCGAATCGGCGGAATCCGCCGGCAAGGGGAGGGGAACACCACCGGCGTGATGATCTCCCCCGATGGCCTGGTCGTCTCCAGCGCCTTCAACTTCATCCAGCAGCCGACCGTGATCACCGTCGTCACCAGCGACGGACAACGCCGGATCGCCCGGCTCCTGGGGCGAGACGACACGCGGCAAATTTGTTTGCTGCAAGTCGAGAACTGCCGCGACATGCCTGTGGCGGAATTCGTCGATCCGGCGGACGTCGTCGTCGGTCAATGGGCCATGTCGGTCGGAGTCGGCTACGGCGATGCAACGCCCGCACTCTCGTTGGGGATCATCAGTGCCAAGCGTCGAGCCGGAGGTCGCGCCATCCAGACCGACGCCAACATCAGCCCCGCTAATTACGGCGGCCCGTTGATCGACGCCCGCGGCCGAATGATCGGCGTCTGCGTCCCGCTCGATCCCAATTCGTTGGACAAGGGCGCCGGCGTCCAGTGGTATGACTCGGGGATCGGCTTCGCGATCCCACTGCACGGCTTGGAGACGCGGTTGGCGGAAATGCGGGCAGGGGAGAGCTTTTACCCGGCCTACCTGGGGGTGACCGTGGAACCCTCCGCCACCGAACCGGGGTTGCGAATCACCGACGTCGATAGCTTGGAAAATCGATTGCGGGCGATCGCAGCGCGCCGCGCCGCCGAAGGCGCCCGCTCCGAAGCACCCGGCGCCGACGAACGGCAGACCGTCGAGCAACAGGAACGGCCAG
>JBGSLW010000326.1:0-3240 GCA_041740495.1 Pirellulaceae bacterium
GAGAGCCGCGCCAGGTCATCGACCCAGGCACAACCTGCCGTGCCCAAAGCCAGGCAAATGCACATAAAATGCATCGCCAAGATCCATGCTTCCAGCGCCCACATCACTCCCAGTCCAAGGGGGCCAACCAGGCTTGTTTCAGTTCCGCGATCGACGCGGTCAAGATCTCGCGGCCCGAATCGTCAATCTGCAATTCGGGTTCGCGTTGAACCTTGCCCAGACGGCAAACCGGCAAGTCGGCCATCCACGCCAGCCAAGCAGCTTCGTGGTCCGGTTCGATTTCCACTAGAAAACGCGAGTTCGATTCGGAGTACAAGCGGATCCAGTTCCCCGTCGCAGCGTCGGAGGGAACGCCGTTGTCCGCCAGCGGAATCGCCGCCAAGTCAACGCGAGCGCCCCAGCCGCCGGCGAACGCCATTTCCGCCAAGGCGACCGCCAGGCCCCCTTCGCTCAAGTCGTGGCACGATCGGACCAGCCCGCGCTGGATCGCCGAGTGCATTTGATCAAACAGCCGCCGCGCCCGCGATCCGTCGACCGTCGGCACATGCCCCCCCGTGGCTCCCGACACAAGATTGAAATGGGAGCCACCCAAGTGCTCGCCGGTCATCCCCACCAGGTAGATCGCATTGCCGGGATGCTTGAAGTCCATCGTGACGCAGCGGCGGACATCCTCGATCTGGCCGAGCGCACTGATCAGCAGGGTCGACGGGATCGCTATCGTTTGTTCGCCCCCCTCCGCTGTCCGATAACGGAATTCGTTGTGCAGGCTATCCTTGCCGCTGATGAACGGAGTGCCCAAGGCGATCGCCAGGTCGTGGCAGCCTTGCGCGGCGCGGACGAGTGCTCCCAGAGTTTCCGGCCGGTCGGTACGCCCCCAACAAAAGTTGTCGAGAATCGCGATCCGCCGCGGATCGGCCCCCACCGCCACACAATTTCGGACCGCTTCGTCGATGGCGCTGGCGGCCATGTGGTACGGGTCGAGATCGCCGTAATGCGGGTTCATTCCGCAGGCAATCACCACACCGCGATGCGAATCGAACCGCGGTTTCAGCACCGCGGCATCGCTGGGGCCATCGTTGTCCGCACCGACTAGCGGCTTGATGACGCTCATCGCTTGCACTTCGTGGTCGTACTGGCGGATGATCCAATGCTTGCTGGCGACGTTCCAGGATCCCAGGATCTTCAACAACACGTCGCGCGGCGACAGGCGCACGTTGGACCAGGTGTTGGGTTGCGGCAGAGTCGGCAGAAACGTGGCGGGGCGGCGCTCGCGTGGCCGCCCCTCGTGCAGAAAGGCCATGGCCAGATCGCTCACCACGGTCTCCCCATATTTCAATTGCAACCGCCCCGTTGGGACGAATTGGCCGATTGCACAAGCTTCGACATCTTCCCGTTCGCAGAGCGTTTGCAACTCGTCCCAATGGTCGGGCGGTACCGCTAAGACCATCCGTTCCTGCGCCTCGCTGATCCAGATTTCGGTGTACGACAAGCCGCGGTACTTGAGCGGGACGCGGTCGAGCCAGACCTCGGCGCCGATCTCTTCCGCCATTTCCCCGACGGCGCTGGAGTACCCTCCGGCCCCACAGTCGGTCACGGCGTTGTACAGGCCGCGATCCCGCGCTTGTAACAGGACATCCATCAACATCTTTTCGGTAATGGCGTTGCCGATCTGCACGGCCCCCCCAGACGTCTGCTCGCTGCGGTCGTGGAGTTCGGCGCTACTGAAGGTCGCGCCGTGAATCCCGTCGCGCCCCGTTCGTCCCCCCACGGTTACGATCAAATCCCCTGGTTGAGCCTGTTTCTCCGCCATTCCCGGGGGAACCAGCCCGACATTGCCGCAGAACACCAGCGGATTGCCCGTATAGCGGCGGTCAAAATAAACGGCTCCGTTGACGGTGGGGATCCCCATTCGGTTGCCGTAATCGCGGACGCCGGCGACGACGCCACCCATGATTCGGCGCGGATGCAGCACCCCGGTCGGCAATTCCCTCGCGGGAACGTCGGGCGGGGCAAAGCAGAATACGTCGGTGTTGCAAATCGGCTGAGCCCCCAGGCCTGTTCCCAGAATGTCGCGAATCACACCTCCCACACCGGTATTGGCGCCCCCATACGGCTCCAAGGCACTCGGACGGTTATGCGTCTCGACTTTGAACGCCACGTGCGTCTGGTCGTCGAATTGAACGATCCCCGCGTTGTCTCGAAAGACGCTGACGCACCAATCGGCCGAGCCCAATGCGCTGCGAATCGCAGCGGTCGCCGCGAAGATCGTCTCCTTCAACATGTTGTCAAAAGCGCGCGTCCCCAGTTCATCACGGTAGTCGATCGGGCCGGCCAGAGTCTTGTGGCTGCAATGCTCGCTCCACGTCTGGGCGATCGTCTCCAATTCGATATCGCTGGGCTCCCGATCTAACTCGCGGAAATGAGACTGGATCGCCTGCATCTCGCGGAGGGTCAGACTCAAGTGCCCACTTTGGTTGATCTGCTGCAATTGGGCGTCGTCCGCACCGCGCAGCGGCACATGCTGCAGCTGCAATTCGTAGTCGGATCCCAATTCCAATCGCTCCAGGGTCAACTCCCCGAACACGACGGTCTCGATCGAATCGTTCGCCAAGAAGCGGCGGGCCACATCCTGCTGCTGGGCGGCATCGAGCCCCTCCACCCAGTACTTGCGGTATGTCCGCACGGCTTCGATCTGCAGGCCTGCGTCGCGCAAAGCGCCACTGGCGGTCTCCGCCTCCGGATCGGTCACCCCCGGTTTCAGCAAGACATGAATCATCGCGCTCTGCGGTGCAGCGACGCCGGCGGAATCCAACTCGCCGCAACGGCCCAGTCGATAATCCTCCACGATCGCATCGACCAAAACGCGCGTCACACCCTGGCGAATGGACTCGGCAGTCGAATTCGACTGGATCAAAAATCCCCGCGCCGAACGGATGGACAGCGGCCCAGGCCATTGGGCGTGCGCGGCATCACCTTGCACTCGGTGCGCGAGTCGATCGACAAAGCCCGGCCGCGATCGAATCTCGACTTGCCACAGTCGCGACGAGGCCGAACGGACAGGAGCCGGAGTTTCGAACGTCGTCGCAGCAGGTTTCATAGTCGACAGAAAGTCCAGGGGCGTGCATGACCGGGGCACCGACTCCCGTAGTGTACCGGATGCCTGCCCGATTCGTCGACGGCTCCCCTCGTTTCACGCCGAGCCGCAGGCGAGGGCTTTGACTTCGTTTAACGCCGAGCCAC
>JBGSLW010000327.1:0-3448 GCA_041740495.1 Pirellulaceae bacterium
TGGCACGAGCGACGTGTTGGCCATGCCCTTCTCGGCATACTGACGCTCTGCTCGGGCCAGCTCCTCCCCCGACAACTCCGCGTTGTACGTGTCGACGGGAGGGAAGTGTGTGAAAATCTGCGTGCCGTCGATCCCTTCCCAGCGGAAGGTGTGGTGCGGCATCAGGTTGGTCTCGTTCCACGAGGTCTTCTGGGTCAGGAACCAGCGGGACCCGGCCGCCGCCACGATCTGCGGCAGCGCCGCCGAGCAGCCGAACGAGTCGGGCAGCCACACCTCGAGCGGCTCCACCCCGAACTCCTGCAGGAAGAACTTCTTCCCGGCCACGAACTGCCGGGCCAGCGCCAACATCATCTGCCCGGACGAAGGCTTCCAATCGTACGGGCCCACCATGAAGCCGGGATGCACAATCACCAAATCCAAGTCGGAACCCAACCGCTCCAACGCGGCTTCGGCCCCCCGCTTGGAGACGACGTACGCGCAAGCGGGCTTGGACGGAGTCCGATCCTCTTCGGTCGCCGGCCGCAACGGCGCGCCCGCCGCCAGCGTATCGACGCTGGAGACATGGATGAACCGCGCCCCCCGCGCCAACGCGGCCTCCCCCAGTCGCCGGGTCAATTCCACGTTCGCCGCCGACGATTCCGCCTGCCGCGTCCAACCGATGTGGATCATCGCCGCCGCGTGCACCACGGCATCGACATCGCGCCAAGCCCGCTCCCAAGTCGCCGTGTCGTCGAACCTGCCGCAAACTTGCTGACAGCGCAGGCCCTCCATCGTCCGCGAGTCGAACCCGGGGCGCAGCCAACACACGGGCTCGATCCCTCGCTCGTTCAACAACCGCACCAGGTTGTTCCCTAAAAATCCGGTGGCCCCCGTGATCAGAATCTTCATACACCGATTCGCGCTTGATGCCTTTTGGTGATTGCGGCACGACGTTCCGCGTCGTGTCTGCCTGCGTCAGACGGGTGATGCAACCGCAGGGAGTCGCGACGCGGAGCGTCGCGCCACTCTGTTTTTACCAAATACCTTTGCACCAAAAAATGGCGGCCTGCTCTTCCCGGCGTTTGTACAGCTTTCCCTTCCCCACTTCCCCACCCTCGTTTTCCCTTCCCTCGTTTTCCCTTCCCTCGTTTAACGCCCAGCCGCAGGCGCCGGCTTTGCCTTTCCCACTTCACCACCCTCGTTTTCCCCTCTCTCGTTTAACGCCCAGCCGGAGGCGCCGGCTTTGCCTTTCCCACTTCACCACCCTCGTTTTCCCCTCTCTCGTTTAACGCCCAGCCGGAGGCGCCGGCTTTCCCGACCCGCTAACATTCCGGGGACAGCCGGCGCCTCCGGCTGGGCGTTAAACGATGAGATTTGAACCCGCGGAAACTGAATTGCGAGAACTCAGCAACTAGCGAGCCCACCGTTGGTCCGAGTAGAATCGCGGCCGAATCGAAGTTTCTCCGTCTGCACCCCCCGCCGCACTTACCTGCCCCCATCCGCCATGCATTCAGCCTCCGTCGAAATCGTCCCAGTTCGCACTCGGCGGGATCGGAACTGCTTTTTTCAGTTCCCTTGGCGACTCTACCGCAACGATCCGCTGTGGGTCCCCCCGCTGCGTTCGAACCAACTGGAGCTGCTCAACTACAAGCCGTGCCCGTTCTACGAGACCGGAGAGATCCAGACGTTTTACGCCCGACGCAACGGCGAAGTCGTCGGCCGTATCGCGGCGATCATCGACGGCGCCCACAACGACTACTACCACGAGCGGCGGGGGATGTTCGGATTCTTCGAATCCATCGACGACACCGCCGTCGCTAGTCGCTTGTTCGACGCCGCCCGCCAGTGGCTGTCCGATCGCGGCATGCAGGCGATGCGCGGCCCCGCCAACCCTTCGCAGAACTACGAATGGGGCTTGCTGATCGAAGGGTTCGATCGGCCGCCGACTTTCATGATGACGTACAACCCTCCGTACTATCAAACGTTGTACGAACAATACGGGCTCCAAAAGGCCCAGGACATGTACGCCTTCTGGGGGCATGTCGATATGCTCGCGTCGCTCGATCAACGACTGGCCTTCGTCGCCGACGAATCGGCGCGGCGGCTCAATCTCACCGTTCGCCCGCTAGACCCCCGCCGGTTTCGCCAGGACGTGCGGACCTTCATGGAAATCTACAACCGAGCCCTCCCGGGCCAGTGGGGGTTCGTCCCGCTTTCCTCCGCGGAACTCGATCACCTGGCTGCCGGACTGAAACACTTGATCGTGCCGGAATTGACGACGATCGCCGAGATCGACGGCAAGGCGGTCGGCGCCGTGTTCGGCATTCTCGATTACAACCCGCTGATCAAGAAGATCGACGGCCGGCTCTTCCCCTTCGGCTTCCTGCATCTGCTCTGGCAACGACGCAACTTGAAACGCGTCCGCCTGGTCAGCACGAATGTCTTGCCCGAGTATCAAAAATGGGGGGTCGGCCTGGTGCTGATGAAACGGCTGATCGCGGACGCATTGAAGTTCGGCATCGAAGAGGGGGAGTTTTCCTGGGTGCTGGAGTCCAACCATCTCTCGCGAAAGACGCTGGAACGAGGTGGCGCCAAACGGATCAACACCTTCCGCATTTACGACCTGGACCTGTTGTAGCCTTGGACCGAACGATATAACTACAAAACCCGTTTCGGTCGGCCGCGGCCGAACTTTCGTATTGGACTCGTACCCGCGTCGATATGCCCCGCGCAGACTCCCCTGTTTCGCCGCCGTTCGACGTGGTGATCACCGGAATGGGTGCCGTCACACCGATCGGGATCGGCGTCGGCGAATTCTGGCGCGGGATCTCGGAGCGGCGTTGCGGGATCGCCGTGCGAGAATCCCTGGCCGCGACGCAATCCCCCTTCCGCATCGGCGGGATCGTGCGGGGCTTCGACGGCAAGCTCTTCGTCAAGCCGCGCAAGAGCTTGAAGGTGATGTGCCCTCAGATCCAGTTCGGATACGCGGCCGCCCAAATGGCCGTCGAACAAGCCCAGTTGGATCCGGGCGGTTCCGACCCCGATCGAGTCGGCACGCTTTACGCGTCGGAGACCTTTTACGCCGACGCCGATGAAGTCGCCGCGGTCTTCCTCAAGTGCATCGTCGACGGCGCCTACCACCACGACCGCTGGGGGGAGTCCGCGATGCGCGAGATCATGCCCCTTTGGATGCTCAAGTACTTGCCCAACATGGTCGCCTCGCACGTGTCGATCGTCTGCGACGCCCGCGGCCCCAGCAATACGATCTGCCAGGCGGAGGTTTCCGGGCACCTGGCGTTGATCGAGGCGATCGACTGGATTCGCCGCGGCGCTGCGGATCAGGTGATCGTTGGCGGGACCGGTTCGCCCATGGAAGTCACGTCGATGCTCTACCGCGGCTGGCAATCGCTCAGCCACCGCTGGGACGAGCCCGCCGCGGCGATGCGGCCGTTCGATCGCGACCGAGACG
>JBGSLW010000328.1:0-2853 GCA_041740495.1 Pirellulaceae bacterium
GCGACGCGCCTCGCGGCGGGATTCCGGGACGACGGCGCGGTCGACGGGGTGGGGAGGGCCCTGCCGGGGATTCCCCACGACGACCGTTCGGTTCGGCCGAAGGACAGCGGCCGTCGGAGCCGGGTCCTGCGTCCCAGGAACCCGAGGCGGTGGTCGATCCCGCCGACAAGATCACCGGCGTTTGGACAGCCCAAATCACCGGTGGGGCGATGGGCGGGAACCGAACCGAATTCGAAATGGCGTTGAAACGCGAAGGGAATCGGATCACCGGATCGGTCTCGATGGGCCGAGGGGATACCAACATCACGGATGGATCGTTCGACGAGGCCAGCGGCAAGATCAAGCTGTTCGGCGAGAACGAATTCTCCACGATGGAAGTCGACGCCGCGCTGAGCGGCGATGTCATGAAGGGATCGTTGGTCGCCGGCGGCGGACGCTTCACGCTGGAGTTCGAAGCGCGACGGAATGAGGCCGGCGCTCAGACGACTCCCGGCGGCAGCCCGCTGGAGTCGTTGGTTCCGGGCCCGCGTTGGGTCAGTTCGCTGACGGCGAGTCGATTTTATCCCGGACGCGTTTACTTGACGCTGGACGGCCACCGCAGCAACGACGACGGGCTGTACCTGTTCGCGAGCGAGGATTACGGCGCAACCTGGCGGAGCCTGGCAGCCAATCTCCCTCCGACCGCGGGATCGGTCCACGTCCTGCGCGAGGATCTGGAGAACGAGAATCTGTTGTTTTTGGGATGCGAGTTCTCCGCCTGGGTTTCCATCGATCGCGGACAGTCTTGGTGCAAGTTGCCCGGCCTGCCCACCGTGGCAGTGCACGATTTTGCGTTGCACCCCACATCGGGGGAGATCGTGGCGGCTACGCACGGCCGTTCGTTGTGGATCGCAGATGTTTCGGGATTGCGGCAACTGGCTCCCAGCGATTTGACGAGCGGCGATCGATTGCTGAAGCCGAACTCCGTGGTGCGCTGGCAGCGGCAACCCTCCCGAGGCAGCAGCGGCAATCGCCGTTTTGTCGGGACGAATCCAGCCAACGATGTGCCGTTGTGGTACGTGTTAAATAGCCGCGCTGCGCAAGTGGAAGTTGTGATCCGCCGACCGAACGGCGTCAAGTTGCGCGAGCTGAGCGGCACGACCGAACGAGGCCTCAACGCGTTGACTTGGGATATGAGCATCGGTGCGGCGCCAGGCGCTGGCGGCGCCGGCGGCGGTGGTGGTGGTCAGCGACTGTTTCGCGGCCCGAGTGCGACGACCGGCGTGTACGTTGTGGATTTTCTCGTCGATGGTGCGTTGCGACAGACGGAGATTCTGGAGATAGTCGCCGATCCCGACGCGGTCCCCGGCGCGGCCGCCGAACTCGATTCGTCGGATGAAACGCCGTGGGATGAGGGATTTTTTGGCGAAGAAAATGAATAGTATTTTTCGGTTCG
Organism: Pirellulaceae bacterium; assembly: GCA_041740495.1. Lineage (GTDB taxonomy): Bacteria > Planctomycetota > Planctomycetia > Pirellulales > Pirellulaceae > JANMEB01. The sequence continues at coordinate 1,436 of JBGSLW010000328.1, forward strand.
CGTTGGCTGGTTTACCGGTAGGTCGGTGCGCTGCGCCCCGGGACTCGTGTGACGGGTCGCGATAAGGGGGGAATATTCGCCAATCGGCGGGTGGGAATGGAAAGGCACCGAAGAATTTCGTGCGAAACGGTCATTTTGACGCAGCGAAAACTCGCGGCGCGGCATGCGCGCCTGCCTCTCGGTCTGTTCTATATTAAAGGAAGCGTTGGCGCGGGAGCGCCGGCGGGTGCCTGCCGCAATTGACAGCGGTTTTCACCCAAATACAATGCGGTCTCCCACTTCACTCGCCCCTGCCTCGGCGCGATATTGGTTATCATGAATCCAGTGGGTGTGTTGGCGTCACAGGCTTGTGAATCGAATTCGCTGGGTGCAGGATCTGTTTTGGTTTTCGTCTGTGTGGGTCTTCAATCGAGTGGGGCTTGAGTCATTTAAGCGTGCTCGTTGATTTTCGTTTGGCAACCTAGATTTGAGTTTCTTTGTCTCGAGGAGGATCTTTAAATGCTTCAAAATGTCATGAAGGCGCTCGCCGTAGCCTGCATCGTTGCAGTGACCGGTGTGGCGAACGCCGATTACCCTTGTGGTTGCGGCCAAGTGGCCAGCCCTTGCGGAAGCCCTTGCGGTTCTGCTTGGAGCAACCCCTGCGGCGGCGTCGCGCAAGATTGCAATGGCTGCGGCCAGGTGCAGTATCGCACTTGCACGGTTTATGAAAATCAAATGGTGACCGAAATGCGGACGGTGACTCGCACCCGCTGCCGCACCGAAACTCGGACCCAAGAGTACACGACCTATCGCCAAGTTCCGGTGACCGAGCAAAAGACGCGAACGATCACCTGCATGGTGCCGCAACAACAATCGCGCACCGAAACGTATAGCGTTTGCATTCCCTACACGGAAAATGTTGAACAGCAATATACGGTTTGTGTTCCAGTGACCACGGAACAAACTCGGACCTACACGGTCAATGTTCCGTATCAAGAGCAAGTTGCTCAGAATTACACGGTTTGTGTTCCCTACACCGAAATGGTCGAAAAGACCTACACGGTCAATGTTCCCTACACGGAGAACGTGGAACAATCCTACACGGTCAATGTTCCCTACACGGAGAACGTGGAACAAACCTATACCGTGAATGTTCCTTACACCGAAACCGTGGATCAACAGTACACCGTTTGTGTACCTGTCGTTGAGCAAGTCCAACAAACTGTGACGGTGATGGTTCCCGTGCAACAACAGCGGACGGCGACCCGCATGGTGTGCGAGCCGTACACGGAGACGTTGACTCGAACGGTTTGTCGCGACGCCGGTCAATGGGAAACTCGTCAAGAGACGGTGGCCTGTGGCGGCGGCTGCGGTGATGCCGGTGGCAACGGCTGCGGTTCGGCTTGTGGCAACGGCTGCGGCTCGGCTTGCGGCAACGC
>JBGSLW010000329.1:0-21627 GCA_041740495.1 Pirellulaceae bacterium
CGGCGTGCACCACCAGTTGGCGGCCGGGGAATACGCCCGGCGGCGAGCCGACTGCCAATCGGCCTCGCGGCAGCTGCAAGTCGCTTCGCTCCGGGATGTCCGCGGCGAACAGTTGGCGGTCGCCCGCGACGACCTGGGGGATGTCCTCTTCCGTCGTGCGCGGCATGTCGTATCGGAGAACCGCCGCGTCGAACTATTCCTCGCGGCGCTCGAGGGGCGGGATTGGCATGCGGCGGGTGAACTGTTGTACGCCAGCCACGCCTCCCTGCAGGCCGATTACGAGGTGAGTTGTCCCGAGTTGGATCTGTTGGTCGCGTTGGCTCGCGACGTGGGGATCGCCGGCGGCGTTTGGGGGGCCCGTCTGACCGGTGGCGGCTTCGGCGGCTGCACGGTCAACTTGATCGACCCGCGGAAGGTCGACTCGATTCGGACGGCGATCGCGTACCGTTACTTCGACGCAACGGGGATTCAACCGCGCGCGTTTCTCTCGCGCCCGGCCGCGGGAGCGCAGGTGTTACCGTAACGAATTCTTGACGATGACCCCGTCCTTGATGATCAGCACCAGATTTTTTTCCGGATCGGCGATCAAGTTGATATCGGCCAGTGGATCGCCGTCGACCAAAAGTAGATCGGCGAGCGCCCCTTCGGCTACCACGCCGAGTCTCCCGGCGTAAGGTGCACGAGGGCCGGAGAGGGCCAAGAGCTCCGCGTTGACACTCGTCGCCATCGCCAGGGCTTCGGCGGGGGAGTACCACTGCACCATCTTGGCCAATTGTCTCCCCTGAAGTCGGGAATTCTCAGCGCTAAAAAGATTGTCCGTTCCCCAGGCGGTCTTGATTTGGTACTTTTGCGCCAACTTATACGCGAGGTCGGTTCCCGCGTACATCGTCAGCTGTTTCAAGCGGTTGGCGGACCCTTCCGCAAACGCTGAGGGTTGATCGTCGGTGAACGGCTGGAGGCTCCACCAGATACCCTTTTCGGCCATGAGCTGCACCGTTTCATCATCCAGCAGTTGGCCATGGTCGATGCACTTCACCCCCGCCTCGATGGCTTGGCGGACCGCCCGCGGGGTGTAGGCGTGGACGGTCACATAGGTTCCCCAGTTCTCCGCGGCCTCGACGGCGGCCCGCAACTCCGCCACGGTGTATTGGGTGACGTCCAGGGGGTCGTAGGCGGAGGCGACTCCCCCGCCGGCCATCAGCTTGATCTGCGAGGCGCCCAGCGCCAGCTGTTCGCGAGTACGCTTGCGGACCATCTCGGGACTATCGGCGATGGCGGCCGCGCCGACCCGTTCGCTGAATGTGAAATCCTCCGGCCGCGCCGGGAGATCGTTGGGCAAGCGAAAATCGCCGTGCCCTCCGCTTTGAGAGATGAACGCCCCCGAAGGCCAAATCCGCGGTCCCGGTACGAGCCCGAGATCGATTCCGCGTTTTAAACCGAACACGGGCCCCCCCAAGTCGCGGACGCTGGTGAAGCCGCGCAGCAGCATTTCCTCGGCGGCACGCACCGCCGCCACATTGACGAATCCGATGTCCCCCAGCAAGATCGACTGTTGCGACAGCGTCGCAAACATCAGGTGGGTGTGCGCATCGATCAACCCCGGCATCAATGTCCGTCCGGACCCATCGATCAAAACGGTATCGGCCCGACGATCGGTCGAAATCGGTTCATTGGAGATGCGTTCGATCAGGTTGCCGCGAATCAGGACATCCATGGGTTCTGAAAGCCCGGCGCCGGTTCCGTCAAAGATCCGGACATTGTGCAGAAGTGTGACCGAGGCTCGTGGCGGCTGCGCGGCCTGTGCCCACGGCATCCCGGCCAACGACCCCAAGGCGGCGATGAGGAAGGCACAGCGTTGCATCCGAAAGTCTCCTGGCGTCCGCGTGGCGTTTCGAGGCATGATCGCTATTTGCACGAACAATGTCGCTAAGTGTACACATGTACACTTATAGACCGAGTCGCCTGCAAATGCGGCGGCGACCCGTGTGATGGGCTCCGCCATCCGCAGGACCGTCAATAGTCCTCGACGACCTGAGCCGCTTGCCAAAGTTCCTGAAACGCGCCGGCGACATAGGGGTTGAGTTTTTCAACGTACGACTGTGGAAGCTGATTGGCACGGATGAGCTGGAGGACGTCCGCCATATCCTGAAGTCGATGTTTGGCGGTCATCCCGCTCGCTAGTTTCAGTTCGATCAAGGCTTCGAGCGAGATGTACGGAAGCCCCTCATCGTTCTTCCACGAGACGGATTCGGGCGGCGGGAAGGCGACCGGCTTCGGCAGCCCATCGCCGGGAAACTGACCGACAATCAGCGTAACGATGCTCACATTGTTGGCGGTATCGCGAAAATTCCTGGAGCCCTCAAATTTGTCAACCCAACCGAGTCCTGAGAACCGCTGCTTGAATCGCTCCAAGTCCTCGCGCCGAATCAGGATGTCCACGTCCGCCGTCGTGCGGTGGTGGCCGTGCGCATTGGCAGCCATCGCCCCGGCGATTGCGAACGGGATCTGCAGTTCGTTCATCGCAGCGGCCAGACGGCGCATGGTGTCGTGAACGGGTGAGGCATGCATGAAAAACTGGTCCACGCGTTTCGCAATTTCCAGCATTGACATCAACATCGTAGCACGTGGAGTCGTTGCGCAGAAACTGTCGAACGACGAAGGCCTGTTTACAAATGGACAACGGTCCATTGTAGTACAATTGTCCCCACGAGTTCTCGGACTCCGAAGGGTTGCGCGAGGAAATGCGTGGAACAGTTGAGGACAACTGTTTTACAATTTCGAAATACGCCAACGGGCGACTTGGATACCATCCCTGGGAAGAAGCCAATGACGAACGCCGTTCGAATTTCGTTGCTCTGGGTTGCGGCATGGAGCGTTGCGACCGGGTTTGCCGGGAGTCAGTCCGCCGATGATTGGCGGAGCGTTGGCGGAGATCCGGCTTGTACGCGGTTCTCGACGCTCGCCGAAATCGACCGCCAGAACGTAGCGAGCCTCCAGGTCGCTTGGACGTATCGCACCGGCGAACTCGTCGACGGGAAGGGTTCCACCATCGAGTGCACGCCTCTGGTCGTCGAGGGCGTGATGTACATCACGACTGCCAACCGGCGGTTGGTTGCCTTGGACGCCACGAACGGGAGAGTGCTGTGGGAGTTCGATCCGAAGTCGTATGGCCCGTTGGCGGGCCCGTTGGCGTCGGGGGGAGTCAACCGCGGCGCGGCGTACTGGGTCGACCCGGAGAATCCAGCGGTTCGTCGGGTCTTTCACGGTACCTCCGATGGACGACTCTATGCTTTGGATGCCGCGACGGGGACGTTGGATCCGAACTTCGGGCGCGGGGGCGCGAAAGATCTGCGCGAGGATTTGGACCGCGACATCAGCAAACTGGCCTATGGTCCGACGTCAGCGCCCGCGATCTGGCACGATTTGGTGATCCTGGGATTTTCCAATGGCGAAGGGCCGGACATCGCAGCGCCGGGAGATGTCCGCGCCTTCGATGCTCGGACCGGCGCCGAACGCTGGCGGTTTCGAACGGTTCCGGCGCCGGGGGAATTCGGCCACGAAACGTGGGCCAAGGGAGCCTGGCAGAACCGGGGCGGAGCCAATGCCTGGGGCGGGCTGAGCGTCGACGTCGAGCGGGGATGGGTCTTCGCCGCACTCGGTTCGGCGGCGTTTGACTTTTACGGCGGCGATCGGCACGGCGACAATTTATTCGCCAATTGCGTGGTCGCCCTCGATGCGCGCACGGGTCAGCGGATCTGGCATTTCCAGACGATGCGGCACGACCTCTGGGACCACGACTTGCCGGTCTATCCCAACCTGATCACGCTGGAGCGCGCAGGCCGCCAGATCGATGCGGTCGCGCAAGTCACCAAAACGGGTTTCGTGTACGTACTCGATCGCCAGACCGGGGAGTCGCTGTTCGAGATCGAGGAGGCGGAGGCACAAGCATCGGATATCCCCGGCGAGTCGGCTGCCGCCCGCCAACCGATCCCACGCCGGCCAGCCCCCTTCAGCGTTCAAGTCATGGACGAGTCCACCGTTACGGATATCGGCGACGCGAATCGCCGCTCGGTGCTGGAACAGTTGTCGAAACTGCGGCATCGCGGGCCGTTCGATCCCCCCAGCCTGCAAGGAACGGTGGTGATTCCCGGATTCCACGGCGGCGCGAATTGGTCGGGGGCCTCGTTCGATCCGACGCGCGGCGTGCTCTATATCAACAGCACCAACGAGCCCAATATCATCGGTTTGCAGCCTGCCGCCGAAGGCGCTCGTCTCCCGTATACGCACCAAGGGTACAAGAAGTTTGTCGACCACGAAGGTTACCCTGCCATCAGGCCTCCTTGGGGCGTGCTGAACGCGATCGATTTGTCGCACGGGGATTATCGCTGGCAAGTTCCCTTGGGCGAGTTTGCGGAATTGACGGCGCGTGGCGTGCCCGTGACAGGAACGCCCAATTTCGGCGGAACGATCGCCACCGCGGGAGGGTTGATTTTCATCGGAGGAACCAAGGACGAGAAGTTCCGAGCATTCGATTGCGAGTCCGGGGCCGTCTTGTGGGAAACGCAACTGCCGGCCGGCGGATACGCCACCCCCTGCACTTATCGCGCCGGAGGGAAGCAGTACGTGGTCATCGCAGCCGGCGGGGCCGGGAAACTGGGAACGAAGGCTGGCGACAGTTTTGTGGCGTTTGCTCTGCCCGAGAAGGAGCTGATCCTTCCCGGCGAATCTTTCCGTGTGGACGGCAGGCCAGCCTTCATCCTCTGGCCCGAACCTGACTTGCGCCGAACCCCGCAACCTTGGGTCTTCTACGCACCGACGTTGCCAGGCTATCCCGACCTCCATGAGCGCTGGATGCACGAGCAATTTTTGGCGGCGGGAATCGCCGTGGCTGGGATCGACGTTGGCGAGGCCTACGGAAGCCCGCAATCGTGGACAGCCTTCGACCACCTCTACCAGGAACTAACCGAACGCCGCGGATTGAGCCAGCGTCCTTGCCTCCTGGGTCGCAGCCGCGGTGGGTTGTGGGTCAGCAGTTGGGCGTGCGAGCATCCCGAGCGGTTTGCCGGATTGGCCGGAATCTATCCAGTCTTTGATTGGCGCACCTACCCCGGTGTGGAAAAGGCGGCCCCGGCGTATGGCGTTTCGACCGAGGAACTGATCCGCCGCATCGACGAGCTCAATCCAGTGCGCAAAATCCAGCGCTTGGCGGAAGCAAAGCTGCCGATCTTTATCATCCACGGCGACAGCGATGAGGTGGTGCCCTTGACGGAAAATTCCCTAGCGGTGGCGAAAGTCTATCGGCAGCGCAATGCGAGCGATGTGATGGAACTGGTGGTTGCCAAAGGGCAAGGCCACAATTACTGGGAGGGCTTTTTCCGCTGCCAGGCTTTGGTCGATTTCGTGATCGCCCGCGCTCGCGCCGGTGCCGGTGTGGATCCCGAGCACTAATGCAACGCTTTATTCAAGAGGGCGGAACGGCGAAAAAAGAGAGATGGCCCGCCGATGCCCTCGGCGAAATCTGACAAGCTCTTGTAAACGCCTGCAGCAGTGGCCGACTCTCATGTTTCTGAGAGCTCCGCGAGCGACGTTCTAATCTGGGAAATGTCGCAGAGTTCGTTGAAGCCATGACACGCTTCCTCCGTTTCTTCAGTTGCCTCCTGTTCAAGAGTAGAAGATTGGAACAGGAGCAACCGGAGGGAATAGAGAAAGAAGGGAAGTCGGAAGATGATCGGCAGTCTCCTTTTCTCTCCCGACCGTGCCTATGTATACGACTGAATAGACTTTGTTCGCCCCCCCGCGAACTTCGACCCAGAACGAGTCACCACGAAGGAGCCGAAGCGCACAGAGATGGAATTGGACGATCTCTCGAACCGGGGGCGGGGGGGACTGGATGCCTGATCAACGCCCGTGCGAACAAACTGAAAATGGGATCCAACCATTCGCCCTCTAATTTCTTCGTGCTCATCGTGTTCTTCGTGGTCAATCGGCAGCCATTCGATAGTGTCCAGCCGCAGCGAAGTCGCGAGCACGACGGACCGGCTGCAGATGGCGTTGGGCGGTGCGCCATCTGCGCGAATCTGGACGATCTGCGGTTGGTCCAGTTCGGCTGCCGGTAGAACGGGCTGGTTGCTGTACTGACACTCTACTCGTTTCGGCCTCGGGATGCCGCTCAAAAGTGGAATGTCGTCGGCTCGGCCGAAAAAGAGTCAAGGGTGGGGCGCGTCGGTAGGTTGAGCGTGAAATCTCCTCGGGGATCAACCCCGAGGCATCTCTTTGGACCGAAGGGATTTGTAGGGGCCCAGCTGTGTAGGGTGCGTGTAGGTTGAACGTGAACTCTCCTCGGGGGTCAACCCCGAGGCATCTGGGGAAGTACCATATTGATTGTCTGGTGTTACGTTGATCGTGAAGTCTCCTCGGGGATCAACCCCGAGGCATCAACATGGACGAATGGATTGGGTCGGGCGAATTCGTAGGTTGAGCGTGAAGTCTCCTCGGGGATGAACCCCGAGGCATCGAAGTAGACCGATGGGGTTTGGGGGCGCGTCGGTAGGTTGAGCGTGAAATCTCCTCGGGGATCAACCCCGAGGCATCTAGGGAAACCTGGTGCGATGATGCGGGGCCAGGTTGTACGTGAGCGTTTCTCTTGGAACATCCCTGAGGCATCGGCGTTTGCTTGTGGCGGTGTCGGCGAATCAGCGAATGCCGCTCGCTTGCCGAGCGGATCGTTACGCTTCCAGCTAAATCCCCCGCCGTCATCTACAGCATGCCCCTGCCTGGTATTTCACCCTCCCGCGGATCGTTGGGGTCGCCCATGAACCCGCGGGAGGGTCGGACGCACGATGCGGCCGGGGAGGGAAGGTGCGCCGACGTGGACCTTTCTGTCTCGGCGCCGATTCGACGTCGGAGGGAGGAAGTGCCTGGGAACGCTAATCTTCGCTGATCGACGCTCATACGACTTGCGGCATGCGAATGGCGGAGAGCGCAATCGATAGCGTTGGTTGGGCACGGTTGCGGAGGCGACGGCGCGTACCGTCCCAGCGACCATGTGGCGGTCAAGCAAATCACGCAGTCCGTGTTCGCCACGAACGGCGGCAGTCACTTATTTATTCGATCGGAAATCCGCGCTTCTTCAACAGCGCCTTCGTATCGACATCGCGCCCGCGAAACCGGCGGAACCCTTCGGCGGGATCGATCGTATCACCGACCGACAACACGTTCTCAAATAGGCTTTTGGCCAAGGTCGGGTCGTAAAACGAGCCCGCTTCCTGGAACAACTCTGCGGCGTCTGCGGTCAACGCGTCCGACCAAAGGTAGCTGTAATAGCCCGCCGAGTACCCATCGCTGGAAAAGACATGGTTAAACTGCGGGGTGCGATGCCGCATCACGATCTCCCGCGGCATCCGCAATTCGGCCAGCGTCTCCCGCTCGAAGGCATCGGGATCGATGGTGACGTCCCCGGCCAGATGCAACTGCATGTCGATCAGGGCGCTGGCGAGATATTCGACCGTTGCGAACCCTTGATTGAAGGTTGCCGCTTTCTTGATCTTCCCCACCAACTCCTGCGGAATCGGCTGACCCGTCTGGTAGTGGACGGCGAATCGCTTCAGGATCTCGGGGGTTGTCAGCCAATGTTCGTTGAGCTGCGAGGGGAATTCGACGTAATCCCGCGCGACGGCCGTCCCCGATTGGCTGGGATACTTGCATTGACTGGCCAATCCATGCAACGCGTGGCCAAATTCGTGGAACATTGTGACCGCATCGTCCCAAGAGATCAGCACCGGTTCCCCCGGTTTGCCTTTGATGAAGTTGGAGTTGTTTGAGACGATCGGCGCGATGGGCCGATCGATATTCTGTTGGTCGCGGTACGCGTTCATCCAGGCGCCGCTTTGCTTTCCTGGCCGCGCGTAGGGGTCGAAGTACCACAAACCCAGGTGCTGGCCGTTGCGGCGGACCTCCCAAACGCGGACGTCGGGGTGAAACACCGGCAAGTCGTGAATTTGTTGGAACTCGAATCCAAAAAGTTCCCCGGCCGCCCACATCATTCCTTCGCGAAGTTTTTCCAGTTGCAGGTAGGGAGTGACTTGGTTGAGGTCGAGATCGTACCGGGCCTGCCGGACCTTTTCGGCGTAGAAGCGATAATCCCAAGGTTCGATCGTGATCCCGGCCCGTTCGGCGTCGGCGATTTTCTGCATATCGGCGACTTCTTCGTGGACCCGCGCCACCGCCTTGTCCCAGACCGCCCTCATCAGTTGCATGGCATTGTCGGGCGTCTTGGCCATTTGAGGTTCCAACCGCCAATGGGCGTGCGTCGGATAACCCAGCAACTTGGCCCGCTCCGCCCGCAATTTCAAGATCGCCGTAATGATCTGGTTGTTGTCATGCGCATCGCCGTTATCGCCGCGGCTGTAGTACGTCCGCCAGACTTTTTCGCGGAGGGCCCGATTCGTCGCGTACGTCAGGACCGGTTCCATCGACGAGCGGGTGTTGTTGATCACCCAGCGGGGTTGGTCGCTGGTGGGTTGTAATTCCGCCGCGGCCGCCGCCAGGGCCCCGACCAGACTTTCCGGCAGTCCGGCCAGCTCCGACCGATCCGTGACGAGGATGGTTTTCGCCTCGTCGGCCAGCACGTTTTGGCTGAACTGGGTAAACAGGCCTGCCAATTGGGCGTTGATCTGCGACAACTTCTGTTTGTCGGCGGCGTTGAGTTGGGCGCCTTGCCGCACGAAATCTTTGTAACGGTCATCGAGCAATCGGTGCTGAGCGGCATCCAACGGCAACTGCTCGCGCTGAGCGTACACCGCCGCGAGACGCGCAAAAAGCTTTTCATTTTGGATGATCGAGTCGAAGTGTTTCGAGAGCTTGGGGGCCACCGCCATCTCGATGTCCGGAATCTTCCCCAGATTCAAGTTCGAAGTGTATACCCCGAAGAGGTTGTTCAATCGGGTCAATGCTTCGCCCGCCTGTTCCAAAGCGACGATCGTATTCTCGAACGTCGGCGGCGCCGGGTTGTTCGCAATCGCCTGGACGTCGTTGGTCGACAGATCGATTGCCGCGTCGAACGCCGCCAAGAATTCGTCGGGGTCAATCGACCGCCACGGTGGAACGCCGCCGTACGGACCTGGCCAGGGACGCAACAATACACTGTCGGAAATCAATGGGGTCTCTCCTGTTTGTGCCGATAGGCTCCAGCTACAACCTAGCCAGATGACGATCCAACCGCAGCTGCAGAGGATCCTGGTTGAAAGCGAAGGATGCATGGAATTCCTCCTGTTTGCCCGTGGCAGACATTCTAGAAAACGATCACGAAACGCCTTGCACGACCTAGGTCCACGCCCATGGTACTTCACTTATCGCCTCGCCGCGATTCGGGGTCGTGGCGCATGACCCGCGGTTGAGTCCGTTTCACGCCCCGGCGGCTTCCTGTTTTTGCTGTTCGATGCTTTTGGTCAGCGCCATGAACGCCGATTCGAGGTTGACTTCTTCTTCGCGGAATCGCGTGATCCGAAAGCCGGCGTGGACCAATTGGGTCGCCAGTTCGCTGTAGTCCTCGACCTGCGGCTTGAGCGTCACCAGGTTGAAGCCATCGCTCGGCACGACCAGATCGACGATCGGCTGCTTCCCTAAGAATTCGGCGGCAGCAGCCAGGTCGCCGACGGTGGCGACTTGCAGGACGGTCCGATCTCGGACCCGGCGCATCACTTCGGCGATATCTGCAGAGACCCCCAGCACGCCCTTGTCGATGATCCCGACCTTGTTGCAGATGTCGGCCAGCTCCGGCAAGATGTGGCTAGAGACAATAATCGTCTTGCCCGTCTGTCCCAGCCGGCGGAGCAGATTCCTCATCTGGATCCGTGCGCGGGGATCCAACCCGCTGAGCGGTTCATCCAGGAGCAAGACCTGGGGATCGTGGATCAGCACCCGGGCCAACCCCAGTCGCTGGGTCTGCCCGCGCGACAACGTATTCGCGAAGGCGTCCCGTTTGAAGTCGAGGTCGACGATCTCCAGGAGTTCTTCGCAGCGCTGGCGCCGCTGGGGGCCGCGGATGCGATACGCCGCCGCGAAGAACTCCAGGTACTCGATCACTTTCATGTCGTCGTACACTCCGAAGAAATCGGGCATGTACCCGACCAAGCGGCGGATCTCCTTGGGGTTGTTGTAGATCGAGTACCCGCAGACGTATGCCTCCCCCCAACTCGGTTCCAGCAGTGTGGCGATGATCCGCATCGTGGTGGTTTTTCCGGCTCCATTGGGACCGATGAACCCGAACAAGTCGCCGGCCGCCAGGTCCAGATCGATGTTCTTGATCGCGAACAGGTCGCCGTATTTCTTGGTGAGATTTTCAATCTTGATCACGCGGCAATCGCCCCTTCGTCTAACGCTAGAAAAAAATGACCGCCGTAAATCCTGTGCGATCCCCTACCGGAGTCGCTCGATCGTGTCGACTTGTTCCACGGGCAAAAGGATTCGTACCATCGAGAGTTGTTGGTCCCAATCGTCGCGGGGGACCGCATGATCGATCTCGATCGGCGCTTGCAAGTGCCCCTCGATCCGGCCCACCAAGACCGCTCGACCCAACTCCAACGCCGCGGAGAGATCGACTTCGGCGTGCAGGTCGTTGGTGAGACCTGTGAAGTGGATTCCCCCCGCCGCTTCGTAGAACATCATCATTTCCACGATCTTGGCCGGTTGCAGGTCGGCGACGCGCCATCGAGCTGCCTCCACATCTCCCTGGCCGGCTTGGAGAAACACTTTGAGCGAGCGTTCCACACCCTGAGCGATATCCACGGTTCCACCGGCCGGGATCCGGTCGAGCGCGTACGCTCGGTTGCCGTACAACAAGAAGCAACGCCGCAATTCCCGATCGAGCGGGTTGCGGACTCGGCCGCTGAGCCGATTGACGCGCGGTTGATAGCGCAGGTCGCTGAGGCCTTGCCACGCATGCGTCGCGGTCCATCGCCCCGTCAGCGGCTTGGTCGCCGCGATCGCGATCGGGACGTCCTCCAATTGCATGGTAATCGGCGAGCTCCAGACGCCCCGATACGGCTCGTGGAACAAGGGCGTTTGATTGGTATTCTGCATCCCGCCCAATCCGCGGCCGGCCAGCCCGAACGAATGGAGGGCCCGCTGCCGGACGGGCAGGTTCCCGCCCACCGTGGCGGGCAACGACACCTGCAAGGCAACCGTCCGCGGGCTATAAACGTTGACCCAAGTTGTCCCGCGCACGGCTTGCCCCGCGCCGTCGATATCGATCACCTCCACCTGGTTGACCTGCAATTGCCGGGGACGAGTTTGCGAAACGATCCACACTGACAGCGCCCCGAAGGCCGCCGTGACGAGCGCCAACGTCAGCCAGGTCAGCTCCATCCGCTGCACCACATGCCGCAGGAAGAAATAGTCCCCCGGACCAATGCACAAGATGTACAGTCCCACCAGCAAGGCGATCGTCGTGAAACTCACCAGCTGCACGCGGCGAAATTGTTCGGTGGCGCCGCGCAACTGGCCACTTAGATCGCTAAAGCCATAACGGGACGCGAGGTCATGGCTGGCCCCCCCCGCGGCGACGGCGGCGTCGCCCCATCCCAGCACTCGATGCAAAAACCGGGCCCGTCCGTTCCAGACCACAAACCGGGGATGCCCCACGTCGAAAGCCACCGTGGTGATCCGCCCAAAGCCCAACGGCCGGCGAATCACCAGCGGCACAGCATCCTGCCGGACCTCGACCGGAAGCCCCGCAGGTTCGAAGAGGCAAACGGGCAACTCCTGGTCCGTCGAATCGATCAGCTGGTTGGCGGGCTGGGCGTAGAATTCGAGCGAATCGGACTCGCGAATCGAACCGGCCCCTTGCACCGTCCCGGGTGCGAGCGACTCCAGGCGTCCGCCCGGCTGGAACAAGGGCGCCGCCGTATCCGGCACGCTCAAGACCAAATGGCCCCCGGACTCCACCCACTGCCGGAGCGCTTCGATCTGATCCGGGGAAACGGTCCGTACCGCATCGACGGAATTCAGGTTCCACACAACGCAGTCGACCGGATCGTAAGCCAACGGCATCGTCGGCAAGAGATCGAGCTGGGGCTGGTGCCGAAACTCCCAACCGCGGAACGTATCCCCGGCGGGGACGACCTCGTCCCTTCGTATCGGCATCCCCAGGCTCAGGAGCAGGCGTGCGGTCGAGGCCAGGGGGGGCGCCGGAGCGCCCACACCCGTGGGGTTGCCCGAACCCCAGTCGGCTTGTGCCAAGGTCTCCCCCTGATCGTCGACCACCCGCAGCTCCAACGAACTGCGAGGGCGGCCGAGATACGCCAGCCCTTCGCACCAGCTGTCGGCGTTCGAATTCAACGGCGCACGATACCAGACCGGGACCGAATCGGAATCGAGCGCCCGAATCTCCAGGAACTTCCCCCGCGCCCGAGCCGTCTCATCAATCTGCCAGCGAACGCTATTCCAATGTCCAATCTTGACGGTTTGGGCGAGTCCAACGTGCAGCTGCTGATTTTGCGGCGACCGGCCCGACGCAGCGATGGAAGTGCCGCCGCCGCGACCGTTGTCGTTACCCCGAGCTTCGCTGCAAACTGCGGTCAGAGCGAATGCGATCCACCCGCACCACGACCAGAAAACCACCCTCAGCCACAGCGGCCGCACCGGTGCCGGCGCAGACTGAAAACAGACATTTCGGCGGACCGGACTCCCGGTTGAGCGCGCGAAGTTGGCGTGGAACACGAAGCGACCCGTTTTCAACCAGTGATGCAACAACCAGGCCCTCAGAGCCTATCCCAATACCCTTCGGCTTCCCCACCCTGCCCTCTTTCCCCGCGGCGGGATGGAGGGTCATGGGATCGGCTCTTAGCATAACGTCGCCGAGCTCGATCGCCTATGATCCGAACGACTCGTCGGCAGCCCGCGGCGGCTCGACTTGGTCAAGGCTTTTCGGCGTCGGGACACGTGCAGATATACTGACCGCAACCGGGGCAACCTGCCCCGTATTTGGCTTGAACCGCGGCCGCCAAGTCGACCCCCGCCACGTTGGCGATAGTCGCCAGCCAAGCCAACACGTCAGCGAACTCGCCCGGGAGGTTGTCGCGGTCGTCGCTGCGCAGCGCCGTCGCCAGTTCTCCGACCTCTTCCATCAACCACAGGAAGGTGCCCGAGGTCCCGCGGGCGACGTCCTTGTCATAGTACATCTGCCGAATCAGCTGCTGAAAATCTTGAAGGCGAATCGAACTGCTAGTCACGGTGAATGTCCAAGGTAGATAGATGGGCAATGGGATTGGGAGGTGGGGCCGCCGGCCGCATTAGTTTGATCGATTCGCGCACGACGATCATCCCCCCCAACACCAGCAGCAGCAGGGCGAAACCGCGGCGCAGCGAATCCTGGTGCAACCGTTGTCCCAAGCGCTGGCCCATCAAACCTGCCAGCGAGCCAATCAGCGCAAAAAGCACAACCGTCCCCCAATCCAACGAACGATGTTGTTGCATCAACTGCCACTGGTAGCCCAGGAAGCCAAGTCCCGATTGCAACGTAATCACAACCAGGCTGGTGGCGATCGCCTGTCGGATGCCCTGCCCGCACGCCAAGACCAGCGTGGGGACGATGAGAAAGCCGCCACCCACGCCGACCACGCCGGCCACCAATCCGATCACCAACCCTTGGGTCGCGATAATGGGGGTTCCACCGCGCGAAAGAAACTCCATGATTCGCGCCGAGAGGCTTGGATTCGACGGAGGGGGGTGACCGCTCGCGGGCGACGGAGCACCGGTCTCGTGGGGGAGCAGTGGGCCTTTCGGCAACCGCGGCTTCCACAACATCCGCACCGCTGTGATGAACATGATCAGCGCCAGCAGGATCAACTTCGTGGCGCCGGAAAGGAAATGCACACTGATCCACGAGCCGATCACTGCGCCCAGCATCCCAGGAAGCCCCAACAGCCAGGCGTGCCGCCAGCCGATCTGCCCTGCCCGCATATACGGAATGGCGGAGATGATGGAGATGCACGCCACAATGGCCATCGATTCGGCCACCGCCAACGTCGGTTCGTGGTGCAGGACGTACACCAACAGGGGGACCGTCATCACCGATCCGCCCGATCCCATCAACCCGACGACCAGGCCGATACCGGCGGCGGCGAAAACTATCAACAAGCGCGATTCCTTTCCTAGGACGAGACTCTCCCAATTCCCGCCGGCCCCCTCACCCTGCCGACTCCCCCGCCGCGGGGGAGTGGGTAAAGGACAGGCTCAACGCGGCGCTGCGGCCGGAACGCTATCGATCCAACTGAGCGGATACGAGGCATCGTCGATCTGCAGTGCCTGGCGGGTGAACTTCAGTTTGCGGTCGGTATCGAACATCACCGCCATTTCTTCGGTCCGAGCTTCTTTCATGCTGGCCACAATGGTCCCGGGATGCGGGCCGTGCGGAATGCCCCCGGGGTGCACTGTCATCGATCCAACACTTACGCCCTTCCGAGAGGAAAACTGTCCATCGACGTAAAACAGCACTTCATCCGCCTCCACGTTGCTATGCACGTAGGGCACCTTGATCGCCTGGGGATGGTGGTCGAGGTACCGCGGAGCGAAGGTACAGATCACGAACCCACGGCACTCGAACGTCTGTTGGAACGGCGGAGGGAGGTGGACCGTTCCGGTGAGCGGTTCGAAATCCCAGGCGTTGAACGTGTACGGGTAAACGAACCCGTCCCAGCCCACGACATCGAACGGATGATGGGCCATAGTCACTCGGGTCAGGCGGGCGCGGTCTTTGACGAGGATCGTCGTGGGCGTTTCATCGTCGATCGTGATCAACTCGGGAGGGCTGTGAAAATCGCGCTCGTAATAGGGGACCCCAAGATACATTTGCCCATCCGGATTCTGGTACCGCGCCGGGACGCGGACCGGCCCAAAGCACTCCAGAATCAAATGGTCCTCGGCTTCCTCCTGATCGCTGACCAGGCGGTAGTTGGTGGCTTGGGGGATGACGACGTAGTCGCCGCGGCGGTAGGGGAGCCGGCCGAAGTTGGTCTCGACGTACCCGCCCCCCTGATTGATGAAAAGAACTTCGTCGGCCGAACCATTGCGATAGAGTTCTTCCTGCTCTTGGTTCGGTTTGCAGCGGTAACAGATCAGGTCGTCGTTGAACATCAGCGGAACGCGGCCGCTGATCGGGTCCCCCTTCCGCGGCAGATTTTGCGTCAGCAGGTGGTGGTGCCGGAGCGCATCGCGGTTCGCCTCTTCCAGCGGGAACTCGCCGACCAGTTCGATTTGCAACACGCGGGTCGGTGGGCGGAGGTGGTAAGCGATCGTGTACGCCCGGTCGAAGCCCTGGGTCGTGATCACGTGCTCGTAGTAAATTCCCTCGCCCAAATGGCTTTTATTTTTGTCGCGCGGCAGTTGAATGTGCCGTTTCGGCGGCAGCAATCCAAGTCGTCGGTAACTGGGCATCGAAACATCCCTTACTCAATAGAACAATGCCGCCCGGCGCGATCCGCTGGCGCAGCGTCGAATCGAATGGGCAGTCTCGCTATTCTATGCCAAATCCACGCCAATTTCCGCGGGTGGTCCGGGTTTGGATTCCTTGACCACGCTGGAGCTTCGTCCGATGATAGTAAGAGTCGAACCCAATCCCCGTTGGCCCCCTGCCCGTCGCACCCCTCCCCGTCCTCCGCAGCGAGGGGAAGGGTCATGGGATAGGCTCTAGGTGCGTGGGGGGAGGGGAGGGTGAGCCGACTCGATTCGAATTGTCCAACCGCTTTTGCCAAACGAGGGTGTGAGATGGCGACCGCCGAAGTGGGCCTGACCACGACACAAGCGCCGTTCATCGAAGCCGCGCGCCGCGAGGGGAACTTGTTTATCCGGCAGCCGTACGAATTGTACAGCGAAGAAAACCAGGAGACCTGGCGGCGGCTCTACGCTCGAATGCGGCCCAAATGGGAGCGGTACGCCAATCCCAAATTCATGGACGGGGTCCGGAATCTGATGCTCCGTCCCGATCAAATCCCGCGGCTGGACGATGTCAATCGATTCTTGGAACCGCTCACGCAATTCAAGGCCAAAGCGGTGGCAGGCTACATACCCGCCTATATCTTTTTTGATTGTATTCGCCAGCGCGAGTTCCCCACGACGATCACGATTCGCGACGGCGGCAAATTGGAGTACCTCCCGGAGCCTGATATTTTTCACGACATCGCAGGGCATGTCCCGATGCACACGGATCGCCGCTTTGCCGACGTGCTGGTCCGTTTTGGCGAAGTCGCGCGCAACGCGGCGCTGCGCGCCCAAAACCTCGCGTGCAGCGAATCCGAGAGAGCGGAAATCGTCAAAAGCAATATCCGCTCGCTGGCCCGCTTTTTCTGGTACACGGTCGAGTTCGGACTGATGCGGCATGGCCCCGAGTTGAAAGTCTACGGGAGCGGCCTGTTGAGCTCGTTGGGGGAAATCGAATACAGCATCGAATCCCCGCGCGTGCAGCGCTACCCTCTGCAAATGGAATGGGTGATCAACCAATATTTCGAAATCCACCATTTCCAGGAGTTGTTGTTTATCGTCGATAGCTTCGATCACCTGTTTGACTTGGTGGACCAACTGGAGTCGTGGATCGCCGCGGGGAAGATGGATAACGTGGCCAAGGGAGAGCCGGAAATCAACGACCAGGATCTGCAGTCGTTCCTGGAAGCCAAGGCCCACGATTGAGCCCATGTCGAAATCGTCGCAGCCGCGTCCGTTCACCCGTTCCGTGCTCCCGGTTTGCGCCGTGACCGGCGGCAGCAGCGGCATTGGCCTGGCCACCGCGCAGCTGTTCGCCGCGCGCGATTACGCGGTGTCGATCTGCGGGAGAGATTCCGAAAGATTGGCGGCGGCTGCGTCGAGCTTGCCGGCGACGCAGGTCAGCTCGTTCCGCTGTGACCTGGCGATTCCCGCACAGGCCCGGCAATTTGTGCGCGCGACCGCCGAGCATTGGGGGCGGATCGATGTCTTGGTGCACTGCGGAGCGGCGGCGCCGTTGGCGCCGATGGCGGACCTGGCGAGCAACGACTTCGAGGCCGCGATCGACGTCAATCTACGTGGCTGGTTTCACGCCACGCAGGAAGCCTGGCGATATTTTCTGCGGCATGGCACGGGAGGCACGATCGTCAGCGTCTCCTCGCTGGCAGCGATCGATCCGTTTCCGGGCTTCGCGGTTTACGGGGCGTGCAAAGCTTGGCAAGATTTGATGGTGCAGGCTTTGGCCGCCGAGGGCAAGCCGCTGGGAATTCGCCTGTATTCGATTCGTCCCGGGACCGTGGATACGCCGTTGCTCGATAGCCTCTTCCCCGACGTTCCCCCGTCGGAGCGTCTCGCCCCGCACCAGGTGGCCGAGTTGATTTGGGAAGTGTGCCAGGAGCCCTTTCGTTACTCGTCCGGCCAATCGTTGGTGATTCGACGCTGAACTACCTTGCGGACCCGGCATGATCGAACTGACACGCGAAGTACGATGCTTTGGAGACTCCGGGCCCGACGCGGCGCACGAACGCCCTCTTCTCAACGCCTGGGCGGGCGGGCCCGCGACCGACTGCCTGGCCCCCTTCCTGGTGTGGCGGTGCACACTCCGAGGTCCGATTTCCCCCGAGACCGATTATCTGTGCAACGTCAAATGGATCGATCAATTGGTGCGCGGGCAACTGCAGCGGACTGGAAGGAACACTCCCAGCGTCGCGCCCAGGCGACCGATCCCCACTCTGGCCATGATGTACGCGGCGTGTCGCGACGAAGTCGCCGCCGCCGGACCACTGACCTTGGCCCGATTCGAACTGGCCCTTTCCCCGTATTTACGGTTTGCGATCGAACCCCCCGAGGAGTCTATGGTAAGCGTGACCCACGAATACGAATTTTCGGCCTCCCATCGGCTGCATCACCTTGGATTCTCCGAGCAACAGAATCGGGCCGTATACGGCAAGTGCAACAACCCGCATGGCCACGGGCATAACTATGTCGTGCAGGTGACCTGGAAGCTGCCGATCGCCAACGAGGGCGACCTTGCCTTGTCCGCTTGCGACGCGGTGGTCAAGCGGGAAGTGATCGATCGGCTGGATCACCGTTATTTGAACGCCGAGGTTCCACCGTTCGATCAGCTCAATCCGACGGTCGAGAATATTGCCGTGACGGTTTGGAATTGGCTGGAGCACCACTTTCCGGAGCCAATGCAACTGCAGCAGATTCGCGTCTACGAAACTCCAAAAACCTGGGCGGATTATCGTGGTGCTATTTGAGCCTTTTCCTTGACCCACCGCCCCGTTGCGGGATGCGGGCAGCATGAGGGGGCGGCGACGATTGGGATAGGCTCTTCAGCTCCCCAAGCGTTCCCGGACCTGAGGAATGATCTCGCGCGGCACAAAACGGGCCAGCTTGTCATCGTCCGCCAGGGGCGCGATCTGCTTGATCAACGTGCTGGAAACATGCGCGTAGTCTCCATCGGCCATTAGGAATAGGGTCTCGACCGAGG
Organism: Pirellulaceae bacterium; assembly: GCA_041740495.1. Classification (GTDB taxonomy): domain Bacteria; phylum Planctomycetota; class Planctomycetia; order Pirellulales; family Pirellulaceae; genus JANMEB01. The sequence goes on from JBGSLW010000329.1 coordinate 18,470, forward strand.
GATCCAATTCCCGATTCGCCATGGTCATTGTGAACTCCGCGGCGATATCGGTCAGCGGACGAACCCCCCGGATCATGACGCGAGCGTTGCACGACCGTACAAAATCCACCGCCAATCCATCAAACGGAAGAACCTCGACGTTGTCGAACCGGCTGGTCACGCTCCGAATCAAGGCCACTCGCTCCTCCAGCCGGAACAACGGAAGCTTGTCCAGGTTTGTGCCCACCCCCACGATCAGGCGATCGACCAGCCGGCTACTTCGTTCGATCACGTTCAAGTGTCCCAGAGTGATCGGATCGAAAGAACCGGTGTAGACCGCAGTAGTGGGCTGGTGTTTCACGGCAAATTTCAACGATTTTTCGGTTCGAACGTACCTCCGGTCCGGGTGACACCCGGGATTGGGTAATTATACTAGCAGAAGGTTCGACATTTCCGCGCCTGCTGCCGAATTACCAACTACCTGCCGGTTGTGACCAGCGTTTCCAAGGAATATTGAATGCCCAAGGCCCTCTGTATTGCCGCCCTGGCGATTTCCGTATTGGTGGTGATCTTGTTCGCCTCCGATTTGCTATTGGGCGTGGCGAACGCGCGATCGATCGCCCCGTTCAAGGGGAGCAGTATCATCCTGGACGTTGTTTTCCTGATTTGTGCAGCGATTTTGGGCCTGATGAGCTTTCGCACCTTGCGCCAACAGGTTTAGGCCAACAGGTTTAGGCTGGTGGACCTTGGCAATATGTCTCACGTCCGCGGCCTGGCGGCCGCAGTTGCCGGGAATTCCCTGAGTTTCGCGACAGAGTCTGGACAACCCGACGCCGGGACGCGATAATCACCCGCCTGAGTTCCCGGTCCGCGGAGCGGTTGCCGTCGGCGATCCCTGCCGGTCTCTAGCATCCTGCTCCCTGGAAAACCCGCTCTCGAGAACCCCGCCCGTTGCTGGTGGATACGCTCCCCGGCACACCGACATCTATTCCTTGAACCGCGAGTCGTTCGCCTTAGCTATGCCCAACATCAAGAGTGCCGCCAAACGCCATCGCCAAAGTCTGGTTCGCCGCAGTCGGAATCGTTCCGTAAAATCGGAATTGAAGACGCATGTCAAAAGCGTCTTGGCCGCAGCCAATTCGGGGGATATCGCCAAAGCCGAATCGGCGTTTCGCATTGCCGCCAAACGGCTGGATCAAGCTGGCAGCCGTCAAGTCATTCACAAGAACGCTGCGGCTCGTCGCAAGTCGCGTTTGGCACACGCCATCCTGCGCGCCAAAAACGGAAACGCATCCACCACCGAGTAGGTGTTGATTGCGGCGTGTGCGGTTACGGCGTTTGACCGGCGGCGTTATCCTCAGGGTCCTTGTTTTCCTGAGCGGCCTTGTTTTCCTGGGCGGCCTTATTTTCCTGGGCGGCCGGCGCTGCGGCATTCGTTTGCTTCAAGCCGAACAGATCCCAGATCTTTCCGTAGCCGCGGCGGTGCGTTAGTTCGCCGCCGGCGTGCCCGACGTAAACCGTAAGCAACGCCAGAGCGATCATACCCAGCCGCCAGAGCGATCCGTTTTCCGGGTCGCGGCGACGAGAGACCGTCGCCACCAGCGCCAACAGGAACGAGAGGACGGCGAGCGCGACCCCGGTCCAACGGTGCCAGAACAAACGGACGGTTCGGTCGAATTGGAACGGATCTTCGTTGTGTCCCTCGTTCCAGGCGAACGACCAACCCAGACCTGCCGCAACCAACGCCGAGAGTGCGCCGAGCCACAAGCAATAAAACGCGAAGTCGGAACAGGCATAACTGCCACGGAAGCTAAACAGCGCCGCCAGTCCGCCAACAATCAGCAATGCAATCGGAAAATGTGCGGTGGCTGGATGCAAATCACCGAAGGCTCGCCAGACGGTGAGCCAAAACTCTTGGCGAGCCGTGCGGGCGGGCGCCGGTTGGGGGGGCGGAGCCGCCGTCGCGGACTTCTGATTCGCGGATGACTCCTGCGCCGGGGGTGTTTCCGGTCCTCCCTCTGGCTGCTGGGTTAGCGTCGAATCCTGACCGGCCGATTTCTCTTGGGTGTTGGCGTCAGCGGCCGATCCAAAATTTCCAAGTTGCGTTGCGGGCGCGGGGGGCTGGTCCCCGGCGGCAGGCGCCTTGCTTGCTTCCGAATCCTGTTCCAACTTCGGCGGCGGTTCCAACTTCGGCGGCGCGTTGCCCGTTCCACCCTTCGTTGGCTTGGTAATCGTTGCGTCGGCCCCGTCTTCCTTTTTGGGTGGCGGCGTCCCTTCCCCCTCCGGCCAGACGGCGCCTTGATCGATCCAGGCTTTGATCAGCGCCGCTTCCTCGGATGGAACCGCGTCGCCCTCGTCGGGGGGAGGCATGCGGTCGTCCTCGGTGCTCACGATGACTTGGTAGAACAAACTGTCAGCCGACTTGCCGGGCGTCAGGAAATACTCGTCCAACACGCTCTCGCGTTTGTCGGTCCGCAGGTCCCCTTCTTCCTTTTCTTCGCCGTGGCATTCGTGACACCGCTTCGTAAGAATCGGCTGGATGTCTCGGTTGAAGTCGATCTTTTCGACTGACTTTTCCGGCTCGGGATCCTGAAGCAGGGCATAGGTGTTGCAGCCGAAACCGATCCCTATCCAACATGCCATAAGGAAAAGGACAGCCCCGGATCGAGTCGTCGAAGAGGCTGTCCGAATTAATTCGAAGCGGGACATGATATTGATTCCCCCAAAATCCTGACTGTACGGGCGAAACGCTCGGTCCGGAGCTCGATGCTCTTGGAGCCCATCCCCATACCAGTCGGCCCCCAGCATCCTGCCCTATCCCCCGAAGCGGGGGAACGGCCCTTGGGACAAGTGTTTTGGTCGCCGACCGATCTTCCTCAGTGTATCGTAATGCGCCCTGGATAAGTACAGCAATTGTGTTTCCCCCCATCCCGCCTTCTTGCGGGACGAAAGCCATCAGCGTACTTTGGCCAGCTCGGCAAGATCTGCCACGGAGCGGACCTGGAGCGGCGGTTCGATTCCCTGTTCGCTCAGTCGCCCCAGGTCTTCGCGCAATTCCCCCAGGCATACAATCTCATCGGGGGCGGCGATTCGAAGCAGTCCAGGGATGTCCCCCAAAACCAAGGCGCCGGGGAAGAAATGCGGATTGGTGAATTCGGCAACTTCCCCGAAACGAATCG
>JBGSLW010000330.1:0-29667 GCA_041740495.1 Pirellulaceae bacterium
CTTGTAGTCTCCAGACCGTCCTTCCACCGAGACAGGCTCAGTGGGGAGGAGGAGGGCGGATGGCGGTCGGCCTTAGTCGCCAGACCGTCCTTCCACCGAGACAGGCTCGGTAAGGTGGAGGAGCGGGTTACCGGCGAGCCGGAATCTTGAGGACCAGACCTGGCGCCACATCGGCCGGGTTGCTGAGAACATCCAGGTTCGCGGTGTAAATCGACAAATAAGCTTCGCGGTCCCCCAGGAAACGGCTGGCCAGCAGGGGAAGCGAATCGCCGAACTGCACTGTGTATTCGATAAAATCGCCGGTTGCGGCGGCGGGAACGGCCTCGTGCAGCTGGACCGAAGACAAGTCGCTTTGGGGACTCAACGCCAAGGGGATCGGCCATCGGCGCTCGGAGCGGGTTGGGTCCGCTGGCACGTCGGCGCGAAGCACGCTCACGGCGTCTTGCGGATTCGCTGTCGAATGTCGCGTTGCGGCGACTCCGGTTTCGACTTCGGCTTCGCCTTCCAGGGGGGGACTCGGCAAAGGCGGCAACGTCTCGGTCGACGTCTCAGCGGGCGACTCGCCAGCCGGCGGTGTGCCCTTCGATGTCGCGCCTGGGTTGGAATGCGAGAACGCGGCAAAAGCGACTTGGGAGTTGAACGCCGTCGGTTTCTTTGTCGCGGCGAGGGCGGCCGCCGATTCGCTGGTTATCGACTGGTTTTGGGCAATCGCCGTCAGACCCGGTGCGGCCGTTGCCTGGATGGAGCGGGCTTGCCAAGCCAACGGCCGACGGGAAACCTCTGGCCGCGGCGTCGGAAATGTGGGCTCGGGCGAAACTTGGTGCAGGTACTTGGCGGTGACGAACGCCGATCCCAAGATCAGTGTCGCCAGGGACAATTTGCCAATCGGTGTCATGGTCCGCTTCCTGTCGTCGGGGTCGCGCTATTCCGGGCGCGACGCGAAACTGTCGATCACCTCCTTGCCGAAATTCGTCTGGCGCGCGGTCCGTTATGCGGGCCAGGATCTCGGGACAATTGTTCCCTCTCGCTGGCGTCGAATCGACCAAAAACGATGGCCGGCGTTCGTTTTCTGGATATCCGCGGACCAGCCATTCCCGTCCGCGAAAGTTTGCACCGTGGGGAATCTGGAAGGCTCGTGCGGATTGCAACGAGCAGATTGGCCACAGGCCGCGAGCGAGTGGTTTTTGTGGATGCGGCGTCCGGAAACCGCAGGCTAGCGCCTGGCGGCTGATTTTTTCGGCGGCTAGTCGCGGATCACGCCTTCTTCACGGGCGGTCCAGTCGACCACTTTGACCAGATCGCCCGATTGAAGTTGACCTCGATCGATCAACGTGGCACTGTACGAAAACGTGTAGCCGACGACTCGCCCGGTGTTGCTGTCGGCCACGTAGCAGATGCTGTTGGCATACCGGTTCTGACCATCTCTCAATTTGGAGAAATCGAAACCCCCGGTCACCATCGCCAGGGAGGCTTCGCCGCCACCTTGCGTCCCGAGATCCTGTAACACGTTGGCTCGATAGGCGGCTCCCAATTGGCCGCTGCGGACGTTCAAGACGTACAGATTGAGGTTTCCGGTGAGATGATCCAGCACGTAAAGGCCTTCCACGAACTCTTCGATCCGTCCGGTGGCGATCGACATGTTTTTTGTGCTCGCGGCGCTATCCGGTTTCAGCCCGACGGGGAGCACCTGATTCCAATCGATCTGCCCGCTGGATGGGGGGGCCGCGCGCCGCGCCCCGTACCAACTGCCGCCGGCAAACACCGCCGCCAACACCGCGATCGCAGTTAACCACTGGGAAGACTTGGGACAACAGGCGAACATGAGAATTCTCCGCAGACGTTTTTTCCAGGCGCCGATACCGGTCGGCGCTTCGAGTTCGCCGTGGCCGCGCGGTGCTTGCCTCTGTCGGTATTGTACCATTATGATCAAGCCAGGAGGATTACCGATGCAACAAGAATTGACTCGAAATGCGATGTGGTTGATTGTGCTGTTTGTGGCGTCGTTCGGCGCAAGTGCGCCGTCGGCGGTCGGGCAAACGAGCCCCGAGGGAGTCGGCGCCACGTCGCCGTTGAAAATCCTCCTGGTCGACGGACAGAACAACCATGGCAATTGGCCGACCACCAGCGAGATGATGGCCCAGTATTTGGAGGCCACCGGATTGTTTACGGTTTCCACCGCCCGAACCAAACCGGAAGGAACCGATCCTGACTTCCATCCCGATTTTTCAGAGTACGCCGCGGTTGTGACCAACTACAACGGGGCGCGGTGGCCGCAGGAAACGGAAAAGGCCTTCGAGGCATTCGTGCGGGGCGGGGGTGGACTGGTGGTCGTCCACGCCGCCGACAACGCCTTCGGGGACTGGCCCGAGTACAACCAGATGATCGGGTTGGGGGGTTGGGGGAACCGCGACGAAAAGTCAGGGCCGCTCGTGTTTTACAACGCGGACGGCAAGGTCGTTCGAGACGCTTCGGCCGGGCGAGGCGGTAACCACGGTCCCCAACATCCCTTTGCCATCGTGATCCGCAATCCCGAGCATCCGATCACACAAGGTATGCCCCGGACTTGGATGCACGCTAACGACGAGTTGTACGATTCGCTCCGCGGACCTGCGGAGAATATGGAAATCCTGGCGACCGCGTTTTCCAGCCCGGACAAGAGCGGGACGGGGCGACACGAACCGATGCTGATTGTCCTTGAATACGGCCGCGGCCGCGTCTTCCACACGCCGATGGGACACGGCAACGATTCTCAAGAATGTGTCGGATTCATTGTCGCTTTGCAACGTGGAACCGAATGGGCCGCGACTGGAAAAGTTACCCAGGCGATCCCGGACGACTTTCCCGATGCCGGGACGCCTCGCTCCCGCAAGTTCGCCGAAGCCAAAACGACGGATGACTAGGCTTTGTCCCAAAACACAGTTTCGCGTCCCATTGAGATCAGCCGCATGGCACTAGCCTGCGGTTTCCGGTGTTGGATGCGCGAAGAAACCGCAGGCTAGCGCCATGCGGCTGATGTTTTGGGACAAAGGACAGTGCCATGGATAAAGTCAACCTGACCGAGCGTTTATCGCAGTTCAGCGACCACTGGAATCCGCGGATCGTGGGGGAGCTGAACGGTCAACATGTGAAATTGACCAAACTGATCGGTGAATTCTTCTGGCATCACCATCCGGACGAGGACGAACTGTTCTTGGTGTTGCAGGGCGAGTTGACGATCCAACTTCGCGATCGGAATGTCGTCTTGCGAACGGGCGAGTTTTTCATCGTTCCGCGGGGTGTCGAGCACAAACCGGTCGCGGAGGAGGAAGTCCACGTGCTGCTGTTCGAGCCCGCCGGGACGCTGAACACAGGCAACGTGATCAACGAGCGCACCCGCCGCGAACTAGAGCGACTTTAGATATTCCAGCAAGTCGTCGCGTTCTGGTTCGCTGAGTTGGTTCGCGAAGGGATGACCGGCGCCGCTCTTGCCGGGCTTTCGCGTATCGAAGTATTTTCGAGCCTCGTCGGCGCGGAGCTTTTCCGGGGGCAATTCGCTCAACGATTCAACTTCCAATCCAACGCGCTCCCGATCGTAACCCGTTGGCGTTCGCCGCCAGACAATCGGCCGCGCTTCGGGATGGAGGACGTGCCACAGCGTCGGCACACTCCCGTTGTGGAAGTAGGGGGCCGAGGCCCAAATCCCATCCAGAGGTGGAGCCTGGTAACCGCGCGGCTCGATCACCGTGTCGTCCTGTCCGAAATGCGCGAACCAGCTTTCGTGGTACCGCCGCCGATCTTCGGGTGCCAGCGCTGACAGTCGGACCGGGTCCGTTCCTACGGTTCGCAACGGGACGACTCGAGCCGGGTAGGTCGGCCGCTCACCGTACGTTCCATGGCATTCGGCGCAGCGGCGATGGAACACCGCTTCCCCCGCGCGGGCCCGCGGCGCATCGATGGGATGAGGGTAGCGCGGCGGCCGCAGCGACTGCAAATAGGCCAGCACATCGCGGAACTTTGTCTCCCATCCTCGCATCGTCTTTCCGCTGTTCCGTTGATCCATCACGAACGGGATCAACGCCCGAGGATTCTTCTCGACGAACCCATCGATATAGAGACGTGTACGCTTGTACACGTTCCACCAGGCGGGGGCGTCCATATCGTGATGGACCAACCGGCGGGGAACGCGGAAGGGCAGCACGTTCAGTTCGGGATCGCGGAACGCCATCAGCGCCACGCCGAAGACCACCGCGTTGGATGTCCCGTCGGTTGTCCCCATCGGGACCGCCATCGAACCGAGGTCCATTTGGCTGAAGGGAACCTCCAGGCGCAGCTTGGTCCGCCGCAGATCGTCGTACATTGTCTCCAGGGAGATGTTGGAATTGGGAGCGCCCTCGATCCACTGACCACCCACCTGCCCACCATGGCAAGCAAAGCAGCTCATCGCATACCATCCGTCGGAGTCCCGAACGAATTGGGCGGGCCGAGTCGGATCGTGGGGGTGCGGCGTCCAGCCGTAACGCTCGAACAGGAGTCGCCGGCGTTCGTCCGCGGTCGCGACGCGGGCGCGTTCCCGCCAGGGCTCCGGCCAATCCTGCCAGACTTCGTCCAAGACCTGTTGGCTGAAGTCGGGGGGGAGGAAGCGGTATTGCAGGATCAACTCCCGGCCTCGCTGCGCCGGCGTCACGGCGGCCGACTGGCCGAGCATCTGCGGGGGCCTTCCGCACAGCGCAGCGGCGAGCGCGATCCCCATCAGCATGGGGAGCCTCAGGCCTCGACCGGCTCTTTCACGGACAACTTGCATACGCGCTCTAAAAAATTCTGACACAATTGTAAGCCCACCTCGGTCAACACCGACTCGGGATGGAACTGCAGGCCGACGACGGGGCGATAACGGTGCCGCAAACCCATGATCGATCCGTCTTCGGTCCAGGCGGTCACCGCCAGTTCCTCGGGCAGCGATGTCCGCTCGACTTCCAAGGAATGGTAGCGGCAAGCTGGAAACGGGTCGGGAAGATCTTTGAAAATCGACTCTGCGTCGTGATGGATCCAGCTCGACCTTCCATGCATCGGCTCCGCGGCGCGGATCACGCGGCCGCCGCAAGCGGCGGCGATGACCTGATGTCCCAGGCAGACTCCCAGAATGGGCAGTCCGCTTCCCCCGCCCCGAACCAGGTCCAGCGAGACACCCGCGTCGTCCGGCCCCCCCGGGCCGGGTGAGATCACGACCGCGTCGGGCGCCAGTTTTCTGGCGCCGTCGACCGTGATCTCGTCGTTGCGCGCCACCAAGGTGGCTTGGCCCAACAGCCGAAAGTAACGGGCCAGGTTGTGCACGAAGCTATCGTAGTTATCGATCAGCAGGATCATTGGGGGCGTCTATCGTTGCGGCAAACTTCGCAGGACTCCGGCGGCTTTCGTCCACGTCTCTTCGTATTCCTGTCGCGGGTCGGAGAGCGCGACGATACCGCCCCCCATCGGGAATTGCCACCAGCCCCGAGCCGCGGTGATGGTGCGGATCAAGATGTTCACGTCCGCGGCTCCATCAAAACCGACGTAACCCAACGACCCGCAATAGGGCCCGCGGGCGGTCGGTTCCATTTCCGCGATCACCTGCATCGCCCGGACTTTCGGCGCTCCGGTGACCGAGCCCCCGGGAAACAGCGACCGCAGCAGGTCCCACGGCCCGCAATCGCCGCGCAGCCGCCCTTCGATCGCGGAAACCAGGTGCAACACCGAACCGTAAATTTCCAAATCACACAACTGCCGGACGCGGATGGAACGGGTTTCGCAACAGCGCGACAAGTCATTCCGCAGCAAATCGACGATCATCACGTTCTCGCTGCGGTCCTTCTCGTTCCCTTGCAACTCGTACCCGGCGAACAGATCCGATTCGGGGAATCCGCTGCGGCGACGAGTCCCCTTGATCGGGCGCGTCTCGACGTGCCCGCCGCGCAATTCGAAAAATCGTTCCGGTGAGCTCGAGAGGATTTCAAACCCGTCGCCCCGAAAAAATCCGGCAAACGGCGCCGGGTTCTCGTCGCGGAGCCTGAGGTACATTTCGACCGAATCGAGCTCGCTGGGGTACAACAGCCGCTGCGCTAAGTTGACTTGAAAAATCTCCCCGGCCCGAATGCGTTCGATCGCGGCGGCCACCATGTCGATGTAGGCCGCAGGCGAAAAATTGCTCAACAACCCCGAGGCGTTGACGGGGGTCGTCGGCGCCAGGTCGGAACGGCCGAGTCGATCGAACGGCTTCGCGCGCGGCGCGTGCGGCGGATCCTCCCCGAGATAAGCCAACCATTGTTGGATTCTCTCGGCCGCTCGCCGCCGCCGAGCCCGGGGCTCCAATTCCGGAAACCCCTGCGAGATCAGCCAGGTTTCCTGCCGCTCGTGATCCCAAGCGAACACGATGTCGTAGAGTCCGGCCGCCAGCAGCGGCAAACGAAACTCGTCGTAACGCGGCGACGGAATTCGCTCCAGGAAACGATTCAAGTCGTAGCTGAACAGCCCCGCCAATCCCCCTTGGAACGGAGGCAACTCCGCCAGCGTTTCGCTTCGGTACCGCTGCATCGCCAATTCCAACTCGGCGAATAACCCGGTCCGCCGCAGCGTCGGATCGTGCGGCGAATGCGTTTGTGCACCGGGAGGGCCTTCTTGGTCCGCGCTCGAAAGACCCAACCACTGGAACGGCTCGGCGGTCAAAAAAGAATAACGCCCCAGCCGCGGATGCCGTTGTGCGCTATCGAAAAATACACAGCCCGGACGCTGGGCAAAACGGCGGAAGACCTGCAGCGGGTCGAGCGGGCGGTCGAAACGATGGGCCAGCGCCCCGTGGCTCAGGTTGGACTCGGTGACGGGCAACGACAACGACATGCAGTTTTACGACTTTTTTCTCAAACGATGGCGATCCGGCTCGGCAACCGTCAATAGTCCCCAGTCCAACGCTTCGTCCTGTGTGTAATTTTTGTCCAGCAACCGAGCGATATTCGCCTTGCACATCTCGTAGCCCAGATAAAACGCGTGGGCTGTGGTCAGCTTTCCGGTGTTTTCCGGGGCCAACTGGTCGAACAGATCGAACGGGTCGTTGCCTTGCAGGTGTTGGCCGCCGCCGGCGAGGTGCAGTCCTTCCTCCGACAAAAAGATCCGATAATTCCGATCGCGAATCTGGCTCGCCATCCCCTCCAACTCGGCGATCGAAAACCGTAACCGTTCGGCATCGCGGAGCATCACCAACCGCGCATCGACGTGCTTGGGAATCACACCATTATACTGTGCGTAACCTGCCAGGCGGCGCGCGACATTCAGTTCCGCGACGCTCGATCGGGCCCAGTTGATGACCTCGGTGGTCAGGACGCTGCGAATCGACCACTCCTGGCAGATCGCGGCCAGCAGGAAGTTGACACCCGCCGAATCGACATCGCTCAGTTCGGTGACGTTCCCGACACCCATCATCATTTCTGCCTCTGGGAATCGTTGCCGCGTCTGATGGTAACGCAGCAAGCTGGCGGCGAATCCCACGCCGATCGGTTCCAGGATGGGGTCCAATCGAAAGGGGACTCCGCGGGCTGCCAGCCACTCGGCGGTTTCGAACAGGGAGTCGAGTTCGTGAGGCGAGTCGGGGACCGCGACGACTTCGACCCCCCAATCGACAGCGGCTTCGCGATTCGCTCGATGGACGCTCAGCACCAGCTCGGCGCCGCCGGCGACTGCCCCGGCGACTTCGTCGGGATCCCAGCTATCAATCGAGACGCGCAGCCCGATATCGCGGAGTGCGCGGACCGCGTCGGTGACCCCGCGCCAACCGCCGCCGGGATCGCAACCGAGGTCGATGATATCTGCCCCGCGCTGCGCCGTATCCTCTGCCGCCCGCAGCAAGGTACCCCGGTCCAGCCGGGGAGCGTTGTTGATTTCCGCGATGATTTCCAAGTCGTACCGGGACAGATCGGGAGGGGCGCCGCCGCGCTGAAAAAACTGCGGCAACTGGCGGATGTCCTTCGGGCCCCGCTCCACCGGGCAGCCGAACTGTTCGCACAGCGGCTGCAGATCCCCTCCACAGTGGCCCGGCAAGAGAATGCGGGTCGTCCCGGCTGGTGGGGAGAGGCGCCGGCCGACCCAGGCGGTGGTCATCAGGGCTGCCACACTGATCGGTAATTCCACGACCTCGCCGGAAAAGCCGACCTGATCGGCCAACGATTCAACCATGGTTCGAACCAGCGGGGCAGCCAGCCGGCCCGTGACGAACACCATTCGGTCGGTAGGGCGGTTCTCAGCGCTCACAAGGCTCCCGGGCGGCGGCGGCCACCCCTCACAGTGCTCTGGCCCCTGCGTTCGGCACGAACTTGTGCCGACGTCGACGACCGGGAAATTGCTTGCCCCGCGCCCGAGTCTTACTTATCCTGAAATCTGGGGAAGGGATGCCGCTCATCATAGTTCTTGGGCAGGCTTATGAAAACGTTGCGTTACGCAAAACGGCTGATCGAATTTAACACGAGCAGCCATTTGACGAACCGAGCGATGATCAAGTACTTGGAGATCAAGCTCGCCAAGCACGGTTTCATCGTGGAGAAGGTCGCTTACCGCGACGCGCACCGCGTCTCCAAATACAACTTGATCGCCAAAAAAGGAACGGGCCGCGGGGGCTTGGCGTTCTTCGCCCATTCCGATACCGTTCCGGCGCCCGAGTGGTTCACGCAGAAATTCACTCCGTTTCAGGCGGCCTTGACCAAGGATCGGTTGTACGGCCGCGGGGCCTGCGACATGAAAGGCGCCTTGGCCTGCATGCTGACCGCCGCCCAGTTTTTCGAGGCCGACGAACTCGAACAACCGTTGTATATCGTCGTCACCGCGGATGAGGAAGTCGGCCACTTCGGCGCCCGCTGCGTCGTCGACGAAAGCAAATTCTATCGCGACATGGTGGCCGGCCAGACCAAAGGGGTGATCGGCGAGCCGACGGGGCTGGAGGTCGTTCACGCGCACAAAGGCTCGTATCGGATCCGCGCGGCAGCCCGCGGCAAGGCAGGTCATTCCGGCACCCAACACGGAGTCAACGCCAACCTGGCGATGATCCCGTTCCTTTCCGAGATGAAAGCGATCCACGACGAGACCGAACGGGATGCGCGCTGGCTGGACAGCCGCTACGCGCCCCCGAGCCTCTGTTGGAATATCGGGATCAACGACTACAATCCGGCGGTCAACGTAACCGCCGCCAAGTCGATCTGCACGGTGTACTTCCGGCCGATGCCGGGGATGAACATCGAACCGCTGCTGGAGCGAACCCGCCGCGCCGCCGAGGCCCATGGCTTGGCGTTGGAAATTGACCGATGGGGCGAGCCTCTTTACACGCCGCCGGAAGGCCAGTTCGTCCGCGAATCCCTGACTTTGGCCCACCGAACCCAATCCCACACGGTTCCCTACGGGACCGACGGTGGCGCCTTCACCGAGCTCGAAAATCTCATCGTGCTGGGCCCGGGATCCATCGAACAAGCGCACGCGGTCGACGAGTGGATTTCGGTCGAACAACTCTCCCATGCCACCGAGCTGTACACGCGATTCATCCGGCGATTCTGCTGCGAACCAGCGCCGTCACCAGTCGCTGGATGAGCTCGTCGGTCTCCGCTTCACTCCCCACCAGATGCGAATGGTGCAGCAAGCACGTTTCGGCGGCGGCTCGCCGCGCCTCCGGCAACGTGCCGATCCGCCGGCAGCGGCGCGAACTTCGCAAGGCGAATCCGCGGAACCCCGTTCCCACATCGAGCCCCTGTTGGCAGGCCTCGCGAATGAAACGATCGCGCGCCTCCTCGCCTCCGCCAATCCATAGCGGCAACTTGTAGAAATCGCCGTGGGCCAAGTCCTCCTCCGACAGCGGAACTAGCAATCCGGCGGCGGCGCGCAGCTCGATGGCGATCTGCTTCGCCCGCTGCCGGCGCAGCGAAGCTCGTTCCGTCAACCGCCGCACCTGCGGGGGCAAGACCATCGCCTGCAGATTGCTGAGCGGAAAAGCATCGTTGCCTCGATCGTGCACGCGTCGACCGCGCTGGTAAACCGCCAGGTCGTTGGTCAGCCATGCCCCTCCCCGCCCGCAGGTCAACAACTTGCTGCCGCCGAAACTGAGAATTCCAATATCGCCGCGCGAACCGGCCGGTCGGCCCCCCCACTCTCCGCCCGGCGCCTGACACGCGTCTTCCACGATGGCAACCGAACCGTCGGGCAGGGACGCTCGCAAGGACTCGATATCGACCCCTTGGCCGTGGAGATGCGAGACGAGCACGGCTCGCGTCTGCGGCGAGACGGCGCCGGGGAGCTCGGTCCATTCGAATCGGTGCGAATCGCGAGCCACGTCCACCAGGACGGGCCGAGCTCCGATCGCTTCGATCGCTCGGAAATTGCCGGGAAAGTCATAACCGGCCAGAATGACTTCGTCGCCACCTACGACACCCACCGCTCGCAGAGCAATTTCTACGGCGATCGTCCCACTGCTGCACAAGCCGACATGGGGGACCTGAAATCGTTCTCGAAGCACCTGGCACAAGGCTTCCTGCGGGATTCCGTCGTAGGCGCACCACGAGCCATCCGCCCAAGACTGCTCGAGCGCCCCCCGAATCTCCTCGTGTAATTCGGAATCCCACATCGGTGCCAACTACCGCCACACGCCAAATCCAACACGTTGGTCGAACGTGTCGTCCATAATACTCGGTCCCTTTCATCTTGCCGCGGCCGCGCGAGATTCGGTAGATTGGGCGGTTTGGTTTTCTCCATTTCTGCGACCTCCCCATGAAGATCTCATTCTACAATTCGCTCCACAATCGATCCGAACCGTTTGAGCCCTTATTTCCAGGCAAAGTCCTGATGTACGGCTGCGGACCTACTGTCTATGACTTCGCCCATATCGGCAACTTTCGTACATTCTTGTTCAGCGACCTGCTGCGGCGGTTCTTGGAGTTGGCCGGCTACGCCGTGCACCAGGTAACCAATATCACCGACGTCGGGCACATGACCGACGATACCAGTACGGACGGGGCAGGGCAGGATCGGATGCAGGTCGCGATCCGCCGGATGAAGGAGAGCAAGAAATCGGGCAAAGTCCCGCTCGACGCGATCGACGATCCCAACGATCCCTATCAAATTGCGAATTATTACACGCAGGCTTTCTTGGACGACGGGCGGCAATTAGGCTACAAAGTCGCGTTCGAACATCCGCGGAACGTCCCCAAGGCGACGGAGCACATTGCGGGGATGATCGCGATGATCCAGACATTGCTGGACCGCGGCCATGCCTATGTCGCCAAGGATGGGGTGGTCTATTACAGTGTCGAAAGTTTCCCCAAGTACGGTCAGCTCAGCGGGAACACGCTGGAACATCTGCAGAGCGGGGCGGGGGGGCGGGTCTCCGATGAAAACCAGGCGATGAAGCGGCATCCCGCCGACTTCATGCTCTGGAAACCGGACTCGCACCACCTCATGAAGTGGGATTCTCCCTGGGGCGTCGGTTATCCGGGTTGGCACATCGAGTGCTCCGTGATGGCCACGAAGCTGCTCGATTCGCCGGTGATCGATATCCACACGGGTGGCGAGGATCTGATCTTCCCGCACCACGAATGCGAGATCGCCCAGACCTGCGGGGCGACCGGAAAGGAGACGTTTGCTCGATTCTGGATCCATGCGCGATTCCTGATGGTCGAGGGAGAAAAGATGTCCAAGAGCCGCGGGACGTTCTTTACGGTCCGCGACGTGGTTGAGGGGCGAGCGCTGCAGTCGCTCGAGGGCCGGGATGCCCCGCGACCGGTCGATCCGGCGGTGTTGCGATTCGAGTTGATCAAATCGCACTACCGCGCCAACTTGAATTTCACGGCGAAGGGGCTGAGCGATTCCGCGATGACCGTGCGGCGGATGGTCGAATGCCGGCAGCGGCTGGAGGAACAAGCTCAGGGAAAATCCGCCGAAGTCGACTTGTCCCATCCGATACTCCAGCGGTTTGCCGCGGCCCTAGCTGACGATTTGAACATCTCGGGAGCACTGGGGGAGGTCGTTCCGTGGTTCGGCGAGACCCCCGGGGATCCCGTCGAAGCCCTGGCGGTGTTTCGCAAGATCAACTCGGTCCTGGCGGTCGCTCCGATCCACCAGGATTTGGACTACGCGCCGCCGGCGGATGCCGCGGTCGATGCTCGCCTGCAACAGGCCCTGGATTGGTGCCGAGAACTGGATGACGCGCGAGCGCGGAAACGGTACGACCGAGCCGACGAGTTGCGGAAAATGCTGTTGGAATCGGGGTTTGAAGTGCGGACCACCAAGGATGGCACGACGATCCAAAAGCAGCTGGTTTGAGCGTTTCGTTAATTCTGAGTTAAGACGCCGATCCATGCTTGGAATCCGGCGCAATTCCGCTACGATTGGGGACGTTCACCTTGAGGGACCGTAGGGGCGCAGTGGACTCAGCGCATCCGTTTTTGCTCGGCTGCTTCGTTGACTCAAGTCTTTGAGGAATCTTCCTATGCGATCCAAACAATTGCGCGGATTTACCTTGGTGGAATTGCTGGTCGTGATCGCGATCATCGGCATCCTGTTGGGGATGTTGCTGCCAGCCGTGCAGGCGGTGCGTGGGGCGGCTCGTCGTGCCGCCTGCCAGAACAAACTGCGGCAGATTTCGTTGGCGGCGTTGAACTACGAGTCGGCGTTTCAGCGGTTGCCCGCAGGGTACACGCAAGAGTTCATTTCACCCGGCGGCTATCAGGGGCATTCCGTCTTTTACTTTATCCTGCCGTACATCGAGCAGGACAATTTGTTCGAGACGATGGATCCCAAGATCCCGGTGAACAACCGAGCCAACTCGCCCGGCGGCGGCAAAGCCGCTACCGCCGTTTCGCTGTACATTTGTCCATCCGATACGCTGACCGCCGAGGCTATTCCTTATCCTGAGACCAGCACGCCGACGCAATACTATGGCGGGACGAGCTACCGGGCGAACGGCGGGTCGCGCCCGATTTACGCGACGTCGTCCACCAACGACGGAGTCTTCATGGCGGTTGGTCCGGCTGCCCGAAAGGCGGCTACTGCTCCGCTTGGAATCAAAGTCCGCATGGCGGAAATCCTCGATGGTCAAAGCAACACGGTCTTTTTTGGCGAGTCGCGGCACGACGACCTCAATTTCGACACCTTCACGTTCAGCGTCAACTGGAACAGCGGCAGCTCGATCAAGGGCTGGTCGCGGTGGTATCCTTCCGGCGGCG
The DNA here is from genome assembly GCA_041740495.1 of Pirellulaceae bacterium. Lineage (GTDB taxonomy): Bacteria > Planctomycetota > Planctomycetia > Pirellulales > Pirellulaceae > JANMEB01. Next base: position 13,200 of record JBGSLW010000330.1, read on the forward strand.
ACACCGGCCTGGGGAATATCATGGGGGGATCGTTTGCTCCGATCAACTATCAGACCCCGTGGGCCCATGGTCAGCCCGGCGCCCCGACGTCGGCCGGCGCTTGGTATATCCACCAGGATCGCCGACTGAGCGCGTTTGGCAGCCTGCATCCGGGCGGCGCGAACCTCGGGTTGGCCGACGGGTCGGTCCGCTTCGTCTCGACGCAAGTTCAACAGACCATCTTGGGCTATTATTGCCAGCGAGCCGATCGTACGGCGATTCCGGACTTCGAGTAACGATTCCCGACTTAAAACATTCGAAGGGGGGAACCCGCTCGCAGAAGGTCGCCGGGTATGCGGGTGGCAGGGCAGCAGACCGGTTCGACGCAATTTTGGTAAACGACGAAGGTGGGAGCGTGGGTCGATTCGCTTGTTCGAAATGGCTGGCGGCAACCGTAGTGTTTTGGAGCACGGTCGCGGTCGGCATGCTCGGCTGTAGCCGTGGGCCTCAATACACGTTGGTTCCGGTGCAAGGCTCGATCAAGATCGACGGGGCGCCGGCAGCGAATATTCTGGTGCAATTCATGCCGGATGCCTCGCGGGGGACCGCGGGGCCCTCGTCGACCGGTACGACCGATTCTCAGGGGCGTTTTGAACTGACCACAGTGGATCAGCGGCCCGGTGCATCCGTCGGTTCGCATGTCGTGGTTTTGATCGATCTGGACGAGGATCGGCCGGAGCAGGGAGAAGAATCGACCAAGCCTGCCCGTTTGAGTTCGGCGTACGCCACTGAAAAAGGGGGCGTCAAGGTCTCCGTCGCGGAGGGGCAATCGATCGACTTGGATATTCCCAGCGAATCTCCGCTCGATCAGCCCAACGCCGCCACGTCCACACCCTCCGGTATTCCGGGTCAGGCCGAAGCGCCCGACGATTCGGTCGAGATCCCCGCCGAAATCGAGCGAGAGCGGAAGTAACGCCGGACTTTCGAACGGCGGTCCATTGTCCATCGCCGAATTTTCGTCCCGGCAATTCGCGCCGACGAACAATTCGCTGTCGGTTGCAGCCCCATCCGGACCTGTGTACAGTTCTTAACCAGAACTTTGGAAAGCTTGAACACGGCCTTCAACCGTTCTTCATACTCCTCCGTATCTTTACGGCCATGAACAGGCTGCCTTGAGGTGGCCGGCCAATCATGCCGTATCTTTAGGAGGGAAGAAAGTATGAAGTTTGCCGCTCTTTCTCGTGTCTCGACCGTCGCTGCCATGGTAGCGACCGGCAGTGCCGCAATCGCACTGACCAGTTTCCAATTCGTCCAGCCATACGCTGTTTCGTTGAACAGCCAATACGAGGCTGTCCCGCTGCTGAGCGTCGGCGATACCCTGCCAGTTACAAACGAACCAGGCAAAACGTATCAAATGGTCGGCATCCCCGACGGGCTGGGCATTCACAGCAACCTCAACGGAACCTATTCGTTGTTGATGAGCCACGAATTCACGAATACCACCATGTCCGAGCCGATTCTAGGGAATCCGTTGAACCGTGGAGCGATCGTATCCAAGCTGATCTTGAATCGGCGTGGCCAGGTCTTGTCCGGTGACCGCGCGTATGATTCGGTGTATATCGAAGACTCCTATGTCGGACCGGCGGCGGATACCACCAACTCGACGCCGGGGTTCGGCCGGTTTTGCTCGGGTTCGTTGGCAGGTTGGCTGGAGGGATTTGATCGTCCGATTTACTTTGCCAACGAAGAAACCGGCGCATCGACCTCGTTCGATGGCCAAGGCGGGTTGTCGGTCGCCATCTTTGATAACGAGGCCCATGCTTTGCCGGCGCTCGGTCGGTTTCCGTGGGAAAACACCTTAGTCCAACCGAACTGGGGCTTTCGAACCGTGATCATGGGAATGGAGGACGGGCCGGTGAGCCAGCTTCCCGCGGATGTCAACAGCCAGTTGTACATGTATGTCGGTTGGAAAAGTTGGTGGCCTGGCGCGACCGTCCTCGAGCGAAACGGCCTCGTCGGCGGAACGCTCTATGTCTTTCGGTCGGTCAATCAGAACAAGAACAACGAAGCCGATTTCCAGAACGGCCAGATCGTCGGCGAATGGGTGCCGATTCCCGGCGCCGGCGACATGACGGAAGCGGAGCTCGAAGCCGCCAGCGACGCCGTCGGCGCGATGGTCTTTGCTCGCCCCGAGGACGGCGCGTTCAATCCGCGCAATAAGAACAACTACTTCTTTGTCACGACGGGGGGCGCGGCCGGCGCCAATGACTTGGGGCGGCTCTATTCTCTGGAACTCGACAAAAAGGATCCGACACGGAATGCCAAATTGCGGATTGTGTACAACGCCGACCAAATCATTGCGAACGGCGGCGACATTGCCCTCAGTCCGGACAATGTCGGCATCAATTGGGATTACTTGACGATCTGCGAAGATGGCACGTCCCAATCGCGTCCGGTGATGGCTGCAAAAAATCGCGACGGTTCGATTTGGCGTTTGCGATTGACTGGCACCAACGGGTGCAGCGCCGCGTCGGCCGAACGGATCGTCGAGCTGGATCCTCCGGGACGCGACGGCGTCAACGTGGGTCCGGGCGTTTGGGAAACAAGCGGGATCATCGCTTCGGAAGGCGTAGGCGGAATCGGCTCGTGGATTTTTGACGTCCAGGCACATTCACCTACCGCCGCCCCGGCGCCGAATACGATCGAAGATGGACAGCTGATGCTTTTGCGTAATCTTGGGTGCGACGACTAGTACCTTTCCAGCATTGGAAGATGCATGGGGTGGGCTGTCCTCTGGGGGGTGGCCCGCCCTGGCATTGCGATCGAATGCGGATGTCACATCGATTCTCGCCAAGCCTTGGGAGGGAAAACGAGGCGCTGGGACCGGGATCGAATATTTGGGTTCTTGGTTAGGACCCCAGCTCCTACCCTTGAGCATCCCCCCGGTTTGTTGCAGAATAAAAGGGTGGGTTTGGCGTAGACGAGGCTCCGACGTTTCCCAGCGTGGGGAGTCTGGTGTTTTGGCACTGGTCATTGGACCAGTCGAAAGGGGGCTGGATCGGCGATCCTGCTTTCCCGTAGCCGAGTACCGTGCGCCGCTCGAATCAACTGGGGCAGCGTCATTTCAATCTCTAGGAAGTGTTCAATGAAACGTTTTGTGCAATGGGCTCTGTTGGGTGTGTTCGCTCTGGCCTTGGTTGCTCCGTTGGCGGGTTGCTCCGGCGGTACGGATACGGGCGCCACCGGCGGCGCTACGAAGACCGGTGGCAGCACCACGACCGAAGAAAAGAAAGAGTAGTTCGGTCGCTCGACCGAAAGACTTTGGGCATTGGCTAGAAGGGCTCGCGAAGACGCGGGTCCTTTTCTTTTTTGTGCGCGGCACTATCGCCGATCCGCGGCTCGGTTGCCGGGACCACCCAGCGCCGCGGCGGGGCGCTCGCCCTTCCAAATTCGGCGTCGAAATTGTGGTAGGGGTGTATTGTCGCGGTTGGCTGGCGGTACAATATTCGAACGAAGGTAGCCGAGCCAATTCGGAGGGGTGCCGATTGCGCCGTCCGAAGACCAGGAACCGCGGCATCACGTAGCGACTGGACGCGACTCGGTTGACACATTCGAGCATTCGAAACTGCATTGGAGGCATTCAGCATGAAACTGTTTCGCGCGATTCTATTGGGCCTGTTCGTCTCATCGTTGTGCTTGGGCTGCGGACCTCGCAATCCCGACACCGACCCCAAGGCGGATGAGCTGGATCTGAAGATCGACGAAGGGGACTCCACGAAAGGCGACTCCAGCAAAGACGAATCGAAATAGGGGCAGCATCGCCACAGGGGCAAACCCCCGGCGGAGGATGCGCGAACAGGTGCCTGCGACGGACCAGCCGAGCGCGGCGTGCGGTCGAATCGAGTGGACGGTGAACTGGGGTGGTGATCCGAGGGTACTGCCGAGCGGCTCTACATGAAATGCCCGTTTTGCCGCTGCGATAACGATCGTGTGATCGATTCCCGGTCCGGAGAGAGCGGATTCGTCACCCGCCGCCGACGCCAATGCCTCAATTGCGACCGCCGCTATACGACGTACGAACGAATCGGCGAAGTCGACATCAAGGTGATCAAGAAGAGCGGTAGCCGCGAGATTTTTTCTCCGGAGAAAATCCGCAGCGGACTGTTGCGAGCCTGCGTCAAGCGGCCGATCACCAACGAGCAGGTCGAATCGCTGATCGCCCGGATCGAACAGCAGGTGATGTGTGAATTTGAGGGGACGGGGGAAATCGATAGCCAGCAACTGGGGCATATCGTGATGGAAGAGCTGTTCCAGCTGGATCAAGTCGCCTACGTTCGGTTTGCCAGCGTGTACCGCCAGTTCACGGATGCCCGCGATTTTGTGCAGGAAGTGCAGCAAATGTTGCGGCGTCACCATAACTGAGTTTCCAATCCACTCTCGTCGCCGTACTGCATTTGGCTGGGACGGCGGTGGCCGTTCTGCGATCCGCCAAATTCTGCGATCTGCCAAAAAAATTGCTTGCGTGACCAAACGTGTCCGCGTTCCCGCGTAACCTGAATAGTCAACTCGATTCGCGCCCGCTGGTCGGCCGTTACGGATTCGCGACGAGGGTCGGCGACGAGGGTCGGCGATAAGGCGCGTCGCGGCACATTGGCAACAAACATTGGTGAGAAAAAAGTGTATACTGAAACGCTGCAACCCATGGGAGAAACCGCAATGACGACTTCGACTTCTGACGAAAAGACCGCTCGCAAAGACAAGGCCGCCAAGGGCTCCGCAGGCAAAAGCAAACGGCAAGAAAACGTGTCTGCGATGGAATCGTTGACGAAGGACCACGAATCGCTCAAGGTTGCCTTGCAGCAGATTGAGAAGCAATTCGGCGACGGCGCGATCATGACGTTGGGGGACGACAACATCAAACCGATTCGGGGGATCAGCACGGGCAGTCTCTCGCTGGACATTGCGTTGGGGGGGCAAGGCTTGCCCTGCGGCCGGATTATCGAGATTTACGGTCCGGAGTCGAGCGGCAAGACGACCTTGGCGTTACACGCGATTGCTCAGGCCCAGAAAAAAGGGGGGATCGCCGCGCTGATCGACGCCGAGCACGCGTTCGATCCGACCTGGGCGAAGAAACTGGGAGTCGACTTGGACATGTTGATGGTCAGCCAACCTTCCAGCGGGGAAGAGGCGATGCAGATCACCGAGATGCTGGTCAAATCGAATTCGGTCGACATCATCGTGATCGATTCGGTCGCCGCCCTGGTTCCCAGGCAAGAGCTGGAGGGGGAGATCGGCGACACGCACGTCGGTTTGCAAGCTCGGTTGATGAGCCAGTCGATGCGCAAACTGACGGGAGCGATTTCCCGCAGCAAGACTTGCACGGTTTTCATCAACCAGATGCGTGAGAAGATTGGTGTGATGTTCGGCAATCCCGAAACGACGCCCGGGGGCCGTGCCCTCAAGTTTTACAGCTCGGTCCGGTTGGACGTCCGCAAAGTCGGTACGTTGAAAGAGGGCGAAGACGTGGTCGGCCAGCGGGTGAAGGTCAAAGTCGTCAAGAACAAGGTGGCGCCCCCGTTCCGTGTTGCCGAGTTCGATATGATGCATTCGAACGGAATTAGCTTCGAAGGCGATCTTTTGGACTTGGGAGTCGTGCACAAGGTCGTTACCCGCAGCGGCACCTGGTTCAAATTCGGCAATATCCATTTGGGTCAGGGGAAAGAAAAGGCCCGCAATTATTTGATCGAGAATCCGGCCACCTCCAAAGAAATCCAAGAAAAAGTCATGTCCAGTGGGGGGTACGTCGGCGACCTGGAGGGCTCTTTGGAAGCTGTCGCCGCCGTAAGCGACGAAGCCTGAGCGACGAAGCCTGAGCGAACAACCGCATCCCATTGAACGCACTCCCATTTTCGACGATGCTTGCAGCCTGTTGGCAAGAGTGGCACGACGCTCCGCGTCGTCCCTTCTAACGTACCAATTGCTGGGAATGGACAGGGTGCCGCGACGCGGAGCCTCGCGACACCCTGTTTTTCGACAGGCGGCTGGACGCCTGGAATCGGTCGGAGGCAAGAGTTGGGGATGAAGGAATCAGAAAAGAGGGCTCTGGGCTACGGCGACTGGCTGAAATACACCGCGATGCTGGTCGTGGTGGTGATCGCCTTTTTCATTCTGAAAAAGAAGCTGAAAGGGATCAGCTGGCAGGACTTCTGGACCGGGTTGCACGACATCGAGTCGTCCAAGGTCGTCTTGGCGGTCCTGTTGACTGCGATCAATTTCATCGTCTTGACCGGATACGATTGGATCGCCGTACGGTATCTCAAGAAAAACCTGCCGGTCAGCAAGATCATGGCCGGGGCCATTGTCGGCTACTCGCTCAGCAATATTTTCGGGTGGATTTTCGGGGGCACCGCCGTGCGTTACCGAATGTACACCAACTGGGGATTCCGGCTGTTCGAAATCGCCGCGTTGTTGACGATCCTGTCGCTGACGTTCTGGTTGGGGATGTTCATGCTGGCCGGCGTCGCGTTCGTGGCTTTGCCGGTGCACCTGCCCGAGCATTTCGCGGATTTCGCCCTGTTCACTCCGTTCGTCTGGGGCTGGATATTTCTGGGGGTCGTCGTCGCCTACCTGCTGGCCTGTCTCTTTATTCGCCATCCCGTCCGCTGGAAGAATCAGGCGTTTGCATTGCCACCCATCCAGATGTCGTTCATGCAACTCCTGGTCTCTGCGATGGAGTTCATGTTGGCGTCGGCGGTGTTGTATGTTTTGTTGCCGGCCCACCTGGTGAACTTCAGCACGGTTCTCGTTTCTTATATGGTCGGAATGGTCGCGGTCGTCGCGGTGCACGCCCCGGGAGGGATCGGAGTTCTGGAGGCCGTGATCTTGGGGATCCTGGTGACCGACGACGATTCTCCCGAGACCAGGAATCTCAAGATTTCCGTGGTGTGCGGGATGGCGATGTATCGCGTCATCTATTACATCTTGCCCGGGATATTCGGTGGGATGATGTACATCGCCCACGAAATCTACTATCGCAAACGCCGCCCGCACGTCACCGATTCAGTTGAAGTCGACGAAATCAGTCCGGTGATCCAGGACGCGGCGGAGTTGATCGCTCACCCGGAGCGCCCCCCGCACAGTGATAGTAGCGACCCGTGATAGTAGCGACCCGTGATTCTAGCGACCTGCATGCCTCTTGATCGCAGCTACTCGGTCCGGGCGCGGTGGGCCCTGACGCCTGATCGCCCGGCGATCGGCGATGCAAGGGTCTCGGTCGCCGACGGCAAGATCGCGTCGATCGGGCCGGCTGCCGGGCGGCGGGCGGATTTCGATTTAGGGGACGCCATCCTCCTTCCGGGATTCGTCAATCCGCATACGCATCTGGAGTTCAGCGACCTGGCGACTCCCTTGGGTTCCCCCGGGCTCGACTTCCCCGACTGGATTCGTCTGGTCCTGGGCTATCGCAATCCGCCAGGGGAGACGCCAACCGTCGCGGGGACGCCGTCGGTCGACCGCCGCGACGCGGCGGTGCGGCAGGGATGGTCCGAGTCGAATGCGGCGGGGGTCTGGAGTGCTGGCGAAATCTGTCCAGCCCCCTTCCTGCCGCGTGTTTACGAGGAAAACGGTTTCCGGGGCGTTGTTTTCCACGAGCGATTGGGCCTGGCGGAGACTCGATCGGCCGAGGTCGCCGCCGAGTTATCAGCGACTCTGGATGCCAAGCCGCGCGGCGGGCGTTTTTCTCATGGGGTCAGTCCGCACGCTCCGTACTCTGTGCATTGGAATCTGTTCGAAGAATTGGTCCGATTGGCTTGCGAACGGCGGCTCCCTCTAGCGATGCATTTGGGCGAATCGGAATTGGAAATTGAGTTCTTGGCGCGCCGCCGCGGTCCGTTCCGCGATTTGCTGGAGGAACTCGGCGTTTGGAATCCGCGGGCCTGGCCGGCAGGCGTTCGGCTGGTCGATTACCTGCAGAAATTGGCGATGGCGCCGCGCACTCTGGTGATCCACGGCAACCTGTTGGGTCCGGACGAATTGGATGTTTTGCAAAAGCACCGCGACCGGTTTTGTGTCGTGTACTGCCCGCGGACCCACGCGTACTTTCAGCATCCGCCGTACCCGCTGGCCGCACTACAAGCGAAAGGGATACCGGTCGCGGTTGCCACCGATTCGCGGGCATCGAATCCCGATTTGTCCGTAGGGCGAGAGCTTCAATCGGTGGCCAGCCAATTCCCCGGAATTTCCCCGGCGTCTTTATTGGGAATGGCCACTTCCATTGCCGCCTGGGGCATGGGGTTGGAGGGTCAATTCGGGAGGCTTGAAACGGGGGCGCAAGCCTGCCTATCGTGGGTCCCCATTCCAAAGGGAATATCGCCGGCGGACCCATGGTCGATCTTCGTCGGCGAGCTGGGCCGTTGCCAGCGCTGGGATCCGCGCTGCCTCGAAGGATGTGGGTCCGCGGCGCTGCCGTCCGATGCTTGACAGAGGGCCGGAATGGCATACAACTAGCTCTGTCTTCCATGATGGAGCGCACCGATCGCATGACACCCTCGACGCCACCCTCCTATCGGCAACCGGCCCCCAATCATCCGGCGACGTTAGCCGAAATTGGTTCGAAGCATGCCGTGCAGTTATTCCGCATGGAATTGGCGGACTATCGTTGGATTTTCGGGGGATTGAGCGGCGAGGACTTGCAGGATGTTTCGGTGTACCTGGGCTTCGTCCGCCAGACTTTGGATTTGTTGGGAGAGCGGGCGAATTCGGCGGGAGCCTCGGAGACATGGGAAGCTGCGCGGAGCGAATTGCGCGCGGCGTGTGCCGGCAGCACGTCGAATGCGATGTGTGCCGCCTTGGCCGAGCTACTTCGACGGCGGCGCATCCCGCAACAACTCCCTTTCGATTTGTTTGACGGAGTCGATTGGTGGATTCGATTCGGTCGATTCGCGACGTACGCGGAATGGGCGCATTTTGCAGCCCAATTGGGAGGTTCGACGTTGCACGCGTTGGCGATTCTCGTTGGCTGCGATCGTCCTGGTTTCGAGAGCGCCGCGACCCAGGCGGGCCAAGCGCTGGCCCTGACCCAGATCCTGGGACGCCTGGGAACCCCCTGCGACAGCCAGCGATGTCTACTGCCCGCCGAGGTCCTGTCCCAATGCCATCTGGAACCAGACGATTTGCTGGCAGACGATCATGGCAAGCGATTCGCCGGGATGATTCGCGGATTGGCGGCTCGTGTGGAACTGGAGTTTTTCGAAGGCACTGCACTATCGTCGTATCTCAGCTTTGACGGACAGCGCGTACTGAGGTCCCTGTTCGCGGTGCATTGGCATTTGTTGAATCGCATCAAGGAGGATCCGTTGCACCTCTTGCAAACACCCAACCGACTCAATCGGTTGGAGTGGCTGTCGCTGCGGTTCCACCACGTATTGGGGACGGAGGGAAAGGGCAACCCCTGGGTCGCCGCAATGAAAGATACCCACGGGGGCCATTGATCAGTCGCAAGCAAGTCCCACCAGCCGCATCAGCTTGATGGCGTTGGTCGTCGGGGCGATCCCTTCCCGCATCGCGTAGTCGAATTTCATGACGCTCTGTCCTTCGGCTTCTTCGAAGTGTTCCGTGAAATAGACGGTGTGGGCTTTGGCGGCCAGCCCGGTGGTTGAGTTCGCCAGGTCCAAATCGTGCGTTGTGACCGCTCCGATAGCCCCGCTGCGCAACAACTGGTCGATCACGGCTTGGACGGCGAGATGTCGCTCGCGCGAATTCGTCCCTTGCAAGATTTCGTCCAGTAGGAACAGCATCGTGGGAGGGGGTGAGTTTCCATCCGTCGCTCGCCATTCAGATCGCCGTTGACTGATTCGTTCGGCGTGATCGACGATCTCTTTCAACCGCTTGAGCTCGGCCATAAAAAACGAGACTCCGTCCGCCAACGAATCGGCGATCCGCATGCTAGTCTCGATGAGCACTGGAGGAAACTGCAGGTGTTGCGCACAGACGACGCTCCCCATCTGGGCCAGGACCAGGTTGACGCCGACCGCGCGCAGCAAGGTGCTTTTGCCAGACATGTTCGAACCGGTCACCAGCAATACGCGGCCCGCGGGCCCCAACTCGACGTCGTTGGGGACGCGGCGAGTCTCGACCAGCAAGGGATGTCCCATCTGCCGGCCGACGATCCGAATCGGTTCGTTTTGCGGTACGCCGCCTTCCCCATCACGGTCGCCCCCCCCCTCAATCTGCATTCGTCCCCGCACCGTCGCTGAGGGAATTGAGACCGACGCCAATGTGGGGAGTGTGAAGCTGGGATTCTCATAGGCCAACGTCCCCAGGGCTGCGGCGGATTCGATTCGCCCCAAGGCCTCGAACCAGCCGCGCACCGCCGGTCCGTGTCGCCGCTGCCAACGCTCCAGCAAATCGAAGACGTGCACATCCCACAGGAACAACAATTGCAACACGACGTAGGCCAGGAACAGGATTCCGTGCCGCCGCAAATTGCCCAACCACACGATGCGCGACAGCCGTTGCAATTGGTGCAGCGTCGCTGAGTGCTCGCCGCATGCCGCCAACTGGTTCTGTCTCAGCCAAGCCGCCTGCGCGGGGCAATTTTGTACAGCCCGAAACAGCTGGAGGTATTGCTCCAATTCGTTGCGGCTGGAAGACACGCGGGTCATCGTCCCGTGGATCCGGCCGGCGATCGCGACGGAGACGACGAAGTTGAGGAACACCACGCCGATGGCGCCGAGTCCACAGACCGGGGGAGGGAGGATTCCGCTCAAAAAGCCGACCAGGAACACAAGCGCCGCGGCCGCCGAGCCCAGCGCCAGCCAACGGACCGGCCAGAAGCGATCGAGCCAAGTCGGTTCGCCCGCCCAGCGAACGAACGAGTCGGGTCCGCTGGGGCTCGCGGCCAGTCGATCGCACAACCGCTGCAGCGATTCCCGCCATTCGGTCGCCGCAGCCAACTCCGCGGTGGCGGGTTGCCGGGCGGCAATCTCCAGCGGCGGGGCGGGAGACGATAGCCAATTTTGGAGAGTCGTCAGACCCAGGCTCGTCTTGACCGTCCCCAGCAACTGTACCAGCGACGCACGGCCGAACAAATCCAAGTCGCGCGACATCGCCGCCGCCCACGGCAACGGTCCGATCTGTGGGACATCCAACTGATCCCAATGCCGATGGCAGCGATGGAAGCCTTGACGGAAGAACCGTTCCTGGGAACGCGCTTCGTCCAGGTCCCGTTCGACTTGATCGTGGATGCCGACGACCCACAGAAACAATCCGCCGACGACCGCGGCGATCAGCCAGCCCCACCCACCCCAGGAATCCTGATTGCGCCACGCCAGAAACGCCGCCGCTGCACTCAATAGGAACAGTATTCCGCGGACGTAAGCGAGTCGATTCCAGCGGGCCTGGCAATGGACCAGAGCGGCGGCGCACCAATTTCGATGCCCTTCGTAGCGTTGGACGACCGCCTGCCAATCGTGGCGAGCAGCCGCGGCGACTTGGGCAATCGCGGACGGAGGATCGGAGGACGGGGATGCGTGCGGCATCGACGAGTCGTATCAGAAACCCGAGAGCTCGGTCGCCCGATAGACCCGCTGGATCGCGATCAGGAACGCAGCGGTTCGCAGGCTGACTTTTCGCTCGTTGGCGGCCATCCACACATCTTCAAATGCGTGAGAAAGGACCGAATCCAACTGTTGCCGGACTCGATTCAAGTCCCAACTGTAATATTGCCGATTCTGCACCCATTCAAAATAGCTCACGGTCACGCCCCCCGCGTTCGCCAAAATGTCGGGCAATACGATCACGCCGCGATCCTCCAACACGCTGTCGGCGTGGGCATGGATGGGACCGTTGGCCCCTTCGATGATGTACTGCGCGCGGACGCGATCGACGTTGTCCATGTTGATCACATTGCCCAGCGCGGATGGGACCAGCATCTCGACATCCAGCTCCAGCAGCTGTTGGTTGGAGATCGACTCGGCTTCGGTGTAGCCTTTCAGCGATCCGTTTTTCAGCACGTGGCGGAGCGCGTCGGGCACATCGATTCCGTCGGCGCGGTAATAGCCCCCCGACAGATCGCTGATCGCGACCACCTTGAAGTCGCTTTCGGCGTACATCTTTGCGGCGTGGGAGCCGACGTTGCCGAATCCCTGAATCGCTACGCGAATGTCGCCAGGTCGCCGCCCCAGGCGCGTCATCAGCTTATACGATAGAATTCCGACGCCGCGCCCCGTCGCTTCTTCGCGGCCGCGGGCGCCATAATCCTCCACCGGTTTTCCGGTGATGCAGGCGGGGTTGAATCCGTGGTACTTCTCCCACTGGTTGCGGATCCAGGACATCGTTTCGGCGTTGGTCCCCATATCGGGCGCCGGGATGTCCTTGTCCGGTCCAATGATCTCGTGGATCTGGTCGACGAATTTGCGGGTGACGCGTTCCTTTTCCTTCCGACTGAGCGAACGGGGATCGACGCGAATTCCTCCTTTGGCTCCCCCATAGGGAATATTGACGACCGCGGTCTTCCACGTCATCAACGAGGCCAGGGCCCGTACTTCGTCCAAGTCCACTTCCCAGTGGTACCGCAGTCCGCCCTTCATCGGTCCGCGGGCATTGTTGTGCTGGACTCGGTAGCCCACCAGTGTTTCCAGACGCCCGTCGTCCATCTCCACGGGGACTTCGACCGTTACCTCCCGCCGGGCTGTTTTCAGCAGCCGGCGGATACTGTCGTTGAGGTCAAGTTGATCTGCGGCCTTGTCAAAATAGTATTGGACGACGTCAAAGGCCTTCATTTCCGCAGGTGCGGCGACTTGTTCAATCACGTGAGTCATGTTGCAAGTTGGGGGTGCTCTGCGCCCGGCACGAGCATCGATCAGAGCAGCGGATGGAGTCCGAGAATATCCCGGAAGCTAACGATTGTTACTCATCCTAGGATAGTCTTTTTTGTTTTTGCGGGATATGGGAATCGAGAAAATTCGGCTCGTACGCGGCCAGGCGCCGGCCGGGTTCGGTGGCGGAGTCGAACGAACGGTTCGGGAGGGCGAAATCGCCATTGACCGTGGATCGTCGCCCCGATTGGTCCTAAAATAGTCTGTGGACGGCGGATCGAGGCGGCTTCCAGCACAGGCGGGACGGTGGCGGACGATACACTTTGGGATCGAGCAACGGCGGGTGAGTTGTGGACCAGTTCTGCGGCTCGGACATGGGCGGCGCAATTCGCTGCCGTTCAAGGGGGCGTCCCTACGGCCAGCGATGCGGTGATCTGCCGCTGGCTACGCCAGCAAGGCATTGTGACCGACTGGCAAGCCGAAGTCTTGGAAACCGGCTGCGGCGGCCCTTTTCGACTCGGTGATTACCGGTTGGAATCGCGTCTCGAATCCCCGATCTGGCCGCACGTCTTTGCGGCTCGGCACCTCCCCACCAAGTTCCCGGTGTTGTTGTACTTTGTGTCCGGCGATCGTCCCGCCGACCTGGAACGTTGGGCGGAAATTCGCCGACGCCAGTTCGCCGCGCAGTCGCTCGCCGATCCGGCCTGGATTCGATTCTACGAGTCGGTGGAAACTCCGGAGTACTGTTGGGTGGTCGGCGAACGAGTCGAACTGGCGTCGATCGCGGACAAGCTGGGGCATCGCGGCCGAACGACTTGGCAGAGCGCCGTCGCCACCGTCGTTCGACTCGCTCAAGCGTTCGAAGAATTGCGGTCCGCGGGACTGGAGAGTTTCCCATTGAATTCCTCGGTCGTCTACTTTCAGACCGGAGGTTCCGTACGACTGATTCCTCCGGTGCTGATCCAGGAATCGCGCCGTGGGGGCAAACGAATTCCCAAGGATCCGATGTCACCGGGGCCCGGCGGTGGAGAAGCCGACACGTCCGATGCCCCGGAAGACTATGTGCTGGTGGGCGGCGCGCGGACAACACGAGCGGATCAGGAGATTTTTTCTTTGGGCATCCTCCTGTACCGCATGATCCGGGGCGAGTCGATCCGCAGTGCTGCGGGTTTGCCGGATGGTTCATGGTCCAGCGAGCGAGCTGCCGAGAAACTCGCCAAGTACCAGCTCCCTTCGGCGCTGGTGCAGCTGCTCAAATCCTTTGCGACCACGAATTGGCGATCTCCCTGGCCGCAGACTTCATCGTTTGCTCAAGCCCTCTCTGAAATCGGCGGCGACGCCGCCAAGATTCCCGCCAGCCCGGCCCGCGACGACGCGGAAATTTCGTATCTCCAGTCGATTCGTCGCTGGCAACCCGGCACGCGCGAGCCGGTCCGCGGGCTCGCCGCCCCGATCGTGATCGCAGATCCCGAAGCGCGCGACACCCGCTGGCGTCAACCGCTGTCAATCTCCGCTCAGGCCACGCCGCCGCTGAGCCCGCTGGAACGAATCGAACAAACGCAGACGCTGCGTCGGCGCCGCAGTCGAATCGTTTGGGCAACCTGGTCGATCGCTGCGATCGTGTTCCTCGCCAGCTTTGCCGCAATCTACAACGGGTATCGGCGGTTTGTCGCTACGCGCACCGCGAAAACCGGCGGAACGGCCCCGCCCACGGAAACGATCGGCAGCGACGATCTCCCAGCGACTCCATTGAATATCGAAGACGTCGCCGCGGCGGCGAACTCGACCGAAAAGATCCAGCCGCGTGCGCCCGCTTGGATCGAATCGTTGGTTCCCGACGACGGCCAGCACTTATGGGAATCGCCGGTGGTCGGTCCTCCGCTCGATCTGGCAGGTTTGCCGTTGGGTCCGACGATCGTGTTTGCCTGCCGGCCAGCGGAAATTACGGCACACCCCGACTCGCCGGTCCTGGCCGAAGCCCTAGGGACCGATGTCCAAACACGGCTCGCCCAATGGTCGAACCACGTCGGCTTCCCGCCCGAATCGATCGCCCAACTCATCGTCGGCTACTACGTGGATGAATTGCAGCAATTGCAGCCTTGCTACTTGCTCCGGTTTTCCGAACCGCAACGTCTCAACGACTTGCGAAATCGGTGGCAAGTCCAAGGCTACCAGAGTGCGGCTGGAGATCGCATTTTTACCAAGGGGGACTGGGCCTTCGCGCCGTTGGTTGCTGCGCCGAAACCGTCCGACGGCCCGGAATCGCTCGCCGAGCTCGACGTCGCGACCCGCCCGGGGGACCCTGAAGTCCAGAGCATGTTGGCCGGATCCGCCGCCCAAGTCCGCGCCGCGCTCGAATCGCCCACGGCCAATCCGCTGGCCGGAACGCTCGAACGCCTCCTCCCCAAAACCCAAGAACGACGGCTGGTCACCTTGCTCGCCACCCGGGCGGCATTGGCTGGACCTGCGGTGGACTCCTGGGTGGGACTCCCCTTTGCGGCGTTGCGGCCCGCGTTGAACGAATTCCTGCCCGACGACGTGCAAGCGATCTGCTTCAGCGCGCATTGGGATCAGGGTCTGTTCGCCGAGTTGGTATGTGAATCGTCGCTCGATCGGCGATCCTCCGAACTGGCGATCGAATTGACCGAACGGATTCGAGCAGCCCGCGACGCCGCCGTGCAATCCGCGGTCGCCAGCGCCGCCGACCCTTATTGGGATCGCGTCCGCCTCCGTTTCGACAATATGGTCTCCGAGCTGGCTCGGCAGACTCGAGTTGGCGCCGAACAGGGACAGGTCCTGGCCAACGTCTGGCTGCCGATCGTCGCCGGCCACAACTTGCTGGCGGCGACCGAATTGGTACTATCCGCCGGGGGCGGCGGGGGCGCGACTCCGGTGGCCAGCTCAGGATCGGGAACCACGCCAACCGACCTGAGCCAGCTTCTCCAGGCGCGGCTCACACTTCGCGACGCCAACCCGCCCGACTTGAATATCCTGGTCGACAATTTGCAGACGATCATCCGCGATCGGTTCCCGCGTCTGCCGTTCGAGTTCGAGATTCGTTTAAGCAACACCGACTTGCGCGTCGCGGGGATCACGCGCAACCAGCGGCCCGGCCCGCTGGAGCTGGTCGATCAGACGTTGGAGCAGATTCTGACCGCCATCGTTTTCGGCGCCAATCCGGACAAGAATGCGAAAGGTCCTGACGATCCGTTGTGCAAACTGGTATGGGTGACGTTGCCGCCGTCGGACGGGAAGCCGGCGATCATTTTGATAACGACTCGCGACGCCGCCGCGAATAGCAGTTACACTTTGCCGAAACCCTTTATGAAATAAGGCCTCGCCGCGTGGAACTCTTTAAACTGACCTGCGCGACTTGCGCGTCGAAACTGAAAGTCAGTCAGTTGTCGGCGATCGGTCAGATTCTGGCCTGCCCCCGATGCGGGAGTATGGTCCAAGTCGCCCCCCCCGAGGGGTGGACGCCTCCGCCGGAATTGGCAGCGGCGGCGCAAGCCGCCTCGTTGGCTGCGGCAGCTCCCAAGAAGCGGCCCCCCCCGGATCCCAGCCTGCCGGCGACCGCTTCCGTGGCAGACTTTGAAGACATCGATCACTTGCTGAATCCCCAAGCCCCGGCGCGTCCAGCGCGAACGGCCGCGGAGCCCAAGCGATCGCCCGGT
>JBGSLW010000331.1:0-12099 GCA_041740495.1 Pirellulaceae bacterium
GCGTGGCGGCGGAAGCGGAATCGCCGAACCGAGTCTGCAGGAAGTGGGCGTAGTGTCCGACGCCGCGCGTCTGCTGGCTCCACATCCCCTCGGCACCGGCGTGCGTCGCCCCCGGATCGAGCGCCGCGACATCGCCGTCGATGTAGTACAGCGCCGGCAGGGTTCCCTTTTCCGGCTTCCGCACCGTGACGCGTTGTTCGTTTTTGAGTTGCGAGATTTCCGAGTTCGGGTCGTCGAGGTCGCCGGAGATAATCGCGTGCGTGGGGCAGACGTTGACGCAAGCCGGTTCGAGTCCGCGATCGATCCGATGTGCGCAGTAGTTGCATTTGGCTGCGGTCCGGGTTTCCGGATCGATGTAGAGTGCATCGTACGGACAGGCCTGCATACAGGCCCGGCAGCCGATGCAGCGACGGTTGTCGAAATCGACGATCCCGTCGGACCGGCGGAAGAGCGCAGTGACTGGGCAGATCGTGACGCAAGGCGCGTCATCGCAATGGTTGCAGCGGAGCACGGAAAAGAGCCGCGTGGTTTGCGGGAACGTTCCCTTCTCGATGTACTTGACCCAGGTCCGGTTGACTCCCACGGGGATGTCGTGTTCGGCCTTGCAGGCCACAGTGCAGGCGTGGCAGCCGATGCACTTGCGGTTGTCGATGATAAATCCGTAGTTGGGCACAGGCGTCCGGGTTCTGAGGTTGGCCAGCAAAAACGCGCATTCTACGGCGCGATCATTCGCTCGCCAACCGCGGCGGCGTTTCCGCCGCTTGCGGTGCGCGGACGCGGAACAGGCGGGCCAGCCAACCGCTCACGTCGTCCAGAATGCTGTAGATCGCCGGGACCGCCAGCAGAGTCAGCAGCAGCGACAACGTCTGCCCGCCGACGGCCAGAACGGCGATCGACCGCCGCTCTTCGGCCCCTGGACCGGTGGCGATCAGCAGCGGCAACAGTCCGGCGACGAAGGAGAACGTCGTCATGAGTATCGGGCGGAGTCGATCGCGGTTGGCTTGGAGAATCGCCTGGCGTCGCGGCATCCCTGTGGCGCGGAGTGCATTGGTATGATCGACTTGCAGGATCGCGGCTTTCTTGACGACGCCGAACAACACCAGGATTCCCAACGCCGAATAGACGTTGAGCGTCTCGCCTCCCCAATACAAACTCAACAGTCCGAACGGGACCGCCAGGGGGAGGGTGAACAGAATCGTAAGCGGATGCACCAGGTCCTCGAATTGAGCGGCTAACACGATGTACATAAAAATGAACGACATCAGGAAGGTCCAAACGAACTCGGTGAGCGTCCGATCGAGTTCCCGGCCGCGACCCATCACGCGGGTCGCGAATCCCGGAGGGACGCCGATGTCGTCGGCCGCCGCCCGCAGACTGTCGATTCGATCGGCGAGCGCGAAGCCGGGCGCGACGTTCGCGCGCACGGCCACCATCCGCTGGCGATCGAGCCGGTCGATCCGCGCCAGCGACTCGCCGAATTCGAAGTTCACCAGGTTGTCCAGCCGAATCAGGGGGGCTCGATTGGTTCCGTCGGCGTCGTTGGAGCCAGCCGTCGACACGGGGGATCCACCGGTGCGGTTCGGGCTGCCCCGCACGTACAACTGCGAGATCGACTCGATGTCTTGCCGGTCGATCCCGACCAGACGCAACTCGACGTCGTACGCATCGTCCACGGTCGCGTCGCGGTAGCGCGAGACCCGTTGGTCTCCCCCCACGCCAACCTGGAGGGTCTCGGCGATTTCCGTGACGTCGACGCCCATCGCGGCGGCGCGTTCGCGATCGATCGTGACCAGCAGTTCCGGCTTGTCCATTTTCAACGTCGAATCCACGTCGACGATCCCGGGGATATCGGCCGCGCGGCGTTTGAGTTGTTCGCTGAATTCGGACAGCTTCTGGATGTCCGGCCCGGTGATGGAGAAATCGATATCGACGGGGGCGCCGGATCGCATCGACGTGAGATTGCGGACGGAGGGGCGGACGTTGGGGATTTTGGCAAGCCGTGCGCGGACTTCGGTCATCTTGTCGCGCTGCGAGAAGTTGCCGCGGAAGGCGGCGCCTGGATCGCCGCGGCGGAGGCCGTCCCACAGTCTCGCGAATGAGAAGGTCCGCTGCTCAATGTCCGTGAGCCGCACGAAGACATCCCCTCGGTTTACTCCACCGAAGCCCCGCGTCCCGACGGTGGTCAACATCAATTCGACCCCCTCGATCGACCGCAATTCGTCTTCGGCAGCCCGCATCGCTTCGTCCATGGAGCGGAGACTGACCCCCTCGCGGGCGCTGAGGCTGACTTCGAATTCCGATTCGTCGACGTTGGTCGGGATGTAGTCTTGGCGGATCAAACGGTAGAGCCAAAAGTTGCTGCCGATGACGCCGATCGAGAGCAAAAGGACCAGCCAGCGAGCTCGCAGGCTCCATTGCAAACACCACAGATAGCCAACCTCGATCCCGTGGTAAAAGCCGCGGCGAGATTTGGGAGTCGCCGTGCCGTCGGTCCCCTCGGGAGGCGCGCTCCGCAGCAACTTGCTGCACATCATCGGCGTCAACGTGAAACTGACGAACATGGAAATCAAGATTGCGATCGTGGCGGTCACACCGAACTGGTATAGCATCCGTCCGGTGACGCTGGACAGAAAGGAGACCGGCAAAAAGACGATCACCAGGGAGACGGTGGTGGCCAGAACCGCCAGCCCGATTTCCTTCGTCCCCTTGATCGCGGCTTCGCGCGGCGACATCCGCTTTTCCTCAACGCAGTGGAAGACGTTTTCCAGGACGACGATCGCATCGTCGATCACAACCCCCACCATCAGGACCAGGGCCAGCATCGTGACGTTGTTGAGCGTGAAGCCAAACGCCCGCATGAACGCGAAGGTGCCGATGATGGAGGTGGGAATCGCGACGGCCGCGATCACCGTCGACCGCCAGGAGCGCATAAAGAGCAGCACGATCAGGCAAGCGAGAATGCTGCCGGAAATCAAGTGTCTTTCGATTTCGTGGAGGGCCGCCAGGATGTAGCGGCTTTGGTCCTGGAGCGTGGTGACGCGGCAATCGGTCGGCAGAAGTTCGTTGCAGCGCGGCAGCCGTTTCTGTATTTCTTTGATGACGTGGACCGTGTTGGCCCCGGATTGCTTTTGGACCTGAACCACGACGGCGGGATCGCCGTTGAGGCGGGCCAGCGTCCGCAGTTCTTTGGTCGAATCGGAAACAGTCCCCAGGTCGCTCAGCCGGACGGGCGTTCCATTGACGGTGTCGACCACCAGATCGGGGAATTGGCGCGATTCGTCGACACGGCCCAGCGTCCGCAGCGAGCGTTCGCGCAGGCCCTCGTCCACCCGGCCTCCCGGGATATCGATATTCTGCCGGGCCAAGGCATCGCGGACTTGGAGAATCGAAATGCCGCGAGCCGCCAGGCGGCGGGCATCGACTTCGACTTGCACGGCGCGTTCGGCGGCGCCGGCGATGTACACATCGCCGACCCCGGGTGCGGACTCGATGACCCCTTTCACGTAGCGATCCGCCAGAAAATAAAGTTCGCTGGCGGAGCGTTGTCCGGAGACCGCCAACGTCATGATCGGCGACGACTCCAGATCGCTTTTCTCGATCACCGGCGGATCGACGTCGAACGGGAGGCTGCGGGCGATCCCGGCGACGGCGTCGCGCACGTCCTGGACCGCCAGGTCGACATTCCGGTCGAGTCCGAACGTGGCGATGACAAACGACGAGCCTTCGCTGGAGATCGAACGGAGTTCCTCGATCCCGGCGACCGTCGCCACGGCGTCTTCGATCACCTGCGTGATTTCGGTCTCCATTTCCGCAGCGGATGCGCCGACGTAACGGGTGGAGACGTACACGCTGGGCATGTCGATATTGGGAAAGCGGTCGACCCCCAGGTTGGGGAAGGCGGCCAGGCCCGCCACCACCAGGGCCATGATCAACATCAGGGCGAAGACGGGGCGTTTGACGCAAATTTCGGCAAGCCAATACATGGCGTCACTCCGTGGGGGGCATCATGTACCGGCGGGGGTGTCGGTGGGCCCGTCGACGTTTTCGGCGGCGGTGGCAGGGAGAGGTTCCGGCGGCGGTTGGCTCGCGACCGGGGCGGCTTTCCCTTGGTCGCCGTCGGCGATGATGACGTCGCCCGACTGCAAGCCGCCCAGGATTTCGACCAGGTCACCTTGCCGCCGGCCCAGTTGCACGATGACGTCGGCGGCTCGGCCCGCGTCGACGCGCCAAACTTTTTCCACCCCCGCAAACCGGATGACCGCGGATTGGGGAATCGCCAGCGCCGTCGCTTGCGGATCGAGTTCGATTGCGGCCTCGGCGAATTGCCCTGAGCGAAGTTTCCCTTCCGCGTTCCAGATGTCGGCTTCGAACATGAGCGAGCGGTTGGCCATATCCAAGGTCGGACTGATCCGCGCCACGACCGTTTCGATCGGCTCGGTTCGCCCTTCCACGGTGACCCAGACGCGCCGGCCAATCGCGACTTTCTGCGCATGCCGTTCGGGGACGCTGGCCTGATACCGCACCACCGAATTGCGCACCAGTTCGACCAACGAGTCGCCGACTTGAACGAACGAGCCGGGGGCGACCAACTTTTGCCGGATCACGCCGGCATACGGGGCCGCCACGATCGTGTCGTTCAAGCGTTGTTCGGCTTGGGCCAGTTCGGCTTCGGCGACATGGATCATCGCGATTTTTTCCCGGACCGAATTGAGCGCCGAAGCATAACGGGTCTCGGCCACCGCAGCGGCGGATTGCGCTTGTTCTAATTCGGACAAGCTGATCGCGCTGCGGTCCTGCAGTTGTAGCATGCGGTTGACTTGTTGCCGCGCGTCGTCCCAGACGGCACGCGCTTCGCGGACCGGCGGCGATTCCAAAGGGTCCAAGGCATCGGTGGCCTGGTCGGGCTTGAGGCCCACCGCAGCGCGGAATTGTCCCAAGCGGGCCGTAGCGGCCTCGACCTCCAAGCGAAATTCCGATTGCTCCAGGGAGACCAAGGAAGCGCCGGCGTCGACCGAGTCGCCGACTTCGACCGCGACGGTCTCGACCCGTCCGGCGACGCGAGCCCCCACCAATGTCGCTTCATCGGCGACGAGCGAACCCTGGGTGCGGACCAGGATCGGCCAGGGACGCTCCCCCACGCGCAGCAGTTTCGGTTGAATAGCGGCGGATTCGACCACGGCTGAGGACGATGCCGCCGGCGGCGACTGCCGGCAGCCGACCGAAATTGCTAACGCGAGCCAAACGGCTATCAAGGTCCTGCGAGGTATGAAATCCAACAGTGGGTAAGGCATGTGGAAAAAACTTCTGAGGACGAATCGAGGCGTTTCTCTATTAACCCCTGGATTTGTAACTTTGCCTAGTCCGTCCAGACGATCAAAAACCAGGTCCGGAGAAAAATCATCTGAGTTTCGTGAGGTTCGTGCCAATTATTGACCATTCGAAGGAGGCAGACGTACACTGTGCTGTTTGGCGTGGAGCGCAGGCCCGGACGGACTGCGGTCGGCGGCCAGACCGTCCCAGGGTAAAAACGGCCCGTTTGCGCGGTGGATCCGTGACCCCCTCACGGGCTGTTGAAAATCAGCCGCTTGGCGCAAGCCTGCGGTTTCGGAACGCACACGACACCCAGAAACCGCAGGCTTCCGCCAGGCGGCGGATAGATTCGAATTCCCGTCGCGATTTTTCAACAGTCCGCTAAGCCCCGCTACTTCATCGAAAAGGAATGCTCTGTGCCCGGTATCGCCGTCATCGGATTGCAGTGGGGAGATGAAGCCAAAGGAAAGCTGGTCGATCGCTTGACCGAGGGTCAAGAGATGGTGGTGCGATACCAAGGTGGCGCCAACGCCGGCCATACGGTCGTGGTCAACGGCAAGACCTACAAATTGCACCTGATCCCCAGCGGGATCTTGAACCCGGCGGTGACCAATATCGTCTCGGCGGGCGTGGTGCTGGACCCGGCGACGATCCTCCGCGAAATCGAAGGATTGCGTTTGCAGGGAATCGATGTCCAAGGGCGGTTGTGGTTGTCCGATCGAGCGCACGTGGTCTTTCCCTGGCATATCGCGGAGGACCGGTTGTGGAACGAGATGGTGGCGGGTGCGGACAACCTGGGGACGACACTGCGCGGGATCGGTCCCTGTTACCGGGACAAGGTCGGCCGCAGTTTCGCGATCCGGCTGGGCGATCTGTTGCAGCCCAACCTCCGCGAGCGGATCGGCGAAATCGTCCAGTTCAAACTGGCGTCGTTTCGCGGGTTTCAACCCTCGTTCCCGATCGAAATGGACGTCGATGCGATCCATGCACAATATCGTGACTACGCCGAACAACTTCGGAACATGGTCACCGATACGACCGCCATCTTGCTGGATGCGGTCGGGCGGGATGCTCGGGTTCTGTTCGAGGGAGCACAAGGATCGTTGTTGGATATCGATTACGGGACGTTTCCGTTTGTGACCAGCAGCAACAGTTCGGGGGTGGGGATTACCGCCGGAGCGGGGGTGCCTCCGCATTTCGTGCAAAAAATTATCGGCGTGATCAAGGCGTATTCGACGCGCGTCGGCGGGGGGCCGTTCCCCAGCGAATTGCAGGACTCGATCGGGGAGCAGATCCGGCAGCGCGGGAAGGAATACGGGACGACCACGGGGCGTCCCCGGCGATGCGGCTGGTTCGATGCCGTGGCGGTGCGGTACGCGGCCCGCTTGAGCGGCGTTTCGTGCCTGGCGATGACGATGTTGGATGTCCTCAGCGGCCTGGAGGAAATTCGAGTCTGTGTCGGCTACGAGATCGGGGGACGCCGAGTCGATTCGTTCTCTGCCCAAGTTCAGGATTTGGCGGCGGCTCGGCCGATTTACGAGAGCTTGCCGGGCTTTGACCAGGACCTGACGGGCTGCCGCTGTGCCGAAGAGCTACCAGCGGCAGCGCGGCGCTACCTGGAGCGAATTGCAGAACTGGTCGGGGCGCCGATCGAGCTGATTTCGGTCGGGCCCGATCGGCAGCAGACGATTGTGGCGCCGGAGTTTCAACTCGCATAATCCCCCGTGGAGGATGGTCCATTGAGTTTCAGCTTTCCGGCAGATTCGACGGTGGCCGGCGTCGCCGCGGACAAGATGCCGGAGCATATCGCCATCATCATGGACGGCAACGGTCGATGGGCGCGAGCCCATCAGCAGCCGCGGGGGTCCGGGCATCGACGGGGCGCTGAAGTCGTCCGTGAAGTCAGCCAGGAATGCACCCGCCTCAATATTCGGCAGCTGACCTTGTACTGCCTGTCCAGCGAGAATTGGAAGCGGCCGCGGGAGGAAGTGGAATTCTTGATGCACCTCTTGCGGTACTACTTGATCGAGGAACGGCCGATCTTGATGGAGAGCCAGTTGCGGCTGCGAGTGATCGGAAGACGCGACCCCTTACCCGAAGAGATCTGCCGGGAGATGGACCGCACGATCGAAATGACCGCAGGGAACCGGGGAACCACGCTCTGCCTGGCGATCAACTACGGGGGGAGGGCGGAGATCGTCGATGCGGTCCAGCGCATCGCCGGTCAGGTCAAGGCCGGCGCGGTGCGCAGCGAAAAGATCGACGAGTCGACGATCAGCGACCATTTGTACACTCGGGGGATGCCCGACCCGGATCTGTTGATCCGGACCGCCGGTGAAATGCGACTGAGCAATTTTTTGCTCTGGCAAATCAGTTACGCCGAGTTGTGGGTTACCCACCGTTATTGGCCGGACTTTCGGCTGGAGGATTTGCACGAGGCGATTCGGAGCTATGCGGGGCGCGAACGGCGGTACGGCGGATTGGAAACGGCGGGAGGCGGAATCTAACGTGCTGCATCGTCGTCTGTTGTCATCGGCTGTCGTCCTGGCTTTGATCTGTTCGCTGATTTGGGCGGAGTATCAGCTGGGCGAGCGTACCGGGCGGCTCGGGATTCTGGTCGTGGCCGTCGTGGGAATCGTCCTCCTCTGGAGCGGCGAAGAGTTGCGTCGGATGATCACGCCGCACGTTCCTCTGCCGGCAATGCTGCTCTGGAGTACCTTGGCATTGAGCGGAGGCGTCAGCGTCGCACCCCTCCTGTGGGTCGATTATCCCGTCCCCTGCGGAATAGGTCGCTTGGGTTGGCTGGGTCTGGGTTACGCGTTGGCCCTGGGAATTCCCTTTCTCGTGGCGATTGCCCGCTATCGACCGGCGAACCGCAGCTTGGAACAGGTCATCTACGTTTTCTTTGTGTGCGGTTATGTCTTGTTGCTCACGTTCATTTGCCAATTGCGGTTCAGTCTGCCCAACCTGTGGGGGATCGTCGCAATGCTTTCGCTTTTGGTCCCGGTGAAGATGAGCGATTCGTTCGCGTATTTGATCGGGCGAGTCTGGGGTCGGCGGAAAATGTCGCCGCAACTGAGTCCCGGGAAGACGGTGGAGGGGGGCTTGGCCGCGCTGGCCTTCGGGAGCCTGGGAGCGCTGCTGGTACTATTTCCCTTGGCGTACGCATTGACCGGACAGTTTGCGGTGCGGCAATGGTGGGTCGCCGTTGTCTTCGGAGTCGCCGTCACCATCGCGGGGATTTGCGGGGACTTGGCGGAGTCCCTGATCAAGCGCGAATTGGGCCACAAGGACTCGGGAGGCTTGATTCCCGGGATGGGCGGGATTTTGGACGTGATCGACTCCGTGTTGGTCGCCGCACCTGTCGTCTACGCATTCTGGATCAGCGGGCTGGTCGGACCGCTCGCCCCACTTTAGTGGCCCCGAATAATCGCTACAGCCGTATTCCGATCGCCGCCCTGGTTGCACATAGGGGCGGGCGACGTACATTGATGAACGTGGTTGCGGCGGCCAGCGAAATTCTTTCCACATGATTCAAGCCACTATCCCCTCGATCGAACCGCAGTATTTGTTGCCGCTGTTTGGCGCCAAGGATCAACATCTCCGCCGATTGCGGGAAGCGTTCCAGGTGAATATCACCCACCGAGACGGCGAGATCCGGATCATGGGGGAGGCGGAACCGGTGGCTCAGGCGACGGCCGCGATCGAACGTTTGGCGGCGATCGTGCGTCGCTACGGGAATTTGACGCCGGATCAGTTCGACGAAACGTTGGCCGGCGTGACCGGCAACGTGGCGGAACCGCGTCCCGCCGCACCGTTGGACGTGCTCCAAGTGGGCCGGCCGATTCGTCCGAAGACGCCGGGACAAGCCGCGTATGTCGAGTCGATTCGGCAGCACGATCTGGTGTTCGCCACCGGTCCGGCGGGCTCCGGCAAGACGTACCTGGCGGTGGCCGCAGCGGTCGAATCGCTCAAACATCAGGCGATTCGCAAGATCGTATTGGTACGACCCGCAGTGGAGGCGGGGGAGAGCCTCGGCTTTTTGCCCGGCGATTTGCTGGCGAAGATCAATCCCTACCTTCGACCGCTGATGGACGCGATCAACGAAATGATCGGGTTCGAGCAGATCCAGCGGCTGATCCAACAGGATGTGATCGAGGTGATTCCTCTGGCGTACATGCGGGGGAGGACGCTCAACGATGCCTTTATCATTCTGGACGAAGCACAAAATGCTACGACCAATCAGATGAAAATGTTTTTGACTCGGATGGGGGTGAACTCCAGGATCGTGGTGGCGGGCGATACCACACAAGTCGACTTGCCGCACAACGTCCGCAGCGGCCTGAGCGACGCGATTCGCCGGTTGCACAAGGTCCCCGGGATCGATGTGGTCGAGCTGACGCAGGCCGATATCGTGCGGAATCGGCTGGTTCAGGCGATCGTCGACGCGTACGAACACCCCCGGCGAGCTCCGTCCGGTCCGCCGCGGGGGGTGTCCCCCGCTCCGGGGACCTCCGCAAATGCGGAATCCTGAGGCGATGCGTGTTTGCCATTCGTTTCCACCAGAAAACGTCCTACAATACGTCGAACCCTGTTAGAGTAAATTCCAGGGCCAGGTTGGGCGTCCGACTGCGGAGTATTCCCTCAGTCGGCCGCGGGCCTGTCCCTGTTCCCCATGGCTGAAAATAGTCCCGTTCGACCGCGCTGGAAAATTCCCGAACCCAAGGGCTCGTTGCGCCCCGTCATGGATTTTCTGCGCGAACCCTATTTCTGGAATCGCGTCGGGATCGGGGCGTTGGCCAGCCTGACCATCTGGCTTGTGTTTTGGGGATGGGCGCCCCCTTTCCCCTACCGCGCGCGGCAGACTCCGTTGCACGAATTGCAGGCGCGAGTCAAGTTCAAGTACGTCGATGCCCAAGCGACCAGCGAGTCGAAGACGCTGGCGCGGACGGTGGCTCGCTGCTACTACCACAACAATACGCAAAAGCTCAAGGCGCTGCGGAAGGCCGTTCCCGATCGGATTTTCGAGATTCGCGGGCGCAAATACGACGACCTCAAGCCGGAACTTTGGGGCGATTTTTACCTGGACAGTTCCGGACAAATCCCCCAGGCGGAAACGGCCAATGTCAACTTCGAGAGCTTCTCCAGATTTGTCACCGCGTTGGAAAAAGACGAGACGCTGGAGGCCTTGTCCGGCGCCCTGGAACATGCATTTCGGGACTTCGAGCGGAATGGATTGCTGATCAGCCTGGAGCACCAGCTGTCCGAAGGGAACATGGAGGAAATCTACGTCTACACCGACGCCGAATCGCCCGAGGTGGCGCGACCAGTCGACGTCTCCAAAGTTCGGATCGATGAGATCCGGTTGGATTTCCAACGGCGGCTGCGCGAAGAGTTGGCGCGCATCTCCGATGTGATCGCCGATCACGAATTCGTCGCGGAACGGCTCTTCGCCTGGTGCAATTGGCAGCTCCCGACCACCCTCAGTTGGGATCGAGCCACCACGCGGCAGAAGACACAGGAGGCGATCGACGCCTTGCCCCCGGTGTACAAAGAGTTTCAGCCGGGTGACCGCCTGGAGATTGCGGTCCATCCGGTGGGGACACCCGATGCTCCGCTAAGTCAAAAAGCCCTGGAGAAATCCGATATCGACTTGTTACGGGCGGAGCACGCTGCGTACGTGGCCAGCCAGCCATTGGCTGCCACATTCCTTCGAACGCTGGCCTTTCTGGGCATGATGGGGGCGTCATTCCTGCTGATCGCCGGATTCCTGCGGTATCGCAACCGCGAGTTGCTGGACGATTTGGGCCATTTCGCAGCGCTGATCGGCATGTGGCTGGTCGCCTTGATCGCCGCCTGGATGGTGACCTGGAATGTCGAGTCTCGCGCCGAGCTGATCCCGATCGCGATGTTGTCGATGCTGGTGGCGATCGCGTACTCGGCCGAGTTGGCGATTCTGCTGGGGGGGGTGGCGAGCCTGGTGTTTGCGCTGGCACACGGCTACGGACTGGGCGAGTTCGTCTTGTTGGCCGGGACGGCGTGCACCGCAGGTTTGCTCTGCCGCTCGATCCGCAGTCGTACCCGACTGATCTACGTCGGATTCGCGCTGGCGGCTGTGGCGGGCCCGACCCATGTCGGCGTCAACTACATGCTCAATCGCCCGCTCACGGGCGGGCTGCTGTTCGATGGAATGGTCTATAGCGGCGCGGCTATGATGGCAGCGTTGTTCCTGACCGCGATCCTCCCCTTCCTGGAACAGTGGTTCAATATCCAGACCGATATCAATTTGCTGGAGCTGAGCGATGCCAACCATCCCTTGCTCAAGGAATTGGTGCAAAGGGCGCCGGGAACTTACAACCACAGCATCAGCGTGGCCTCGATTGCGGAATCCGCGGCCAAAGCGGTCGGCGCCAACGGCCTGCTCTGCCGCGTCGGATCCTATTTCCACGACATCGGAAAGATGCGCAAGCCGGAGTACTTCGTCGAGAATCAAGTCGGCGGCGTCAGCAAACACGATGACCTGGTCCCCACGATGAGCACGCTGGTGATTGTGGCCCACGTCAAAGAAGGGGCTGAGATGGGGCGGCAGCACCACCTGCCGCAACGGGTGATCGATATCATCGAACAACACCATGGTACGACGCTGGTCGAATACTTCTTCAAACAAGCTGCCCAACAGGCGAGCGAAAACGGGGAACCGGATGAATCGAGTTTTCGCTACCCTGGTCCCAAACCGCAATCCCCCGAAGCGGCCGTGGTGATGTTGGCCGACGCCTGCGAGAGCGCCGG
>JBGSLW010000332.1:0-19495 GCA_041740495.1 Pirellulaceae bacterium
GCGGGGGCCGCCTCGCTCCGGCCGCGGCTCCTCCGCATTCAACTCGGGCACGCCTTGGCGACCGGTCTCGCTCACGTTCGGCCTCGGTCGGCCAACCGACCGACTTGCCTCGACGCCAGTTTCGGTCAACATCGTCTCGTCCACGCGAGGGCGGAGATGATCTTCCGTCAGCGGCGCCAGCACATATTCGTCGATCGCTGCCGCGGGTGGTTCTTCGAACCCAGGACCCAAATCGGGGAACGGAGACAGGTCGGGCTCCTCGGGGGGTTCCTCGGTTCGCGATGGAAGCTGGTTCGCATTCCGACCCGGCGAAGCCTCGGGCCTCTCCGCGGTCACCGGCACCGTCGAATGGCAGTCGGTGCATTGAATTTGCGAGCCGATCTGACTTGCGGCCGCTAACATCACGCTGTCGCAAACCGGGCAACGAACGTGCACCATTCGCTCGTGCGGGTCGATTGCGGTCATCCCCTCCAAGCGGATCGGGGCATCGTCGTCCTGGGCGAACGGATCGGCGGCCAAATCCGTGGAGGGACGCGGGCCGACGCGGAACTCGTTATCCGAATTCTCGAGCGGCAATAACACGAAATCGTTCTCGGCTTCCTGCTCAGGTCGCCCCGGAGTCGCCTGCGCAGCACCTCCCAATTCCGCCAGCAAATCGGGGGGGAGTGCCGGAACGGAGCGGGGGGGCGACGCGGCCTGCTTGCCCGTTCGCGGATCGAGCCCCGTCCCGCTCGTATCGAGCTCGAACAAATCGTCAAACGGCGTCGCCGTCGCCGGGCGGCTCCCTGGGACGACCAACTCCGCCTGGCAATGCTCACACCGCATTCTCTCACCGGCTCGGGCCGGATCGACGCGCAAAATCACCTGGCACCGGGGACACGCAAAGGTCAAGGGGCCAGCCGCGTTGGACAAGGGATCGTCCCCAGAATAACAAGGTGCCGAGTGAATCGTTGGCAGTTCAAAGCGGGGCGGGTAAATCGCGGCGCGCAAAGAACCTGGCTCCGGCGAAGTAGCACGCGAAACCCAATCCCACCAGACATAGATTATTCGCCATCGGCCCCAAACTTGCAAACTGGCCTTGCTGGTTCCAGGTAACCCATGACCAGAGCGAGGCCGGAGACTTCTGGTACATTTCGATCGCCTGCTCCGGCTCATAAAACGTGAAAAAAGTGAACCACAAGAACATGCCGCCGCTTTTCAACGACATTCCCACCAGCTTGAACATCGCCATCACCGTATAAATCCCGGTGACCAGGCCGATGGTTCTCCAGCGGTGTCGGTCGACCGCCGACAACATCGCCGCCAGCCCGCAGAGGAAGAATCCAAAGCAAAACAGGTTCAACAAACCTGGCCAAAAGACGGCACAGTTGACTTCGTCCCGCAATCGAATCTCCCGGCTGACTTCGACCGGGGGCTGGTATCCCAACGCATCCAACACGAATCCACACGACGTGCGCAACTGATCCCACATCGGTTGAGTCAGGGTCTCCCACGGGGTCTTGAGCGGCGTTTCGGTGACTGAGCTGATCTGCACGCCGAACCACATCCCCAGCCAGGCGGCGGCCACGATCAGGAGCAAGCCTCCCAGCGTCACCCAGGATTGGTTGGCGAACACGGCGCGGCGGGTCACCGGCTGGGCCAGCAGCATCTCCATCGTCCCCCGCGACAGCTCGCCGCTCACGACATCCGATCCGCGGGCGATCGCCCACAAGGCGACGATCGCGATCAACATCGGCTCGTCCAAGTTGAAAGCGATCCGCCCGGCGTAGGAGATGACCCACTCGAAATCGACCGGCGTGAAGGACTTGAAGGTGTCCGGGATTAAATCGAGGATCGTCTTGAAGCGATTCGTGTCGAACTCGGACACGACGAACACTCGAACCAGCGAGAATCCGAAGGCATAGGCGACGCAGGCCAGGCCCAGCCACATCGCCTCGCGAAAGTTCTTCACCCACAGCGAGCGGTTCATGACTCGATGTCTCCGCCCGCCGCATGATAATGTTCGTACACGGCTCGCAACCCGACGCGCTGCACATGCACGTCGTGAATTCCAGTCTGGTGCAACCAGGGCAAGACTTGATCCAATTCCCCTTCCGTTTCCATTTCCAGCAGGTCGCCGCGCCGCTCGATCACGCACCCGGGGATCTGCGCGGGCAACTGGATCTCGCCGCGAATCTGCGCCTGCAAGCGGTGCCGCCGGTTCAACTCGTGGATCGACTGATGGTGGACCAGGCGGCCAGCCCGCAAGATGGCCACGTCATCGCAGACCTCTTCGATTTCGGAGAGGACGTGCGAGCAGAAAATCACGGTCTTGCCCCGCGTTTTCGCCTCGGTGATCAGCCGCATCACCTCCCCGCGCACCGTGGGATCGAGGTTCGCAGTCGGCTCGTCCAAGATGTAGAGCGGGGCGTCGATCGAGAGGCAGACCGCCAACGCCAACTTCTGCCGCATCCCCGTCGACATCAGTCCCACCCAGCGCGACAGGTCCAAATCCAATCGCTCCGCAATCCGCACGGCGCGGTCGAAGTCGCCATCCGGACGGACTCCCGCGAAAAACTCCAAAACGTGTTTTCCGCGCATCAAGCGAAACAGACGCGGTTCTCCCGGAATGTAGCTCACCCGACGATGGACCGCCAACGACTCGTGGTAGGTGTCGAAACCGTCGATCCGAGCGTACCCCGACGTCGGGCGAAGGAATCCCATCAACAACCGGATGAGCGTCGTCTTTCCCGCGCCGTTCGGCCCCAGCAAGCCGAACACCTGGCCGCGCTCGATCGCCAGCGTGCACGCATCCAGCGCGACGAAGCCTTGGTAGACCTTGGTCAACGATTCGACTTGAACGATCGGCGAACCCAAACGCGGACTCCCCTCGCAATACATAGAGCCTTTTCGATTACCCTCCCCCCGCTGCGGGGGAGAGGGCAGGGTGAAGGGGCCGAATGGTAATGGGATAGGCTCTTATCTCATCTTTTCGTGGCCACGCTCGCCCAAAGTCCAACCGCTATCGCACCGGCGGCAGTCCTTGCATCCGCCGCAATAGTCCGATTTGTCCAGCGTGCACCATTTCATGGTGGGCGGCACACAACAGCGAACCCAACCGGTTGGCGGGCCCCGCATGCGGCGGTTCGCTCGCTGCACTCAAACTCGCCGGCGGATAGGTCCGCGCCTCGTCCAAAGCCTGGCGATGGACTTTGGCCAAGGTCGTCAGGATCTCGTCCGGCGTGGGGTAGTTCGCCGCAGAGACGGTCGGATTCGTCCCTTTCATGAACAATTTGCGAAATTCTCCCGACATCAGCTGGGCGTCGACCTCCAACCGCCCCCTTTGCCGAAAGAGCACCAACCCGTATTCGGCCACCGCGATGTGCCCGACTTGCCAGGCAATATGCGTGGTCGGCGCCGGCGGCGCCCAATACCACTGCTCCGGGCTCAAGCCCTCCAGCAGCTGCAGGGTATAACGCCGCGCCGATTCGATTTGAGCGAGCGCCAGATCCAGTTGTTCGGCGGTCACCGCCGGCGACATCTCCGCACTCATTCCGCACGCAACTCAAAAATCGCTTCCACTTCCACGGTGACTCCTAACGGCAAAGCGTTGGTGCCGACAGCGCTCCGGGCGCCGACGCCGGCATCCGCTCCGAAGACCTGCGCGAACAGCTCGCTGCAACCATTCAGCACCGCCGGCTGTTCCTGAAACTCCGGGACACAATTGACAAAACCCAACATCTTGATCACCCGCTGGACGCGATCGAGCGATCCGAGCCTGGCTCGCAATGTCGCCAGGATCGCCAAGCCAGCCTGGCGAGCGGCCAACACCGCCGCCGCCTTGTCGACCTCGCGACCAACGCACCCCTGATAGAGCGTCCCGTCGGACTTCAGCGGAACGTGCCCCGATGTGAAACACAAATTCCCGACCACCAGGCATGGCTTGTACAAGCCAACCGCCTTGGGCGGCGGCGGGAGCTCCAGCCCCAACTTCGCAAAATTCTGCTCTGGCGTTTCTTGTCCCGGCGTCATCGTGCACCTGTCAAAAGACCTCGATTATCCACGATCCCGTGCATTTGCCAAGTTGCCCAACGTAGAACAATTGTCCTCAATTGTTCTCTCCTCAATTGCCCCGCCCACGTAGAACAATTGTCCTCAATTGTTCTCACCTCAATTGCCCCGCCCACTGGAAAACAATTGTCCTCAATTGTTCTCTCCTCCCGCTCCAGAACACCTGCCGTTTGTGGAAACTTGCTTTCCGCCGCAGAACAGTTGAGGACAACTGTTCTACACTTTGCGATCAATACCGCCAGCTGTCGAGGTCGGCGCCTTGCGGGGCGGTCCGCAAGATTCGCTCGACCGCTTTGGGGATGAACATGCTGTGGTAGCGCAAGCGGGAAATGGCGTTGGGGCGCGTCGGATCGCCGTTCCAGCAATGTTCCGCCCGGTCGCCGTAGGTAACCTCGCCGCCGAAGGCCGGCTCTGCCTTGCGCAAGAACGTCTCGACCAGGTACACCGCGTTGTTCAAATAGTAATTGTCCATATCGCCGCAATAGAGGTGGATCTTGCCCTGCAGCTTTGGCCCGAGCGTACTCCAATCGCGCTGCAAGATGTTCCCCAGATCGTAATGCTCCCGCCAATACGCCGCGACCCGCGGGTCGATCATCCCCGTCCGCTTGTTCCAAATCGGTTGGGGGTAGCCGTCGGCGCCCACCGGCGAATAGACCGCCTCCCAGATATCCCATTGCTGGCCGCTGCGACTGTGCGTACCGAGCGCCAGTTCGAAGTGGTTCATGTCCTCGAGCGTCGCGTCGGTATGCCCTAAATAATTTCGCCGCCCCGGCCGGGGGACGCGTCCCCACGGTCCCTGGCGATAGTAGGCGTTTTGGTCTTCGTACAGGTTCACGACGGTGTAGGCTCTGAAGTCGATCGGATCGGGACAGGCGGCGTAACAACCGTTGTACTCGGCAGGGTAAAAGACCTGCGCCGCCAACGCCTCCCAGCCGCCGGTGGATCCGCCGTACAAAAATCGCGCCCACCCTTGCCCGATACCGCGAAACTGCCGCTCGATCTCGGGAATCAATTCGTGCGTGATCGCGTCGCCGTACGGCCCGAGATTCGCCGAGTTCACCGCATACGAGTCGTCGTAGTACGGGTTGGCATGCTGCAATTCCACGACCAGGACTCGCGGGAACTTCTCGCTGATCCAGTCCAGATAGAACTGGTGCGCCACCTCCTGCTCGATCCGGTTGTAGCCTTCCAACTGAAACCGTTCCGAGTATTCCGGCTTCAGATCGGGATCGGGGGGCTCGGGGCGAAAGCCTCCCAAGTCGTAGGGAAAATGCCCGTGGAAAATCATCAGCGGGTAGCGAGCTTCGGGGTGCGAGTCGAATCCCGCCGGCAGCAGCACGTGGGCGCCCAAGTACATCGGCCGCCCCCAAAACTCGCTCAGCAACTTGCTCTCGATGCGAAGATGTTTGATGGAGGGAGTCTCGGGCGGATCTGGAATGGCCGGAATCGATCGATCGAGCACAATCTCCACCGGTTTGCCGGCGGACGGATCGTAGTCGATCCATCGCGGTTCGCTCAGCAAGTTCCCCGGGGCGCGGTTCCACTGCTGCCCTTCGCCACGATCCATCGGCAGCTTGACCGTGTGGCCGTCGGCGCGATGAAACGTCTCGTAACGGTGGAACACCGCCTGAACGCGGTACCGGCCCGCCGGCAGTTGCGCCAGTTGCCGGACCGGAAATCCATCCTCGGACCCTCGGAAACTCTGAACCGCATTGGATTTCCAGCCCTCGACATCCAAGCCAAACACCTGCTGCGATCGAAAGCTGTCGGAGACCTGAAACCGCGGCTCGTCTTCCGCATTCGTCGACAGCAACAGGAGCAACCTGCCATCCAACGGCTGATCGCTCAATTCCCCAGCATATCGCAGGGTGAACAAGGGCTGGTCGACAGGGGCGGCAGCTGCAAATTCGCAAATCAGCCCGCAACAAAACCCGCAAATACTCCACCATCGCCAATTTCGATTTCGTAGCATACCCGCACCTTACCTTGAACGCCTTCGCCGGATCGGCGGCCGCGAACTCCTTACAATGCCGCCAGGGCAATCGCCGCCTGCGATCAATTGTAACCCGCCCGACAGTTTCCCGCGCAGGGTTGCATTTGCCTCGACGCAACCGTTCACGAGTTGGAGGTTTGACGCGTTTTTCGGCTGGTTGGAACGTTTCAAACAGCGGCACACACCGAGACACGAGTCTAGAAAGTGAACCAAATGGGATCCACCCTGTGAACGCTTATGTAAAATCATTGCATGCAACGCGCATACTATTCCAACACGATCGACGCTTTCTTGACGGACAATCCCCACGCCGTGTTGGGCCGTCTCGTCCAGCACAGCGAATTCTCAGTCGAACAAGCGCAGCGCGACGCATGGCGGGGCGAAGCTCATCGTAGACGTCGGCGGCCGCGGCACTGAACGGAAGGACTTGAGCGCGTACGAAGCAATCGACGACCGGCTCCAATTCGGTGTATCCGCGGACCAGAGCGCCTGAGTCTTTCGCGCGAGCGACGTACCGTGTCCAGCCAGGGGCCCCTGCGCCCTCCAGTCCTGAGCTCTGCGAGCTTCACTCGGCGCCCGCGAACTCGT
The DNA here is from genome assembly GCA_041740495.1 of Pirellulaceae bacterium. Taxonomy (GTDB): domain Bacteria; phylum Planctomycetota; class Planctomycetia; order Pirellulales; family Pirellulaceae; genus JANMEB01. The sequence goes on from JBGSLW010000332.1 coordinate 6,632, forward strand.
CTCGGTAACGCGCTTCGCCTCGAAGTCGATCCATCACCTTGGAATCCAGGACCTTCACCAGGAAGAATTCATCCGGGACCGGCCATTGGCAGGTCAGCCCGTAGCCTGCCGCCCGCTCAAACCCGAAGCGCGGGTAGAACTCGGGATGCCCGACGAGAACGATAAATGGACAGCCCTCGCTGCGAAGACGCTCCAGGCCGGCCTCCACGAGGCGGCTGCCAATTCCGCGCCGTTGGTACGTCGGATGCACAGCCATCGGACCCAGCCCAACGCCTTGGACTGCCCCGACGAAAACCGGGCTAAAAATGATGTGTCCGATCACCACGCCGTTATCGATCGCCACCAGAGACAGCGTCGCGGCTCCATTGGCGCGCAGCGCCTCCACGATCCGGCCTTCTTCGTCCTGGGAAAAGGCCAGTCGATTGACGTCGCGAATGGCCGCCACATCGCCCGGCCGCTCGTCGCGGATCTCGATCTTCGACACTTCATCCATGGCTTGTCCTCTTCGTTGGGCCCTTGTTCCGTGCCACTGCGACCTAAGAGTCTATCCCACTTTCCACCATCTCGTTGAACGCCCAGCCGGAGGCGCCGGCTTGGCGTTTGCTGTTCAGCTCGAAGCCGGCGCCTCCGGCTTGGCGTTAAACGAAGAAAATGAAAAATATTTGGGGTCTGACCCCCTCAACGTAAACCATTCTGTTGTTCGCCCCGGGGAACGCTTACCTTATCAACGGCCGCCTTGCAGAAAACTGGCGATCGCATCGTGCACGAGTTCTGGTTGATCGAGCCACATGCAAATTCGCGAGTTTGGAATAATCTGGCGAGTGATCTGTGGATGGTTTTCCCAAAACCCATCCCAGCTCTGGTGGCAAAACAGCTGCATGTAGTCGTTCCCAGGGTCGTGGTAGTTCCCCTCGAATCCCGGAATCAGCAATAAAGTAGGCGTCGACAATCGATCCAAGTCGAGGCAGCTATCCTGGGCCTGAAACTCACACAGGTAACGAACCCAAACGTGCAATGGCGGGCGGGCGGCCTCTCGCCACAACCGGAGCCCTCGGACCGGGTGAACGGCATAATCGCCCGGTAGAAAGTTGTTGTCGTCCCACGTCTCACGCGTCACCGTTTTGAACCACTGCGGCGCCAGAAACTTATCTACCGCCGCGATCCGGCGTTCCAACGATTCGAGGTGGGGAGCCATCCGGGGGTCGGTGGACATCATCCGCGCCGACCCCGACAAGATCACGACCTTTTCAATGACTTCCGGATGGTGGATTGCCAGACGCAACGCAAGTTGGGTACCCGTCAGCCAATGCCCCACCACGATGGCATGTTCGATTTTCTCATCGTGTATCAGTTTCTCGATCGCGGCCTGGCAGCCCAAGGTCCACGTTTGCTCGCCGAAGCTGGTGTTTTCAGGCGGACAGGGGGGCGCCGCGGTGCCGGCAAAACCTGGCAATGTGATCAAGTAAATACGGTAATCGTCGAGGTAGGGCCTAACGAACTCGACCAACACGTCGCCGCCAAAACCGAGCCCCGGAATCAAGATCATCGGTCGCGTTCCGGAGCCGAGCTTGCGGACGTTGCCCAACGCGCCGAGCGGGCACGTCGCATAGCCGTCCGGATCGACCAGATTATTGAGTTTGGGATCCTGGTCGAGAATGCGCGGCAGGGGCAGCTGCACATTCTCATCAAGCGGTTCTTGCCTCCCTGCCATCAATTCGGTTGTTGCCATGCCCAGAATGAACCAAACCAAGACCGTTTTCATTTCTGATATCTCCACTAGAAGATGTTCTCACACCATTTTCCAGGCGATCGCAGGAATGTCGCCTGAAATGCCACGAACGGTCAAAAGAAGGTACGAGCGGCTGAAATAGAAAGCCGGCGGCGCTATCGAACGACCTGGCGGACCACCAATCCAGCCCCGCGCCGGTCGCGTGGACGCCCCGCCACCACACAGGGAGGAAGAGCGGCCGGGACTATTGCTTCAATCGCGACTTCATCCGTCGACTGACGGGGAGCGCGGCGCCGTTCAGCAAGATGGCTCGCAGTTCGCCGTGAAAAAACGGTTGAAACTCTTTGACAAAGTCGAGGTTGACGATTGCGGACCGGTGGATGCGGAGGAAACGATCCGGGTCGAGTGAAGACTCCAGCTCCGCCATGGATTTGCGTAACAGGAAACTACTCTTCTCGCAATGCAACCGCGCATACTTTCCCGCGGCCTCGATCCAGTGGATCCGATCGGTCCGCAGCAGAATGGATCGTTTCTGCGACGTGACCAGAACACGTGTCAACCATTTTGGTCGGCCTTGAGAATGCTCAATGGCATCCAGCAGACGGGCGTAAACATCGAGTGATTCGTTCTGCCCTTGGGATAAACGCTCGCGAACACGCTGCACGGATTTCTCCAGCCGCGTCGCGTCAATGGGCTTCAACAGGTAATCGAGGGCATCGACCTCAAACGCCTGAATCGCATGCTGCGCATGGGCCGTGACAAACACAATCGCCGGCATTTTCCCGACAGCCAGCTTCTCGATCACTTCAAACCCATCGAGACCCGGCATCTGGATGTCCAGAAATACCAAATCGGGTCGGCGCATCGTGACGGCGTCGACAGCCTCGTCTCCGTTCTTGCATTCTGCGACAACCTCCAGGTCGGGATGGGACTTGAGCAGCCGCAAGAGCCGTTTCCGCGCCAAAGGTTCGTCGTCAACGATCATTGTGCGAATCGTGTTCATCGGCGCGTCGAACCTTGAGCCTTTCCTCTCATCCTCTCTCCCGCTTTGGGGGAGAGTGCCAGGTGAGAGTTTCAACGGGATTTGGGATGGGCGTCTGCTTCGCGGAATACGTTGTTCTCAATCGGAATATGGATTGTCGCGACGAATCGCCCAACCGTCGGCGTCTCAACGTCCAGATAGGCCAGGTCGCCATACCGTTCCTGTAAACGCTGACGCACGATCGTCAGGCCATGGCGCTCCGGTAACTGGTTTGCGATCGGGTCGTCTGGGCAACCGTTGATTACCTGGATGCAAACTGTGTTTTCACGCCGGAACGCGGAAATCTGGATAAAGCCTTCCCCCTGATCCTTGGCAATCCCATGCTTGATCGCGTTCTCGATTAAGGGTTGCAGGATCAGGCTTGGCACAGGGAAGTGTTCGATCGGATCGGCGAGGTCGATGGAAACTCGCAGCCGGTCAGAGAATCGAGTTTGTTCGATTTGCAGGTACTCCTCAGCAAACTCAAGTTCCTGGTGCAGCGGCACCGTCAAATCGCCGCGCTCGTCCAGGATTCGCCGCAACAGGGCGCCGAGTCTCGTCAGCATCTCGTCCGCCAGTTCGGGATTCTCATGGATCAATTCAGCGATCGCGTTCAGGCTGTTAAACAGGAAATGCGGATTGAGCTGCATCCGCAGCGCGTCCAACCGGGCTTGCGACAACTGCGACCTCAGTTGAACGGCATGCAACTGCTGCGTCTGCGACTCGCGGTAATGGCGAACCGCGTGCTCCAGACCGGCAATCGCCATATAGATGAGCAGGTCCCAGCAGAAATAGTAAACGGCCTGCGACAGCAACGCGGACATCCACGTCGCCGCCGTCTGAGTTTCGGCATCGATCAGCCAGTACAGGGTTGCACAGATCACGGTGTGGCACGATGCGGTCAGCAGCGCACCGGTGATGTGGACCATCGAATGACGGAACCAGTTGTTCCTGCCGAGCGGAAATCGCCGGCTGGTCCAAACGACTGGAAACACCAACAGTGCCCAGGAATACCAATAGCTCATGGAGCCACGCAACGCCCTCGTCCAGGAGGCTGCCGCCGGATCGATTGTCGATAGGATCAGATACATCTGAACGCTAAAGAGCAGGCTGATGTCGGTGCAGACCACCAGCACGATGATGGCGATGCGCAGCCTGGACTCAAAGGCTGCGGGCTGCCGTCCAGCGGTCGGTTGCCGATTCACTGCGGCGGTTTCAGGGGGCTGGCTCACGAAATAAAGTTCGTCTTCCAAGTGGCTTCTGGTCGGCGTATCGAGGGGGCACGTGTCTATTGTGACTCGGTTGCGCTGCCGGAAAAAGTCGATAAGCTCTTTTCGCCGACAGACCTGAGGTCCTGTTTCCGACGTACTTCCCGCACGGAGCGCCGCTCAAGCCATGTTTCGACCGTTGGCGACTTTCGGGTTGAGTTGGGAACCCGCAATCGCCTTCGTAGCAATGATGGTTCACAGAGAATGTCACACGAACAGTTCCCGCCGGCAGAGGCAGGGCTCTTCGATCTGCGCTCTGGCCTGGGGGTGGGCGAAAGGGTAATTTGGGATAGATTGTCGATGCGTCCGACAACGACTTCGATCTTGGTGGCGTGGAGTTTATCGGATGGATAGTTTGATGCTGGTGGTCGTCGGCTCGGCGGTTGTGCTGGCGATGGCCTATCGCCTGTACGGCAGCCTGCTGGCCAGACTGGTGGAGCTAGACGATCGGCAGCCGACGCCGGCGGTGGTCCAGAAGGATGGCGTCGATTTCCAGCCGCTGACAGCCAGTGCTTTGCTTCCCCAACATTTTTCCGCGATCGCCGCGGCCGGTCCGATTGTCGGGCCGATCGTCGCGGGGATCGCCTTCGGTTGGCTCCCCGTACTGCTCTGGATTCTAGTCGGCGCCATTTTGATCGGCGGCGTGCATGATTTCTTGGCGCTGGTCGCGTCGCTCCGGCATCGAGCCCGCAGCATCGCCGAAGTCGTGCGGCAGCACATGAGCCCGCTGGCTTATCTGCTGTTTCTGATATTCATCTGGATTGCCTTGGTCTACATCATTGTGGCGTTCACCGATATCACGGCAGCGTCGTTCGTCGGGCCGGCCACTGAGGAAAACGGCGGCGTCGGCGGGGGCGCCATCGCCACCAGTTCGGCGCTCTACCTGGTTTTGACTATGGTCATGGGTCTCCTGATCCGGTTTGCCAAATGGCCGGCGGGCTGGACCACCGCGTTGTTCATCCTGCTGGTGGCGGGCGCCATCGCCGTCAGCCGATCGATTCCCTTGGATATCGAGTCCTGGTTGACGAATTTTTCCGCGGGAGATCGACCCGCTCTGGCTCGCAAAATCTGGGGAGTCGGGATCCTACTTTACTGCGTGGCGGCGGCGGTGGCGCCCGTCTGGTTGTTGCTGCAACCGCGCGGGCAATTGGGGGGCTGGTTTCTCTACCTGACGTTGGCGGCCGCCGGACTAGGACTCGTCTTCGGCGGAATGCGCGTGCAGTATCCGGCGTTCCGCGGATGGGAAGTGGAGAGCAACGGCGCCGCGATGTTGCTGTTTCCGATGCTGTTCATCACGGTCGCCTGCGGAGCTTGTTCCGGATTCCATTCGCTGATCGCCTCGGGGACGACCTCGAAACAACTTCGGCGGCAGTCCGATGCCAAGGTGGTCGGCTACGGGACGATGTTGCTGGAGGGGCTGGTCGCCGTCGTCTCGCTCTGCTGCGTGATGATGTTCGCGGCGGGGTCGACCGAGCTGACCAAGTCCCCCAACCAAGTGTACGCCTTCGGCATCGGGCGGTTCTTGGAGGTGATCCACGTCGACAAAGGGTTTGGAATGGCCTTCGCCCTGATGGCGTTCACGACGTTTGTGTACGACACCTTGGATGTCTGCGCCCGCCTGGGACGCTATATCATTCAAGAGCTGACGGGGCTCAAGGGGCGCGCCGGCCGCTGGCTCGGGACCGTGTTGACGGTGGGGATTCCAATCTACTTTCTGCTGCGGCATCCCGCGTCGACCGGCCAGCCGGCCTACCGGATGTTCTGGTCGCTGTTCGGCGCCAGCAACCAACTGCTGGCCGCGCTCACCCTGGTCGGCGTGACCGTCTGGCTGTGGCGAACGCGACGTGCTTGGTGGGTCTGGCCCGTCGTCGCGGCGCCGGCCGTCTGGATGTTCAGCATGAGCACTTGGGCTCTGGCGATCTTGACGTTTCCGAGATTTCGCGGCGTCGACGGCAAATGGCAGTGGCCGGCCGATCCGGTGCCCTACGCGGGGCTAGTGTTGCTGTTGTTGGCCGGCGTGATGCTGGCGGAAGCCATCCGAGTGGTTGTGACTCTGCGCGATACGCCCCCCAGGGAACAATGGGCGGCTGGCTGAATTTCCGAGACCCGGGGGAACAACTGAGGACAGTTGTTCTACGGTGCCGGGGGGAACCATTGAGGACAATGGTTCTACGGTAAAGAACAAAAGCCGCCGGGCGCGAACGCTCGGCGGCTTCTGTTTTCAACCCTCTGGTATTACTGCAGCAATGGGAGCTGCTGGGAGAAAGGCGGAGTCCGACGTGCTAAGCACAAGCCGTGATGACCCAAGCCAACCCAATTTAATGGTCCCTCAGCCGTGATAACCAGAGGATCTAGTTTATTCGTAGGCTATTGTACTCTCGCCGTCAAGGTTGTTTCAATTGGAATCGGCGATCGATGGCGGCAGCGCCCGAATCGCACTCCACCTACTTCGGCACGGTACCTTGAATCTTATGATAAAAAAGGACGCAGGCGATGGGAATGCTGGAAAGTCGCCTACCGACCAAGTGGAAAATGTCGGCGAAAGAAAAACCCGCGCCGATTCTATCGCTCTGGCGCGCGTTTTGCTCGCAGCTGCGCAAAACCGATGTCCGCTCTCGTTGGCTCTGAACCGTGCCACGAGCGGCGACCGATCGTTCCCCTCGTTCAATGCGTAATCACGGTACGATGTCAACTCGGCGGTTTCTAACAGCTCCAACTTGCAGGCATCGTTGATGAAGAGCATCAGCATGAGGTCAGACCCTCGTGAATTCTCCTCGGGGATCAACCCCGAGGCATCCAGGGGCGTGGAACGGGGGTGTGTCCCCTTGTTCACGTCGCGGGCAGGCATTTCCAATGTTGGGAAATGTCTCTGCATGCGGCGGTGGCTTCGCAATCTTCCTCTGTTTTCTCCGGTGCCTCCTGTTCAAGAAAAGAAGATTGGAACAGGAGCAACCGGAGGGAACAGAGAAAGAAGGAAAGTCAGAAGATGATCTGCGGTCTCTTTTCTTCTCAAGACCAAAAATAAGTATACACATGTACACTATTTGGCGGGGTTTGAGCAATCTGCGCGAATCTGGACGATCTGCGGTTGGAACGGGTCGGCTGCCGATCGAGCGGGTGCGTTCCGGCAACGACGCACCTCTCGATTCGGCCTCGGGATGCCGCTCTGTGTTGGCACGTCGTCGGCTCGGCCGAAGATGAGTGAAGGGTAGGGCCGCGTCGGTAGGTTGAACGTGAATCCTCCTCGGGGATCAACCCCGAGGCATCATCGTGGACCGATGGGATTTGGGTAGGGCCGGTGTGTAGGTTGCAATCGGCCCGAGAATCTAACGCTCCGGCGCGCCTTTTGCCCAAAGCTTCAAGATGTAGGCCTTTGATTCCGTACCCAACATCGGGTATTCCATGGCGAGCTTCCATTGAAATTTCTTGAATTCGGGAAGCAGTTTGGCTTCGGCAAGTTCCTGGGGCCAGCGCGACCCTTTGAGTGCCAGCAGGCGTCCCATCGCCAGCAGGTGGTCGTGAAACCAACGGCAGATTTTGGCGAGCGGACCGATTGCCCGCGCGATCGCCGCATCGAAGCGTTCCAACTCCAACAAGTCTTCGGCGCGGCCGTGATAAAGGCGGACGGGGTTGGGTAGCGGCTCGATCAAACGACGCAATGCTTCGGCTTTCTTTCCCACCGACTCGCAGAGCGTGATCTGCAAGTCGGGGCGAAGGATCGCCAGCACGACGCCGGGGACGCCTCCCCCACTGCCGATATCCAACACCTCTTCCTTGGGGCGGAGCAGCTTGCTGACTTGGACCACATCGTTGAGATCGCGAGCAACGAAGGTTGGGAAATCGAGATGCCGAGTCAGGTTCAGCCGCTCGTTCTCCTTCCACAGCGCCCGGCAATAATCTTCGATCACCGGCAGCACTTCGGGATGGGGCCATTCCAATCCGGAAGCCTGGAGGGCAGCCGCCAGCGTGTCGGAATCGATCGGGTGCGGGGTGGCCATGGTGTTGCGACTAGGGAGGGGCGATCAGGAAAAACCGCGTGACGTGGAAGAAAATGGGGACCGCGAAGCAGAACGAGTCGATTCGATCCAACACGCCGGCATGCCCCTGGATCAACGTGCCGAAATCTTGCACGCCCCGGTCCCGCTTGATCGCCGACATCGTCATGGCGCCGGAAGCCCCCATCACCGAAACGATCAAGCCCATCACGCCCGCGCCCATCCAGGTGAAGGGCGTGACCGGAAAGAGCCAATGGATCAGCATCGCCAGGATCGCCGTACAACAGGCGCTGCCGATCAAGCCCTCCCAGGTCTTGGTCGCGTTGATATGGGGGGCGATCACATGTTTGCCGACCAGACGGTCCCAGACGAAGTGGAGCAAATCGCTGAGCTGGACCAGGACCACCAGGAAAATCAACAGACCGGCAGGGCTCCCGTGCCAGGGGACGTAGATGTTCTGCGCGCCGTCCCAACGCTGGAGCTTCAAATACAACAAGGCTGGGGCGTGGGAGAGGGCGTAGACGCAAATGAACAGGCCGAACTGGATCTTGGCGATCCGCTCCAAAAAGCGTTTGGGATCGTCGGTGAAGGCGACTCGGGCTGCCACAAACAGCGCTCCGTAGACCGGGATGACGACGGTGTACAGTTCGTACAAGTTGAACCCGACCAGCACGTATTGCAGGGGGGTCATCACGCAGAGCAAGGCAAACAAGGTGCGGTGGTCGGCGCGGCGGGTGGGCGTCATCGTAATGAACTCCCGCAGCGCCCAGAACGAGACCAACCCGAAGAAGACAACGGTGTAGACTCGGTCGACCAACAGGGCCAACGCCAGAATCAGGCACATCGTGAGGTTGCCGGAGATCCGCCGGCGAAAGCTGCGGACGATCGCCGGATCGATCAATGCGGCGGCCCGCCGTTTGATCAAGGCCCCCAGCAACCACAACCCCACCATCACGCTCAGGAACGTCACCAACAGTATCAGCGGCATGCGATCGGCGGTCGCCGGCGCAATTTCGCCCTGGGCCAACAGACGCCAGAGACCAGGGGATAAGGGATTCACCATCGCGCCGCCGACATCACCGCAGGTTCCAAAGTCTAGGAAGAGATCTCTTTGAGTTTGAGGACGGCCTGTCTGGCCCGCTCCAGAAACTGGTTTTTCTTTTCGCCGCTTTCCAGCCAGATCGGCGGTCCGATCGTGATGCAACTCAACAGCGGAAGCGGCAGGACCTCCCCCTTGGGCATCACGCGGTTCAGATTATCGATGTAAACCGGCACGAGTTCCAGGTCGGGTCGCTTTTTCCCCAGATAATAGAGGCCGCTCTTGAACTCCCCCAGTTCGCCGGTCAGGTTGCGGCTCCCTTCCGGGAAGACAATCATGCTGTACTTCAGCCCGATTTCCCGCAACATGGCGTCGACCGGGTTGCTGTGCACCTTGATCTCGGTCCGATCGATCAGCATCGCGTTGAACAAGCTGGCCATGTATCGACGAACCGGCCCGCGGGTCCAATAATCCTTCGCCCCGACCGGCCGAGTCAGGCTGCGGATCGCCCGCGGCAACGATGCCCACAACACCAGAGCATCCAGGTGGCTGGTGTGATTGGCAAAATAGACTCGTTGGCACGTGTCCGGTTGGCAATCCACCCAACGGACGGTTGCGCCGCTGAGTATCTTGGCCACCAAGACGAGTGCCGGTCGGGAAATGAATTTCATGAAAACAATCGCCGTCCGCGTCATCCCACGCCCCAACGCAACCCATCCTAACATGGGCGATGGGTCGTGATGAGCCTTGGTCAAGTCAACAAATTTGTCCGCAGGATTTTAACGGCGATCGATAGGAGGACAATTCCAAATACCTTTCGGACCAGATGGAGGCCGCCGGGCCCCAATCGCCGCTCCAACCAACCGGCGGACCGCAGCACCGCGTACACCACCAGCAGATTCAACACGATTCCTGTCAGCAGGACCAGATATCCGACGTCGGCCTTCAGCGTCAGAATCGTCGTGAGCGTACCGGTCCCGGCGACCAACGGGAATGCCAATGGGACGATCGCCGCCGTTTTGAAGCCCGCCGGATCCTCTTTGAACAGGTGGATTCCCCACACCATCTCGATCCCGATCGCAAAGATCACAAACGCGCCGGCGACCGCGAACGAGCGGACGTCGGTGCCGAACAGGTGCAAGATCGTCTCCCCGGAGAACAAGAAGGCGATCATGATCAGCCCCGCCGCCAACGTCGTCTTGTGCGCCGAGAGCGGCCCACATCGATTGCGCAGATCGACGATCACCGGCAACGAGCCGATCACGTCGATCACCGAAAATAACACCAAGGTCACTGAGCAAATCTGTTTGAGTTGCAACCACATGGGATCACGCGCCGATGCCTTCAGAAATAAAGGAAGATTCAGGTTGGGGGTTGGGGGTTGGGGGTTGGATCATTAGCCGCATGGCGCTAGCCTGCGGTTTCTGCCGCCCGGGACCCAAGAAACCGCAGGCTAGCGCCATGCGGCTAATGGTCGCGCGGCTAATGGTCGCGCGGATAATCGTCGCGCAGCGAAACGTTGTGCGGCGAATGGTTTCGTGATGCGTTGTAGCGCAGCGGTTGGTCGCAGCGTGCTATCTCGTTCGTTTCAACCACATGTCCGACGCCATGCGTTGAGCAACCAACCCTCAAGGGCTAACGCGGCTGCCCGGAATTGGCGCCGAGCACCCTTTGCCAGCGCACCCTTTGCTGGTGCACCCTTTGCTAGTGCACTCTTTGCTAGTGCACTTTTTGCTGGTGCACCCTTTACTGGTGCACTCTTTGCTGGCAAACCGCGCTCGGGCATTCCACCCGCAGGGGAGCTGTGCGTCGATGACTTGCCTGGCAAATCGACTGGGCGACCCACAAGAGGTGGGCAATGAGACCGTCTCCCCAGAATCGGTCACGAATGGCTTCGCGAGCGAAGGTCAGTTTGGATCGATAGGGAGCGCGTTGGAACTTCATGTCCCTAACTCTAGCCCGATTCCGCAAGACGTCAAGTGTCATGAAGTGGTGTGCGTCTCCGCGGTCTGGCGGCCGCAGCTACGTCGGACATTTGTGGAGCGTCTTTTGTTCCAGGTCCAACAGTGCTTGCTTGCGCCATTTGCCGCCTCCGTAGCCGCCCAATGTTCCGTCGCTACGGACGATTCGATGGCAGGGGATCACGATCGCCAGGCGGTTGTCGCCGTTGGCTCGTCCCACGGCGCGGGGAGCGCCGGGCCGTCCGATCGCCTTGGCCAGCGCCTCGTAGCTGCGGGTCGAGCCATACGGGATGTGGGACAACTGATTCCAGACCAGCCTTTGAAATGGCGTCCCCACGAACTCCAGCGGCAGCGTAAATTCCGTGCGGCGGCCGGCGAAATATTCATCCAGCTGCTCGCGGGCCGCCTCCAGGATGGCGTGCCGACCAAACAACAAACGCCGGTCCAGTTCCCGGGTGACACGCCGCAGCTGCAGAGGCAACATCCGCCGATCGGCGAACTCCAACAAGCAAAGTCCCTGGTCGGTAGCCCCTGCCAGCAGCGGTCCCAGCGGCGTAAGGACTCGAGTCAACCAGATCGGTGCCCGCCCTTGGGCGGCTGCCGATGGAGGGGTCCCCAGGTACTGTTTGAGCGCGTCGCCGAACCCGCTCAGCGATTCGTATCCGCTGTCGAACGCGGTGCGCGTGGCGCTCTTTCCGGTCTGCAGCTGCGTCCACGCGGCGCCCAAACGCCGCATGCGGGAGTAAGTTTGAAATGTCATGCCGTGGTTAGCTTGGAACCATCTGCGGACTCGAGCCGGCTGCAGGTCGTGGGCGGCCAATTCCCGATCGGTCCATCGCTTCTGCGGATCCGCATCGATTGCCGCCAACAAGCTGTCGAGCCACGCGGGCGACGTCCCGACGGCATGCAAGGGGCGGCACTTGCGGCAGGGTCGGAAGCCGGCGGCCAACGCTTCGGAGGCGCACGCGAAGAACTCGACATTTTCCCGTTTCGGCTTGCGTGCCGCACAGGTCACGCGGCAAAAGATGCCGGTGGTTCGAACTCCGACGACGAAGACGCCTTCAAAGCTGGAATCGCGATCCAGCAAGGCGCGATACATCTGGTCGGCGGTCGGGATTTTGCTAGGTGCGACGGCGGTCCTGGGAAGCGGGGGGATTTGCGTGGCTGGGGACATAGGAATGGATCGTTTCATCGGTTGCGATTTCGGCGACTTTGACGCGGTGCGGTGCGACTCGCGCGCCGCGGGCGAATCGACGGGGGGATTATCCGCAACCTCCTCAAGCCGGGCTGGCGAAAATTGAACAGGCAATTCGGAATTGGGGCGATTGCCCTTGACGCTGGGTCGGACCACCTCTAATTAACCCGCGGTCTGAGCTCTGCGTGCGCGCCGCTTGCCGTGCGGTTTGCGCAAGCAGTGCGGACCGACCCGATTGTACTCGTTAGTGAAGGCATTTTTTTCGCGACGAAATTAACGATTAGGCAACTTTTCATCAATTTATGGGTGGCCGAGGCGTGATAAACAATTCAGATTCTGCGTATTGTGCACTCGAAATAGGAGAGTTGCGTTGAGAGCCTCCCTCAAAAGATTTGCGTTAAGTTTGGTCGTCGGTTTGGCGCCGGCCTGGTCGTTGTGGGAAGCGACGGACGCCATGGCGCAAACCTCCACTGCCGTCGCCAGTCCCGCCAGTCCGGACGACGCGGCTCGCCAAAAGGCGGAGCAATGGCTCTCCCGAGCAAAACAGGCGATGCAGGAAGGCCGGTTCACCTTGGCCGAATACTGCATCCAGTCCGCGGAGAAGGTCGCCGGCGACCTCTCCGGCGATCCGCTCCGCTACACACCCGCCCAGGCGC
>JBGSLW010000333.1:0-12485 GCA_041740495.1 Pirellulaceae bacterium
AATGCTCGGACGCGGCGGTTCGAACTCCCGCACCAACCGCAGCGACTCCAACAGGCCCGCCTGGCGAATTCGCCCCGCCGTCAACGGTGGACTGCCCGTCAACAACTCGTACAACAGGACCCCCAGCGAGTAGACGTCGCTGCGGTTGTCGATATCCAACTGATTCAAGCTCGCTTGCTCCGGACTCATGTATTCCAGCGAGCCGATGATCGCGCCATACGCGGTATGAAGTGTCTGCTCAGTCAGGGGCTGCCCCGTCGCCTTGGCGATCCCAAAGTCGATAACCTTGACCACCGGCCGCTGATCGTACTTCGCGACCAGCACATTGCCCGGCTTGATATCGCGGTGAATCACCCCTTTGTGGTGGGCGTGTTGGATCGCCTGACAAACATCGACAAACAATTCCAGCCGGTCCGCCAGGCGCAGGTGGTGCTGATCGCAAAACTGCGTGATCGGCACCCCTTTCACCAGTTCCATCACGAAGAAGGGCTGGCCCGAGTCGGTGGCGCCGGCGTCCAGGACTTTGGCAATATGCGGGTGGTCGAGGATCGCCAAGGCTTGCCGTTCCGCATCGAATCGCTCGATGACTTGACGGGTATCCATTCCTGGTTTGATCAGCTTCAAGGCCACGTGGCGACGGATCGGATGGGTTTGCTCGGCCAGGTACACGCGGCCGAATCCGCCTTCCCCGATGGCTTCGATCAACCGGTAAGGCCCGATGTTCGCGCCCGGCTGCTCCGCCGGGGATTTTGGCGCGATTCCCTGCGTGTCGGGGAGCTGCAGAAAGCTGTCTTCGGCGTCGGCGTTCCGGAGCAACTCCTCCAAGCGAGTTCGCCGCTGAGGATCTCCGCCGCAGGCTTGATCCAGAAACCGAGAGCGGTCTGCCGCATCGGCGAATTTGCGGGCCCGCTGAAAGATCTCCCGTTCGTTCATGACCTCTACCGCGCCGAAGGTGCACCCATTGTAGAACAGTTGTCCTCAACTGTTCTGGGTAATCGTGTGTAGAACAATTGAGGACAATTGTTCTACAGTGGATCATGCGCAAACGACTTGCCGATTCGGCAAAAAAATTGCGAATTAATCTGTTAACTCGCGGCGCAACCAGGCTCGAGCATACACCCACACATCGTGGGCGGTGCGAACCGAGATCCCCAGGGCTTCGGCGGTTTCGGTCGTATTGAGTCCGACGAAAAATCGAAGTTTGACAAGTTGGGCCGATTGCGGATCGGACTCGTTCAAGCGGTCCAGCACCTCATCGATCGCCAGCAGATCCTTGTCGGGCGTGGCGGCGATCAACCCGAGAATTTCAGGATCGTTGCGGACGGCGGCGCCGCCTCGTTTCAAGGCGGTTCGTCGGCGAGCGGCATCGATCAAGATCCGCCGCATTGCTTCGGCCGCAGCGGCGAAAAAATGTCCGCGGCCGTCCCAGCGGGGTGGGTGTCCATCGGTGGAACCGAGTAATCGCAGGTAGGCTTCGTGCACCAACACGGTCGCCTGCAAGGTCCCCCCAATCGGTTCCCTCGCCATTTTCTGTGCGGCCAGAACTTTCAGTTCGTCATAGACCAAAGGGAGCAGTCGCTGGGAGGCGGCCAAGTCCCCGGTCTGGATCGCGGCGAAGATTTCGGTCAATTCACCCACGGTTTCGCCCGCTCGAGTTCGACTCGACGTAATCCATCTCGCATTTTTCACCCAAGTTGCCGCCGTAATGTCTGGCACAACGAGGGAGACTGGATATTCTAGGGTGGAGCAAGTGCCGATGCGGTAACCAGTGGGGAAACTTTTTTCCCCCAGCCGGGTACAAGTTGTCAGCAACTCGATTCCCGTGGCTATAATTTGGAGCAGTCCGGGCTTTGTCCCCAACCATCACCAACCATCCCCAACCATCAGCCGCATGGCGCTAGCCTGCGGTTTCCGTTGTTGAACGGGTGAAGAAGCCATAGTTTAGCGCCGCGCGGCTGGTTTCCTTGACACGCGAAATTGTGTTTTGGGACAAAGCCTTATTCGAACAAAGGAGTCCGCCGTTGAGAATTGTCGGTTTGCCTCGTCTCCTCAGCGCGTTTTGCCTGTTCGTTGTTTTCGATTGGACTACGGCGGAATGGACTTCGGCACAGCAGCCGGAAAGTAGCGAAGTGGGCAGCAGGGATCCCGCCATCTTGGCGGCTCCGCCCCTTCCCGAGGATTTGCAGCTGTCCTCCCCCAAATCGCTGGAGGATTTGCGGCGTTTGGAGGACCATGTCCGGCGACTGCTGGTTCGGGTGCGGCCCGCGACCGTGGCTTTATCCTCCGGCGGGAGCGGAGTCGTCGTCAGCGAGGATGGGCTGATTCTGACCTGTGCCCACGTCAATCAGCGACCCGGCAATCGGATTTCCGTTGTCTTTCCCGATGGGCGGCGTGTCCCCGCGGTGACCTTGGGAAATAACCACGGAATCGACGCCGGCTTGGTGAAGATTACTGAAGAAGGGACGTATCCGTTCGCGCCGCTTGGGACCTCCGCGGGCGTGGCCCCAGGGCAATGGTGTCTGGCGGTCGGGTATCCGGTTTCCTTCGTCGCCGGACAGGAACCGGCGGTCCGAATTGGTCGGGTGCAGGTCAACAAGCCGCGCATGATAATCAGCGATTGCACGATCATGGGGGGGGATTCCGGCGGGCCCCTTTTTGATCTGGACGGCCGTGTGATCGGGATCAGCTCGCGCGTCAACAACGAGATTTCGACGAATATCCACGTTCCGGTCGATGCCTACAAAGACGATTGGGAGCGTTTGTTAGCGGGGCTGGATTGGTCGGATGAGAACCGTCGCTCGTACTTGGGAATCACGCGGGACGAAGCGTTCGAGCAAGTCGTGATCAAGGAGATCAAACCGGGCTCGCCGGCGGAAAAAGCGGGAGTCCGCGTGGGAGACCGAATCGTCGCTTTTGATGGGCAGACGATTCGCAATTTTGAAGAGTTATTGGAGCGGATGCGTGAAAGAAGTCCGCGGCAAAAGGTCAAACTGACCCTGGAACGCGAAAAGCAGACTTTGGTCGTATTGACCGAGTTGGATTATTGGCCGACGGATGCCAGTCTCGAGAAGACGCCGTCGAAATGAGTGGGAACCAAACCTCGATGGAGATTCGAATGCGGACGATTGCCGTCGCGTCGCTGGTCGTGTGCGGATCGCTGGCGCTGGCTTCTCCCGGCTGGACTCAAGAGCACTCGCCGCGCTCGAAGTACTCGGTCGATGTGAAGCAGCCGTTGGCCGAATTGGCGACGCCCCTGGCCCCTATGATCGTGGAGCTCTGTGACGACCAACGGCTATGTACGCTGGCGACCGTGGTCTCGTCCCAGGGATTGCTGGTCACCAAGGCCAGCGAAATCAAGGAAAAAGAACAACTGGTTTGCAAACTGTTCGATGGTCGACAGTTTCAGCCGACGTTGGTGAGCGAAGACATCGAGCTGGATTTGGCGCTTTTAAAAATCGAAGCCGCAGATCTGGCGCCGGTCGAGTTGACGACGGATTCGGCGGTTTCTGCGGGAAGCTTTGTCGTTTGCGTCGGCCCCAACGCCAATCCGATCGGATTCGGCGTTGTCGAAGTCGACCCACGCGCGTTTCGCTTTCCCCGGCAGCGCAAAGCTGCCACGTACGGTTACTTGGGGATTCAATCGCATACCGAGCAGGGGTCGGGGAAACTGATCGTCGATCAGGTCGAGCCGAACGAGGCGGCACGGCGGGCCGGCATGCGAAAAGGGGACGTCATCCGCTCGATCAACGGCCAGGCGATCAGTTCGCGCGACCAGTTGGTGCAAGCTCTGCGCCAACACAAGGCAGGCGAAACCGTCGAAATTGTGTTAGAACGCAGCAACTTGGAAATGACGGTCCGACCCAAGTTGGGCAAGTATCGAAACGAAGATCCGCTGCAACAATGGGGGGGTGGTCCGTTCAACGAACGCCGCTACGGTTTCGCCGATGTGATCGTCCACGACACGGTGATTCCACCCAACCAATGCGGCGCTCCGCTGCTCGACTCGCAGGGGCGCGTGGTGGGAATCAATATTGCCCGAGCGTTGCGCGTGGCGACGTATGCGATTCCCGCCGCCAAAATTGCGGCGTTCATCGAACCGCACGAACTTTCCCCAAGCTCGGGGGAATCACAACCGTCCGAACCGCCCTCGGATAAGGCCGCTTCCGGTGGGCCGCAACTCTCGGCGGCCCAGTAACCGTTTCACGGGCGGCCTCGATCGGCGGCGGACGGCCTATTTCGGCGCGAGTTGCTCCAGCATTTCCGCGTCTTCCACCGCTTCCGCTGGCGTCGTGAGCGACGCAGCGTCCCCCGGGGAGATACTGCCGACGCCGCTCAGTTCTTGTTTGATTTGCGACGGACTGCCGTAGTACTTTAGGCGGCCCGCGCCGCTGATTTCGGCCGTCAACGAGCGGGCGGCATAGACCTGGCCGCTGCCGGCGCCGGAGAGTGAAAACTTGACCGTTTGCGCCCGGAGTTCCCGCGTATCCACGTCCGACGCTCCGCTGGCGTCGATCGTCAGCTGGTCGACTTGGCCGCTGGCGACGAAATCGCAGGCGCCGTTCAGTTCGACTTCCAGTTGGCCGCGCTTGGCCTGCTCGACGTGCAGGTCGACCGAGCCGTTGGCTTCGACGCGGGCCAGCTCCTGGGTGGTTACTTCGATTACCAATCCAGCGCTGGGCCGAATCGGCTCGCGGGGCTCAATCACCAACCGTCCATCGTCCACCCGAGTATCGATGAGCGGTAACAAGTTGTCGTCCGTGGTCAGCTCGACCTTGCTTTCGCCGCCGAAGCGGACATGCACGGTCGCGGCCCCGTTGACCTCGACTTCATCGAACGTATCCACGGCACGCGTTTCACGTTGGGAAATCCCTGACCCCGGAGTCCCGACCATCAAGGCGCATCCCGCCATCGGCAGAGCCGCCATCGCCACCGCAATCCACCATCCGCATTTCATAGCCCACCTCTAGTATCGAAAGCACTGTATTTGCCGGTTGCGATAGACGCGATTTTCGTCGTCGACCTGTTCGTTCAACGTCAAGACATCATAGATCACGCCGACCAGAAACAAACCTCCGGTCAACAGATAAACCAGGCCCGTGATCCACTTGCCTTGGTAAAAGCGATGCAGCCCCAGCCAGCCGCCGAAAACCAGCAGCAACCAGGCGAGCGGGTAATTCACATCGCCGGCGACGTAGCGGTAGTCGGCAGCGCGATCCATGCCCGGCAAGAGGACCGCGTCCACCAGCCAGCCGATCCCGAACAAACCCAAGGTAAAAAACCAGAGGATGCCACTGAGGGGACGACCGTAATAGAAGCGGTGGGCGCCCGTGAAGCCGATCAGCCACAGCCCATAGCCAACCGCCAGGCTGTGCGTATCGTTTTCCCAAGCCAGCACCGGCTTCTTCTCGACAAATTGAATCGGAGCCGGCGTCGCAGGAATCGGATAGGTCGTCGCGTGCATCGGATCATCCCTCCAGATCTATTTGGGAGGTTATTCGCCGGAATCGGCAAACTCTTGGCTGTTTTTTGGAATTAGCTGGACAGCTTTGCGATGGGCACGGCAACTTTCCCCAACCTGATCCCAGACGCTGGATCGATGGACGTACGATACAATAGCGTTCCTTCACATTGACATTGACATTTTACACCTTGTACTTATGAAACGAGAGGGATTGATGCGAGCCAATTTGTTGACGATCGGAGCATGGATGTTCGCCTGCTGCTTGGGGGCCGTTGCCCAAGACTCGAAAGTCGAAAAGGCCCAGGACGACAAGTTCGACGGCAAGAAGTTGATCGGAACCTGGGTGTATGTCTCCGGGGCCCGGGCGGGCGTCGCGGCCAGTGACGACAACCTTGCATCCAACGTCGTCATCAACGACAAAGAGTTTCAGTTGGGTGGATTGCCCGACGGTTCCGAATTCGTGATGGCGTATAAACTTAAGACCGATACTTCGCCGGTCCGTATCGATATCGAGATCACTGAGGGGCCGGTTCCCGAAGGGAAGGCATCGGGGATCCTCCGTTTCGATGGAGAACAGCTGGAGCTGTGTTACGATCCGTCCGGCAACCAATATCCCGGTTCGTTCGAATCGACCGCCGACAACGGTTATCATATCTTTCGTCTCAAGCGCAAGGGGGCGGCCGGCGACGCTGAGAAATTGGTGGGCAGTTGGAAATACACGAGCGGGACGCGGGCGGGTGAGAAAATCGACCCGGTTCGGCTCGAGGGGGAATTCACCGCCACCCTGGACAAGTTTGAAATCCCGGCAGGACCGGACGACAAGTTCGTGATGCGCTATAAGATCGATTCCGCCAAGAAACCGGCGGCGATCGACATCGAGATTGAATCGGGCCCAGCGCCCGAAGGCAAAGCGCTGGGGATTGTCAAGTTCGACGGGGATACCTGGACGTTGTGCTACGACCCGACCGGCGCCAAACGCCCGGAAAAATTCGAGTCGACGGCGGAAAACGGGTACTTTCTGTTTGAGATGAAACGGGCAACCACAAAGGGAGAGGACACCCCCGAGAAATAGTCCAAGGTCGGATAGCCCGACACATTAGCTGCCTGGCCCCAGCCTGCGGTTTCTTTGCGCATCCGATACCGGAAACCGCAGGCCGGCACGCTCCGAAAAACGGGTCGGACCCCCTCCAAGGTGAGCCAAGCGTAGTCCACACCCCGTGAACACTTACCGTGGTCCGTACCGGCGTCCTCCGCGCGTCGCCGTGTCAATCTCGACTGGCGCCTTTTGGACAGTACGCGATGCAAGAAAACAGGAGATTTGATATGCGGACCCAATGTCGCCCGTCCTTGCTGTTCCTGGTCGCCGTCACGGTCGTCAGGAGCTGGGGAGCGTCGGCCACCGCACAGGAATTCGACTCGCATTACGTGGCGATGGCCGATGGGGTGCGTTTGGCGGTCGATGTCCATCTCCCGCCGGAGCGAGCGCCCGGCGCGAAGTTTCCGGCGATTTTGGAGCTGACGCGGTATTGGCGTTCGGCGATCGATCCACAGTCGGGCAGAGTGGTGCAAGCCTTGAGCCCGATCGACCGCGGCTTCTTGAGGCGAGGGTATGCGATCGTCAAAGTGGACGTCCGCGGATCGGGGGCGTCGTTCGGATTTCGTTTGGAAGAGTATGGGCCGGCGGAAATTCGCGATGGCTACGCGATCGTGGATTGGGTTGCGAAGCAAGCCTGGTGCGACGGCAACGTCGGCGCGTACGGGACCTCGTATTCCGGGACGACGGCGGAGCTTCTGGCGGCGTCACGGCACCCGGCTCTCAAAGCAGTGATTCCCGGTTGGTCCGACTTTGACGTCTACGCCAGCCCCTGCCGCCCGTATGGTTTGGTCCCCGAGGCCTTTCTGAATGACTGGAGCGAGATGGTCGGGCGGCTCGATCGAAACGCGGTCGACGTCCTGGGGACTTCGGTCAAGCCGGTCGATCCGACGCTGCTGTCGCAGGCCGTTGCCGAACATCAAAAGAATCCGGAAGTGGCTCGGATGGAGGCGAACCTCGAGTTTCGCGATAGCGAATTCGAGGGGGCTCGTCCGCTGGGTGAGTGTACTTCGCTATTCTGGAAGTCCGACATCGAGGAATCCGAGGTCCCGATGCTGGTCCTGGCAAGTTGGTTGGACGCAGGGACCGCGGATGGCGCACTCTTGCGATTTCAGAATTATCGCAACCGGCAGTACCTGGTGATTCTGGCTTCCTCCCATGGGGGCATGCATCACGCCAGTCCTTATGTCGTGGGGGACCAAGTGCAACCCCCGATCCCGTCGGCCCAGGACCAGTTCAACCTGCGTTTGGCCTTTTTCGATCATTACCTTCAAGGGGAGGCGAATGGTGTCCCGGAGTGGCCGGCGATCCGCTACTTCAATTTAGGGGAAGAGAAAATGCGGGAGTCGGCGGTCTGGCCGCCGGCGGGGACCGAACTCACTCCATATTTTTTGGCCAGCGGAAACACGTTGGCGGCGGAACCACCCAACACCCGCGACTCCAGCCAGGCATATCGAGTCGATTTCGACGTGCAGACGGGCGCGTTCAATCGTTGGACGACGCAGATGGGGCGGCCGATCTTGTCGCAGGATCATCGCGAGTCGCAGGATGCCAGGCTGCTCTGCTACGACACGCCGGCGTTGGCGGCGCCTCTCCAAATCACCGGATCGGTGGAAGTCGATCTGGCAATGTCGAGCTCGGCAGACGACGGCTACGTTCTCTGTTATCTGGAGGATGTCGCGCCGGATGGTCAGAGTCGATACTTGACCGAAGGAGGCCTCCGCTTTCTTCATCGGAAACCGAACGCCAGCCCGCTGCCGAACGGCGATGGCATGTACCATTCGTTTGCCCAGCGCGACGCCATGCCGGTTGTGCCGGGTGAGACGATGCAAGTCGGCTTTCGTCTCTGGCCGGTGTCCGTGCAAATCGCGGCGGGCCATCGACTCCGGCTGGCCATCGCCGGTTGCGATCGCCGAGTCTTCGGGCGCATTCCCGCGGAAAGCGAAGTCGAATTCAAGGTGTTCCACGATAGCGCGCACCCCTCGCAGATTCGCGTGCCTATCGTGACCCCCAATGCGGACTAACAAAGATTGGCGCGACGCTCCGCGTCGCGACCCCCATCGTCCCTGGCATTTCGTTTAACGCCCAGCCGGAGGCTCCGGCTTAGCGCCAACTGCTGGACGGAGTAAGCCGGCGCCTCCGGCTGGGCGTTAAACGAGGGATCTCGCAGTCTGTATCGCAACAGAATTTCACGGCCTCATTTTGGACGAGCAGGATTGGCAATGAGGGGACGGCAATTGGCGAAACGCAGCCGTAGTCTCTGGAGCTTTCTTCCATCGACACCGGCTTGGTGAAAAGAACGCGAACTGGGTAAACCAAAAAGTTAGCCAGGCCGGTTGCGGCAAAAAGAAAGGGCTCGGCGAAAATCGCCGAGCCCTCGCAATCGACTATTGTGAACACACCGCCTGGCAGCTTATTCAAACGCCTTGAGGGTGTTGCCCTTGTCCAGGATATTGCCCAGGTACAAATCCCACGGATTCACTTCGCAACGGCTGTCCGTGTAACCCGTGATTTCTGGATCGGCACCGGCGGGGATCGGGAAGCCCGGGTTGATGTAGCCGTCTTTGTTGACGTCGTAGATGCCGCGGACGCTTCCGTCAGCGAACAACATGTTGACGCGGCGGCTATGGTAGGCTTGCCAGTCGCGGGTGTCTTGCAGGAACAAGGTGGAACCGGCCGAGGGGACGTAGTTGGCTTCGTTGCCGAAGACGACTTCACCTTCGCGGGGCAGCCGCAGTGGGATCAGATCGGATAGCAACGTTCCGGTCGGAGCCGGCTTGACCTTTTGATCGGCAGAATCGTAGAAGCTGGGGCCGTCGTTGAACGACTCGGCCAACGGAATACCAACCTTCAGCTTCAAGTTGTTGTTGATCGTGGCGTCCAACCGAGCTTCGGCGGTGTCCCCTTTGTCGGCACAACCCAGCATCGAGATCGACGATGAGGGAACGATCGCCGAATCGACCAACTTCACCGTGATCGGGCCCAAAGCGTTTAAGAAGTTCTTCATGCTCCCAAGCGTCACGCCGGTGTTGGGATCGATGGCGGGACCCGAACGCACCATGTGCCACGACGAAGCGTAGTTGGTGTTGTAGCCCTTGACCATCAAATTCTCATTGACGAAGGCGATCCGCATCGGGTCCAAGTTGGGGAACGCGGTGTAGATCGCGTAGAACCCTTGGTTCTGACGCTCGGGAGGAGCGATCATCCCGTTGGACGTATCCTTCCCGATCATGTCGTTGACCTTTTCGTTGCCGTAGGGGGCAACGGGGCAGAGCAAGTTACCGGGGATGGTCCCCTGATCAATGCAATTCGCAACCCACGAGTAGAGCTCGACCGAACCGTCGCGACGGGCATCGAAGGCGCCGCTGCAATATTCGTTGTTGGGCGCGTTGTTCGAGTGAGCGATCAGCGCCAAGCCGATCTGCCGCAAGTTGCTCTGGCAGTTCGCCGAACGAGCCGCTGCTCGCACCGCGGCAAACGCCGGGAACAGAATCGCGAGCAGAATGGCGATGATCGCGATCACCACCAACAACTCAATCAATGTGAAACCGAATCTCTTACGCATTCAACTATCCTCCAAAAGAAAAAGTACGTGGGGTCGATTCGCGCCGGAACCTGTTTTGCATCCACCGTCTGCTGGCCGCCGAGGTCGTCCGTGGGCCACCGCCGCCGGCTGCTTTTTTCCCCAATCGCCGTCGCTCGAATCGTCTTCCCTGAAACAACGGGCGAATTCTAGGGGGACCGCAAGTAGATTTGGTTAAAAGATTGTTAGGAAATGATGAATTCAAAGGGGGCGGGACCAGCCTAGATCGCCCGCTGCGGTGCCCCGTTCCACGTTCGCGGGCGAACAAAAAAACCCCGAGTCTGCGTGTTGCAAACCCAGGGTCGACAATCCAGGAAAATTCAACGCGAGTCGATCTCGACTCGCGGTTACTCCCATTCCTCTTCTTCTTCCTCTTCTTCCGCCTCCCCGTCCTCTTCGTCATCCCAATCGTCGTCTTCTTCCTCGTCGTCCTCGTCCTCGTCCTCCCAGTCTTCGTCGTCCTCGACTTCTTCCCAATCTTCGTCTTCGAAGTCCTCGTCGTCGAACTCTTCTTCTTCCTCGTCGTCTTCTTCCTCGTCGTCTTCGAAATCGTCTTCTTCTTCGTCGTCTACTTCGACGTCCTCATCGCCCAAGTCCTCGTCGAGCTCATCCGCATTGCGGACTTCGAGCGCAGCGAACTCCCGCAGTTCGAGCAGCTCGCTGCCGAAGCCCAGCGGGTCCAGTGCGTGTTGGGAATCCAGTTCGTCGACAGTGTTGGGCGCGGAAAGCCTCACGTTCAATTCCTCCGAATGACCTTCTAATTCTTCCGTTGGTTTGGGCGTAGATTCTAGGGTCTCCAGGCTGCGAAACCAAGTCGGCAAGCCCGTACCACGTAGTTGACCCGCTTGCGGCAAAGAGTCAAGACTAGGAAACCCAAAAGTTTGCAAAAAAAAGCGCGTCGTCCCGTACAAATATGGACGACCCAATTCGCTACCACGTCCGGTGATCCGTACCAACTCGCGCTCCATAAGCTGCCGCAACATTTCGGCGCAGCGGACGCCGCGAATCGCTTCGATTTCCGCTTTGTTGATCGGCTGCCGGTAGGCCACCACCGCCAACGTCTCCAACGCGGGGGGGCTGAGGGCAATGTCCGGACGATGAGCGCGCCCCCACCGCCGCAGCCATTCTGCGAATTGAGGACGCGTCACCATTTGGAACCCCTCGGCGACCTGACGAATTTGAAAGGCCCGCTGCCCCTGGTCGTACCGCACGCTCAACTGTTTTATCAAGGTCCGCGCTGCGGTGCCGTCGGCCAGTCCGGCCAGTTCCGCTAACTTGCGACTGTGCAACGGTTCGCGCGCCGCGAACAAGATCCCTTCCAAACGCCGCAACCGCTCCTGGTCGGAACATTCATCGGCGGACGGCTCCACCGCTGCGACCTCGCGGCCATTCAGGCCTGCGTTCCCTCCCGCGCCAGCCCGCTGCCGCACAAAAAACCGGCGACGTGCAAGGCGGGATCCATCGGCCCGGCGCCATACAGACGTCCGACCGGACTCCCAGCGCTTCGGCGGTCGTCCAATCACTCTGTGTCGTCGCATGGCATTCCTTGGATCGCGCCGCTCGCGGTCATAAACTTCGGCCTAGCAGCCTGTTGAAAAAACCATAGAGTAGGCCGGAACAAGTCTTCGCGGTTCCGGCACCGTGGTTTTTCGTCGGAAATCGTTAGTGCCGGAAATTCGTCACAAAGCCTCCTGGTTGCCGGCCTACTTTTTCAACAGGCTGCGAGACCTTGTCCCTAACTCGTTTTCGATCGAATACCAGCTCGACGCGCGGGCGAGTGAGTCCCTGGCCACGAAGCGTAAACCCTTGCGACCCACTTGCTAGCGCCGCGCGCTGGTGTCAAAGGCGCAACTTCAAAACTTGCCCGTCGACCTGGTTATCGTTTTAGGACAAAGCCTGGCATTACTGGTATTTCATCGGTTGGCCAACTACTGGTCAAGTCCGGCGGCGCCGATGACAATGGCCGTGGGCCGAATTGTACCAATCCGAGTCCATCCCGGTCCTCCCGCTTCACCTGGCTTATCCAGCTTGCGTCCCATGTCCCGGTCCGAGATCGTTCTCCCGTTGGAGTATTCGCTGGAGCAGCGAAGTCGCGTGGTGATTCGCCCGGGACTGGCGGAAGCCCTGGCGGGTTGGCTTCCCCCCGACGTGCAAGATCGACTGCTGTTGGTCGTGTCCGACGACCAGGTGGTCCGACTGCTTGCACAACCGATGGTGGATCAGCTGCGGGCGCTCGCGGCCGATGTCTTCGTTCACGTGATTCCGGCGGGCGAGTCGAGCAAGTCGGCGGCTTGTCTTCAGGGCTGCTGGGAAGCGATGGCGGCAGCCGGCGCCACGCGCGACGCCTT
>JBGSLW010000334.1:0-4053 GCA_041740495.1 Pirellulaceae bacterium
GGCCGGCGGCGCCTCGTTCCCGAAAACCTCATTCCCGAAAACCATGGAGGTGCGGGGATGAGCTTTTTGGCCTGGGCATTCGCCGCGGGGTTGTTCGCCGTCGGGTTCCCGATTCTATTTCATCTGATTCGTCGCGCCCCGCGCGGACAACAAGTCTTCAGCTCGCTGATGTTCCTGGAGGCTTCGCCCCCGCGGTTGACCCGCCGTAGCCGCTTGGACGATTGGCTGCTGTTGTTGCTGCGAACGGCTGCGTTGATCCTGCTGGCCCTGGCGTTCATGCGCCCCTTCGTCCGCGAGAAGGCATTGTTGGGCACCGCGCAGTTGCCGGCACGCCGCGTCGCCATCCTGGTCGATACCAGTGCCAGTATGCGGCGCGGCGACTTATGGACAGCGGCTCGCGATAAGGTGAGCGAAGTCCTGGAGGAGTTGGAGCCGGGGGACGACGTCGCCTTGTTTACGTTTGATGATCGCATCTCGACGTTGGTCGATTTCGAATCCCAGACGTCCCCGGCCCTCATCGCGGCCAAGAAAGGATTGATCGAACAGACGTTGGCACAGCAAACTCCCGGCTGGCGACCGACCGACCTGGGACGAGCCCTCCTGGCGACCGCCGACCGCATTCAGACGTTGCAAGCCCAGACGTCCGCGCCGGCCACTCTGCAAGTCGTGGTGGTGTCCGATTTGCAGCGCGGCTCCGATCTCCAGGCATTGCAGTCGTCGCAATGGCCCGCGGAGGTCCCCGTCGACCTGCGATCGGTCGCTCCCGCGGGTGAAACGAATGCAGCGGTTCGCTTGCTGGCCCCGCCGGATTCGCAGGCCGCGGGTGAAGGGACTCGCCTCCGGATCACCAATGCCGCCGGGTCGACCCGCCAGCAATTCGAACTCGGTTGGGCTCAAGGAAATAACGCTGTTTCGTCGCGAACCGTCTCCGCCCTGGTTCCTCCCGGATCAAGTCAGACGCTCACGATGACTCGAGAAGGGGAGGAACTGGCGGCCGATCAAATCGTGCTGCGGGGGGACGACGCCGATTTCGACAATCGTTTCTATTGCATTCCGCTCCAGCCGATCGTCGCGCGAGTCGTGTATTGGGGAACTGAATCTCCCGACGACCCGGAGGGGATGCTGTATTATTTGCAACGGGCGTTGGTGGACAGTCCGCTGCGAAAGGTCGAGTTTATTACGGATGCCGCGGCGAGCTTGACTGACGCCGCCGGAGGCTCCTCGCCGGCGCTGGTGTTCGTCACCTCCGAGTTGGATGCGGCTCGCGTCGCACAGTTGCAGGCCTATGTGGCGGATGGAGGGACCGTATTCGTTGCGCTGCAGAATGCCGCACAAGCAGCGGCGCTCCAACCGTTGCTGGGGCCGGTCGATGTCCCGGCCGATGCATTGCCGCTGGGCCGCGAGTATGCCTTGCTGGTCGATCTGGACTTTGCGCATCCGCTGTTGCAGCCATTGGCAGCTCCACAATTCAATGACTTCACGAAGATTCGCTTCTGGCAGACGACCCCGATCGCGCAGTTGCAGCCGACCGACCGGCGGATCGCCAATTTCGATGACGGACGACCTGCCTGGTGGGAAGTTCCCCAACCGCGCGGCGCGGTTTATTGCCTGGCGGCCAGTTGGTCTCCGGCCGCGAGCCAATTCGCGCTCAGCAGCAAATTCGTGACGATCATGAATGCGTTGTTGGATCGAACTCGACCGGTCGGACGCGGCGCGAGTTCGTGCCGCGTCGGCGATCCGCTCCCCCTTCCCGACGGGGATGCCGCGACGACGGTCCGGCTCACCGCCCCGGACGGTTCATCCCATGCGCTGGTCGCGGGCGACCCGCCCCCGCGGGCGGAGATGCCGGGGATCTATCGTCTGGACGTGGGAGATTCAGCAACCGCGATCGCGGCGAATCTCTCGGCCGCCGAAAGCGATATCGCGCCGCTTCCCGCCGAATCGCTCAAAGCCCTGGGCGTCGCAGTTGGCCGACAGCCGCCACGGGCCGTTCAACTGGAACAACTGATCCGTCTCAAGGACCTGGAATTCGAGGGTCGCCAGAAAATCTGGAAGTGGCTGTTGGTTGCCGCCATCGTCGCCGCGATCGCGGAGACGATGCTGGCCGGCCGCCGCCAACGCGCGACCCCCGACTCGGCAGTTCCCCCCTCCCCCTCCCCCTCCCCCTCCCCCGGCCTTCGTACAAGGAGCGGCGCATGAACCCCGTCTTGGTCGATCATTTGCGCCCCGTATTGGCTCGTCTGCTGGTGCGGCGATTCTGGTTGGCTGCCGCGATTGGCTGGCTGCTGCTGACCCTGGTTCTCCTGGGAGTCTTGCTGGGGTTGCGCGACGCCGCCAGCGATATTCCTTGGAGTCGCGGTTGGCTGGCGTTCGGATGCCTGGCGGT
Source organism: Pirellulaceae bacterium (assembly GCA_041740495.1). GTDB lineage: Bacteria > Planctomycetota > Planctomycetia > Pirellulales > Pirellulaceae > JANMEB01. The sequence continues at coordinate 2,387 of JBGSLW010000334.1, forward strand.
GATCGCCGGAGGGGCGTTGATCGGCTTGGCGACCACCTGGCCCCTTCGCCACGATTTCTCCTGGGCGGCACGGCAGTTGGAAAAAAAGTACGGCGATCTCAACGCCTGCCTGATCACTGCGGTCGAACAGCGCCCGCGAGCTGACGGCAGCTATGGCTATCTGCAACAGGAGGTCATCCGCCGCGCGGTCTACCACAGTTTTCAACACGGTTGGCAGCAGCTGGTGCCGCACTGGCAACTGGCCGGTGTCATCGGATTGGGAGGAATCGGTTTACTGGCGGCGTTGGGATTGTCGCTCGCCTGGCTGCGGTGGTTTCCGCCGCAGATTCCGCTGGCCGATCTGATCCCTTTCGAACAGGTGGCGGTGGATGAGGCCGCCTACACCTTCGTGGTCGAGCCGGGAGACGCCGAAATCGAACGGGGGAGCAGCTTGCTGGTCTTCGCGCGATTCCAAGGCCCGCTCCCTCCCCGGGCGTATTTGAATTTCACGCGCGAAGATGGCGAGCCCGGCCGGATCGGCATGTCGCGCAGCCTCAACGATCCGGTCTACGCGGCCCGGCTGAACGAAGTCACTCAACCGCTCGATTATTCGGTCGACATCGAGTCGCAAGTCTCCCCCAATTTCCACGTCGCTGTGTTCACCTACCCCGACCTGGTGCGATCCGACGCGTTGTTGAAGTTTCCCAGCTTCACCGGGTTGGCCGAAAAGCAGATCGAAGACGTGCGGCGGATCACCGCGGTCGCCGGAACCGAATTGAGTTGGTCGTTCCGGATGAACAAGCCGCTCGCGTCGGCTCAGTTGGTCGACGAGCAGGGGGGCGTCATCGAACTTCAACCGTCCGCGGAAAATCCGGAGCTCTGGACGACGGCGATCACTCTGGAAACCAGCCGGCGTCTGGAGTTGCGTTTGGCGGATGACCGTGGACGGGTGAACCGGGCGCCGCCTCGGTTCTTCCTCAACGTCGTGCCGCACGCAGCGCCCAAACTGGTCGTGAAGTCCCCCGGCCGCGACCTCGATGCATCGCCGATCGAAGAGATCGCGTTGGCGGCCGAAGTCTGGAACGAATTCGGCGGACAGGCCGCCGGCTGCACTCTCTGGAGCCTGACCGAGGCGCCGCGCGAAGTTCGGTTGGTCGAGCCTTGGAGCGGAAACCAGAAGGTCGCGGTGCAACACCTGCTGGCCTTGGAAGATTTCGCGCTGGCGCCCGACCAGTTGTTGACCTACTATTTTTGGGTGGAGGACTTGACCACAGACGGCAAGCTCCGCCGCACCACCAGCGACTTGTTCTTTGTGGAAATTCGACCGTTCGAAGAGATTTTCCGGCAAGGGCAACAGCCGACAGAAGAAGAGATGCGGCAGCAGAACGCCGAAGGGGGGGGCAGTCCAGGCGCCCAGCAGGCGGAGGAACTTGCGGAATTGCAAAAGCAGATCATCGCCGCCACCTGGAACACGATGCGGCGGGAATCCGCGGAGGCGGTCTCCGATGCTTACGTGGAGGATGTGCGGCTGATCGCAGAGTCGCAACAGTCCGCGCTCGATCAGTTGAGCGCGGCCCTGCCGCAATTGCCCGACCCGCAATCGAGTCAAATCGCGCGGACCGTCATCGACTCGATGTCCCAGGCGATCGACGTGCTGACCAGTCCCGTCGTGGCAATCCGGCCGGCAG
>JBGSLW010000335.1:0-2696 GCA_041740495.1 Pirellulaceae bacterium
GACCAACGCGACGCGGCGGGCTCGCGGCTACGACGCCCGCGACGGCCGCGAACTTTGGTCGCTGGGGAATAACTCGGAGATCGCCGTGCCGACGCCGCAAATCGCCTACGACACGGTCTACATCACCAGCGGCTACAAACCAATCCAGCCGATTTATGCCGTGGCGGTCGATGCGGAAGGGGACCTGACGTTCTCGCCCGAAGCCGCAACTCCCAGCGGTCTTCGCTGGAGTATCCTGCGGCACGGTCCGTATTTACCAACTCCGTTGGTCTACGGCGGCTTCCTGTACACGCTGCAGAATTCTGGAATCCTTTCCTGCTACGAGGCGTCGAGTGGAAAACAAGTTTACCGGGAACGCCTCAAGGGGACTCGTTCGCTCAGCTTCGTCGCCTCCCCGGTCGCGGCCGATGGATTCCTCTACGCGCCGGCGGAAAACGGCGAAGTGATCGTCGTTCGCTCCGGTCCCCAGTTCGAACAGATCGCCGTGAACCCGGTCGGCGAAAGCGTTCTGGCCTCTCCGGCGATCACCACCGGCCGGATCTTGATCCGCGGACAGGAGCACCTGTTCTGTTTCCGCCGGTCGGCGGCAGAGTAGTTGGTTCACAACTCCGAAATGCAAACGGCTTGTAGCAGTGTCTGCGGCTTACAAAGCCGCAGTACGCACGATCGTTCAATCTGCTACAAAGCCGCAGTACGCTCGATCGTTAAGCCGCAGTACGCACGATCGAGCGTACCCGGCCGTGTACTCTGGTGTTGTACCCCGGCCTTGTAGGCCGGGGACAATGCAGGCCGCGGACAATGCCCTCGACTTGGGCGAATAACGGTCATTGAGCAGCACCATCCTGCTCGCATTGGAATAAGTGTACATATGTACACTTACCTCCGTCCGATTTAGCTCTCGCCCCGTTGGGTTTGATCGTAGACCGCTTGGATCAGCTCTTCCACGCTCTTGAATTTCCGTTGGCCGGTGAGTGTTCGATCGAGCAGTTTGCGGGCGTCGGGCTCGCTGTGCCCCAACGATACCAGCAGTTGCCGTGTTTCTTCGACGATCGAGAGCGGCGCGGGGGCTGATTCGCCGGCGTCCGCGCCGACCAACAGGGCAAACTTGGCCATCTTCCGTCGCAACTTGGCGACGATCCGCTCCGATGTGGCGGCGCCGATCCCCGGAAGCGTCGCCAGGCTTTTGACATCTTGTTGTTCGATCGCGCGGGCGACATCTTGCACGGGGCGAACCATCGCCCGCAACGCGGTTTTGACCCCCACGCCATCCACCGAACAAAAGACTTCAAAAAATTCGCGTTCCGCCTGGCTATTGAAGCCGATCAGCCGAGGCGAGAGCCTGCCCCCCCGAGCGACATTGCCATCCAGGTAATCGATCGTGAAGAGCGTTACCGGTTCGCCCAACCGCAGTTGGATCTGCCGTCGCGTGAATTCCGGGATCAACACTTCATATTGGATCGGGCCGACGTCCAGCCAGGCGCTGGAATCACCCAATTCGCGGAGCACACCGGTTATTTTTGAGATCACTTGAGTTTCGCCGTTGCTGCCAGGTAGTTGTGACAAATCGCAATCGCCAGGGCGTCTGCCAGGTCGGGCGGTTCGAGCGGCTGCTCGAGTTGCAGTTGCCGAACGACCGCCATTTGGACTTGCGATTTTGGAGCGCGGCCGTTTCCCGTCAAGATCCGCTTGATTTGCGTCGCCGAGTAATGTCGCAGCGGGACCTCGGCCTGGGCGGCCGCCAGGCACAACACGCCGCGGGCGTGCCCCATCAAGATCGCGGTCTTCGGACGCTCGTAGTGGGAATACAAGTCTTCAATCGCCATCACATCGGGGCGGAATTCCGCGAGCACGTCTTGCAGCCCACGGTACAACCGCACCAGCCGAACGGCCAAGTCCCGGCCGCTCCCACCGCGTACGATCCCCGCCTCCACTAGCTCGACGCCTCGGGGGTTTCCTTCCACCACACCGTACCCGGTCGTATTCAACCCCGGATCGATTCCAAGAATTCGCATCGTGGCGTCGTTTGGTTCCGAAAAACGAGTGGTCGCTAGTCGACTGGCGTTGGGTCGCTGTGCATCAACAATACCACGCAGCTGGTCGAGATGGCCATTCCATGTCCCACGGCGTCGACTCCTTCGCCGGTCTTGGCCTTCACGGAGACCTGAGACTCGTCGATCTCAAGCAGCGTGGCGAGTGAGCGGCAAATCTCCTGCTTGCGCGAGCCCAACTTTGGCTGCTCTGCGAAGATATTGCAGTCCAGATTGACCAGTTGCCAACCGGCGGTCCGCACTTCGGTGGCAACCTCGCGCAACATCGTTCGACTGTCGCGGCCTTGATTCGCCGGATCGGTGTCGGGGTAGCGATCGCCAATGTCCCCTTGTGCCAAGGCCCCCAGGAGGGCGTCGATCACGGCGTGCAACAGAGCGTCGGCATCGCTATGCCCGATCGCATGTCGATCGCATTCGATGCGGACTCCACCCAAGATCAGCGGGCCGCCGCTTCCTAGCCGGTGCGTGTCATGGCCCAGCCCAATCCGCCAAAGCGGCCGAGGCGCCGGTCCGTTCCGCGTTTCGGCGTCGCGCTGTGGATCCTCCATGTCTGCCTCGTCTTGTGTCGGTTGCGGATGCTGGGCGCAATCAGAGACTTTCCCGATGCCCGTCGGCCCCCTCACCCTGCCCTCTCCCCCGCAGCGGGGG
>JBGSLW010000336.1:0-3495 GCA_041740495.1 Pirellulaceae bacterium
CCGACGTCGGCCCAGTCGACGTCCGCCAAGTCGACTCCCGTGGCGCCGCCTGCCCCCCCACCCCGCCAGGTCGCGGCAGCCTCCGCGGAATTCGCAGCGGAGTTGGAGGAACTCTCCGCGGCCCGTGAGGAAAAATCTACGCCGATGAGCATGATCCGGCGAACGATCGCCGCGCGGCTGGTCGAGGCCCAACAATCCGCCGCACTGCTCACGACCTTCAACGAAATCGACATGCTGCCGGTCATGGAGTTGCGGAAGAAATACCAAGAGCCCTTCCAGCAAAAACATGGCGTCAAACTCGGGTTCATGTCGTTCTTCGCCAAGGCCGCGGTCGAAGCCCTCAAGCGCTTCCCGGCCATCAACAGCGAGATCCGCGGAACCGACGTCGTCTCCCGTAACTACTACGACATCGGCATCGCCATCGGCGGCGGCAAAGGTTTGCTGGTCCCCGTGCTCCGCAACGTGCAACGGATGAGTTTTGCCGAAATCGAACGCCGGATCGGACGATTCTCGCAGCTGGCTCAAGACAACAAGATCTTGCCGTCGGATCTGGAAGGGGGGACGTTCACGATCAGCAACGGGGGGATTTACGGCTCGCTGCTCTCCACCCCCATCGTCAATCCTCCCCAAAGTGGGATCTTGGGATTGCACGCGATTCAACAGCGGCCCATCGCGATCGACAACCAGGTCGTGATTCGGCCCATGATGTACATCGCGCTCACCTACGATCATCGCATCGTCGATGGTCGCGAAGCCGTCGGATTTCTCCGCACGATCAAAGAAGTTCTGGAAGAGCCCGCTCGCCTCTTCCTGGAAGTCTAACCCTCCACCGTCGAACAACTGCCACCGTCGAACAACTGTCCCAGTTGTTCCCTCTCTCCCTCTGCTAGCTCCTCCACCTAGCATTGCCCGCGCCGGTCGGTTCCCACTACGATCCGGCCTCGAGCGCCACGGACACAGTTGGAGACGATCGCATGAAACCCTGGATATTCGCACTCGGTTGTCTGGTTTGTTTTTGTCTGGTGGGCTCGATCGGCTGCCGCCCGCAAACCTCCGCCGGGCCCCCTGCCGACCGCGAGTCCCCCACACCCGCCAATTCAGCCGCTTCGCCCTTGGTGAAATTTGCGGAAGACGACGGGTTGCGCTGGGATGACCAGCTGTCGGAATGGACTCAAGCTGCCCACGTCCACGAATCCGCCGGACGGTACTCGGAAGCGATCGCCCAATGGGAACAAATCCGCGGCGAGTTGTTGCAAGGCCTTCCGCCGGACCACTGGCAAGTCGTCAATTGCGATTGGGCGATTCGCATGGATCAGCGACTGAGCCAGCTGACGCCGGACGAGCAAAATCGATTCGCCCGCCTGCAGGAGCTCGATCAAACCGCCCTCCGTCAGGCACTCGTCGGGGCGGCGCGGAACGCTCTCGATCAAGTCCGTGAGGCTCGGGAAATCGCCGAGCAGCTCTTTGGGCCAGATTCAATCCTACCGGTCAACATTCGCTTCAAAGCGGCGCGGTTGGCTGTGCAGATCGACGAATGGGACTACGCCGCGCAGGAATTTCAAGCCGGCATCGACACCGCCCTTCGCTTGTGGCCCGCGGTGCATCCCGAGCTCGAACTGGCGTATGCCGATCTGGCCGCCGTCGAAATGCAGAGGGCAAACGAAGCAGCCGCCGTCGAACTCTTGGCCAAGGCCCACCAAACGGCACTCGGCCTCTACGGTTCGGATCACCTGCAAACCGCGCGCCGCGCCAACGATCTGGGTGTCGCACTGCATCGCGCGGGGCAATCGCAGGCAGCTCTCGACATGTTAGCGGCCGCCGAACGGGCTCGCCGCAATCTGCAGTCCAGCCCCACGCTCATCGCCGAATGCGAACTGAACGCCGCCGCCGTCCTGATCGACCTGCAGCGCTGGGATGAAGCCCGCGGCAAGCTCCAGTCGATCTGCGACGCAGACCAGCGCGAACCGCTCGCTGCCGCCGTCATCACCGAAGCCCGTTCGAACCGAGCCACCCTTTACACGCTCGAGAAAAATTTCGCGGCCGCGGCTGAGGAACTGCAACAAATCCAGACGTCGATCCGCCAGACCCTGGGGGACCTGAACCCGCGGTACGCCGAGTTCTCATATCGGCTGGGGATGAACCTGGGCTTCCAGGGAAAATTCGCCGAAGCGGAAAAGGAACTGCAGCACGCGCTCTCGGTGCAGACGAATTTACTGGGAAAGGATAGTCCACCCACCCGCAAATCGGCCCAAGCACTCGCCGCGGTCCTGGAACGACTCGGTCGCAGTGCGGATGCATCCGATCTGGCCACCCAATACGCAGTCCCGCTCCCCGCCGCCACCAGTCGGAAATAGTCCCGGTCTGAATCCGAGCCTCGAGGGCGGACGCGTCTGGGGGACAGGCCTGGCGGGTCTCTTGAGGCAGGCCTGATGGAGGCGGACCGGCCTGGACGCTAAGCAGCGAAGCCACGTGCGAACTCAGATGCCTCGGGGTTGATCCCCGTGGAGAATTCACGTTCAGCCTACGGACGGGCCACACCAAAATCCAATCGATCTAGCTTTGATGCCTCGGGGTTAATCCCCGAGGAGAGTTCACGTTCAGCCTACGGACGAGCCACACCAAAATCCAAACGGTCTAAGCTTTGATGCCTCGGGGTTGATCCCCGAGGAGAATTCACGTTCAGCCTGCGGACGGGCCACACCAAAATCCAATCGATCTAGGGTTGATGCCTCGGGGTTGATCCCCGAGGAGAGTTCACGTTCAGCCTACGGACGGGCCACACCAAAATCCAATCGGTCTAGCTTTGATGCCTCGGGGTTGATCCCCGAGGAGAGTTCACGTTCAGCCTACACACCAGGCTCTCTACAAATCCCACCGTTCCATGGTGATGCCTCGGGGTTGATCCCCGAGGAGAGTTCACGTTCAGCCTACGAACACGGCCCCACCCTTCACTCTTTTTCGGCCGAGCCAACGACGTGCCATCGCAGAGCGGCATCCCGAGGCCGAAACGAGTGGCGCGTCGGTGCCGCAACGCGTCCGCTCGACCGACAGCCGACCCGTGCCAACCGCAGATCGTCCAGATTCGCGCAGATTACTCGAAAACTGCCAAATAGTGTACACATGTATACCTACAGGTGGCAGCGAGACGAAAAGGGAGAACAGATCATCTTCTGACTTTCCTTCTCTCTCTGTTTCCTCCGTTTGCTCCTGTTCCAATCTTCTTTTCTTGAACAGGAGGCCACGGAGAAATCGGAGAAAGATCGTTGCCAGCTGAAGCGGACATATCCGGTAACCCTTCCCGGATTCGCGTCCCGGGATTCGCGCGCCAGGATTCGCGCGGGATTCGCTTCGGAAAAGGGCTCCAGTCGGCGCACGTTCCCTCCCCGGCCGCGTCGTGCGTCCGACCCTCCCGCGGGCCCACGGAAAACCTCACGATCCGCGGGAGGGTGAAGTAGATTGTGCAAGGGCGAGCTTACGTTTAGCCGGAAGCGTAAC
>JBGSLW010000337.1:0-25650 GCA_041740495.1 Pirellulaceae bacterium
CGGCCGCATCGTGCGGCCGACCCTCCCCCGGGGAGGGTGAAGGAAGATTCGGAACGAATTCCAGTAGCAGCGGGAGCTGACCCTCCTCGGGGGAGGATGCAGGAGAACACGTCCCAACTTCCAGTGGCGGCGGCGGATAGCGAAGTTCGCTTTGGACGGGATGTGCGGCCGATCCTTTCGGATCGTTGTTTCCAATGCCACGGGCCGGACTCGAGAACTCGGGAAGCAGACGTTCGGTTCGATTTGCCTCCGCAGCCGGGGGATGCCTGGGAGGATTTGTTGTCGGCGGACGACCCCGCCCATAGCGAGTTGCTTCGTCGGATCAGCAGTGGCGATCCCGACGAGATGATGCCTCCGCCGCACAGCAACAAACCGCCGTTGTCGCCGGCGGAGCAGCTGGTAATGCGTCGCTGGATCGAACAAGGAGCAACGTACGAATCGCACTGGTCTTTTGTACCGCCGACTCGGCCGGAGCTTCCGTCGGTGCAACACGCGGCTTGGTGTCTCAATCCGATCGATCGATTCATTTTGGCGAGGCTGGAGCAGGAGGGGGTGAACCCTAGTCCTCCGGCCGACCGTGCCGCCTTGGTTCGTCGGCTGTTTCTCGACCTTACCGGACTGCCGCCGACACCGGAGGAGGCGTCGAAGTTTATCGCCGATCCCGATCCGATGGCGTACGAGAAGCTGGTCGATCGACTGCTGAGCGAAGAGCCGTATTGCACTCGGGTGGCCGAGCACGCCGCGGTGCGTTGGCTGGATGGAGCTCGTTACGCGGACACCAACGGCATCCACACCGATGCGGGTCGCCAGATGTGGCTGTGGCGCGATTGGGTATTGAACGCCTATCGTCAGAATATGCCGTTCGACCAGTTTATTCGCGAGCAGATGGCGGGGGATTTGTTACCCGACGCGACGATCGAACAGAAAATCGCCAGCGGCTTTAATCGGAATCACGTGATCACCGACGAAGGGGGAGCGATCGACCAGGAGTATTTGGTCGAGTACGCCGTGGATCGGACCACCACGACCGGCTCGCTGTTGCTGGGCCTGACGCTCGTTTGTGCCCGTTGCCACGAGCACAAGTTTGATCCGATCACGCAGGAGGACTTTTACGGGCTGTACGCGTTCTTCAATTCGAATGAAGAGCCGGGGCTCTACTCGCAACAGCCGAATTCGAATCGTGCCTTCGAGCCATTCTTGGCGGTTCCCACGGCCGACCAACAGGCGGAGCTGGATCGACTTGCGCACGAAATCACGACGTTGCAGGATCAGCTGGATCGCCCCGATCCGCAGGAGACGGCGTCACGCGACAAGTTTGTGCGGGAGGTGCAAGCCCAGGCGCACTGGTCGGACTCCAAGACGCTTGTTCAATCCGCGGTATCTCGCGACGGGGCCAAGCTGGCGATTCAACCCGACCAATCAATCTTGGCGAGCGGGGAAAATCCGCCGACAGATGTGCACACGCTGACCCTGCGACTGGAAGGGGACGGGTGGAATCTGCTGGCGTTGGAAGGATTGCCGGACGCGAGTTTGCCGGAGGGGCGAGTCGGCCGGGCCGGAAACGGCAATGCCGTTCTTTCCGATGTCACCGCCGAAGCGGTCTCGGTCGCCGATCCCACGCAGCGCGTGCCTGTCCAATTCCGCTGGGCTTGGGCCAACGTCCAGCAAAGGAACGGGGACTACTCGGTGCTGAATGCGATCGACGGCGATCCGCAAACGGGCTGGGCGGTCGCGGGACACGAGATTCCGGGCCCGCGAGTGGCGTTGTTCCTGACCGAGCAACCGATGGGTTTCGAGGGTGGGACCGATCTGGTGGTGCAATTGAAATACGAGACGATTCACCAGCGTCACGTGTTGGGGCGGGTGCGTCTGAGCGTCGGACAGTTGGCGGAGGATTCGAGAACGCACCTCCCCGCGATCGTGAGCGATTGGTATCGCTTGGGTCCGTTCGAGGCCGCCGCCGGGATGGACTTGTACAAGACGGTGATTGGACCGGAGCAGCATGCGGCGTTGGATCGGCAGACGCCGTTCGGCCCCAAGGAACTGCGGTGGCAAGTCGACGTGAACTTGCGGGATGAGACCCCCAACGCGTTGGACGACGGAACGAATGTGATTCTGCTGGGCAGGAGGATTCACGCTCCGCGGGCGATGCGGCTTCCGATCTCGTTGGGAAGCGACGATGGCTTTGAACTGTTCGTCCATGGCCAATCGGTGGCCAAGCGAGAGGTGCAGCGGGCGGTCGCCCCGGACCAGGATCAGGTCGAAGTCGAATTGCAACCGGGCGCCAATTGGCTGGTGCTGAAGGCGATCAACACGGGGGGAGCCAGCGGGTTTTACTTTCGCGCGCTTCCGACCGAACCGGAGTGGCCAGAGGACTTGCTCGCGGCGTTGGCGCCGCCGACGCACCAATCTCCGGAGGTACTCGAACGGATCCACCATGCTTGGCGATTGCATTTTTCTCCCGGTTACCGTGCGACCCAAGCCCAGATTGCGGAATTGCAGGCCAAGGAAAAAGAAGTCCAGCAAAGCACGCCCCTGACGATGGTCATGAAGGAGTTGGCTGAGACTCGCCAGGCCTATGTGCTGATGCGCGGCGCGTACGACAAACCTGACACCGACCGTCCGGTGGAACGCTCGATTCCCAAGGCCTTGGGGATGTGGCCGGAGGGGCTCCCGCGGAACCGCTTGGGTTTGGCCGACTGGCTGGTGTCGCCCGGCAACCCGCTGGTCTCCCGCGTCGCAGTCAACCGCACTTGGGAGCAATTTTTTGGGACGGGGATTGTGGAAACCAGCGAGGACTTCGGCAGCCAAGGCCAATGGCCGTCGCATCCCGACTTGTTGGATTGGCTGGCGGTCGAATTTCGCGAGCAGGGGTGGGACATGCACCACCTGATTCGTTTGATCGTCACCAGCCAGACGTATCGGCAGGCTTCGACGATCCGGCCGGAGGTACGCGAACGCGACCCGCAGAATCGTTGGCTCTCCTGGTTTCCGCGGCGGCGTCTGACCGCCGAACAGATCCGGGATCAGGCACTTTATGTTGCGGGTTTGCTCGTGGAAAAAATGGGGGGCCCCTCGGTGAAACCGTACCAGCCCGAAGGGATTTGGGCGGAGGTCGCCATGCCCGCCTCGAACACCCGCACGTACCAGCAAGGCGAGGGCGAGGCGCTGTGGCGACGAAGCTTGTACACCTATTGGAAGCGGGCCTGCCCACCCCCGTCGCTGATGACGTTTGATGCTCCGACCCGCGAGTCGTGTACGATTCGCCGCGGCGCGACGAACACGCCGCTCCAGGCGTTGGTACTGTGGAACGATCCGCAATTTGTGGAGGCGTCGCGGGAGTTGGCGACGCGCGCCTTGCACGAATCGAACGACGATTCAAAGCGGATCGCGGCGATGTTCCAGCGCGTTTTAGTGCGTGCACCGGAGGCGTTGGAATTGGAAAAGCTGTCCGCGGCGTTGGCCAAATTCCGCCAGGTGTATGCCGCGGACCAGCCACAGGCGGCGGAGTTACTAAAAGTGGGCGCGGCGCCCGCGGACAACGATCTGTCGGCGTCGGAATTGGCGGCCTGGACGATGTTGGCCAATGCGGTCTTGAATTTGAGTGAGACGGTGACGGTGCAATAGGCGATGAGTCGATTGCGTGAGGCCCCCTCACCCTACCCTCTCCCCCGCGGCGGGGGAGAGGGTAAGTACTTCACAGGGTAGTCCAAGTGCAGGAGTGACGAATATGCATCCGTGGGAACTTCATCATCTGACGATGACTCGGCGACGGTTTTTCGGCCGGGGCGCCGGGACCTTGGCGGCGGGCCTCGGTTCGCTGGCCGTCGGCTCGTTGCTGGGGCGAACCGCTTACGGGGCCGGGGAAAGATCGGGTACCGCGGATGGGTCGCACACCGTCGGTCCACATTTTGCTCCACGGGCCAAACGGGTGATCTACATGCACATGGAGGGCGCGCCTAGCCAGTTGGATCTGTTCGACTACAAGCCGCAATTGCAACCGATGTTCGACAAGGACTTGCCGGACTCGGTGCGGCAGGGGCAGCGACTGACGGGGATGACTAGCGGTCAAGCGCGCTTCCCGGTGGCGCCGTCGATCTTCAAGTTTCAAAAATATCCCAACGCCCAGGATGGTATCTGGCTCAGCGACCTGATTCCGCACACGGCGTCGATCGCCGATCGGCTCTGCTTCGTGCACTCGATGTACACGGACGCGATCAATCATGAGCCGGGGATCACGTTTTTTCAGACGGGAAACCAGCAGCCGGGGCGTCCCTCGTTCGGCGCGTGGACCAGTTATGGGTTGGGGAGCGAGAACGCGGACCTGCCGACCTTCGTCGTTTTGATCACGCAAGGGTTTGGCAATATGCAAGCGCTCTCCGCGCGGTTTTGGGGGAGCGGTTTTTTGCCCAGCGAACATCAGGGGTGCAAACTGCGGAGCGGCGGCGATCCCGTGCTCTATTTGCAGAATCCGCCCGGTGTGAGTTCTGCGACCCGCCGCACGATGCTCGATCTGGTCGGGGAGTTGAACGAGGCGGAAGCTCGCCGCTCGCTCGATCCGGAAGTGCAAGCCCGCATCGCCCAATACGAGATGGCGTATCGCATGCAAATGTCGGTCCCCGAATTGACCGATTTTTCGGACGAATCCGAATCGACGTTGGCACTGTACGGACCGGATGTGCGCAAGCCCGGCACCTTCGCGGCGAATTGTCTGTTGGCGCGGCGATTGGCCGAGCGCGGCGTGCGATTTATCCAGCTGTATATGCGGGGTTGGGACCAGCACGGCAACTTGCCCGGTGAAATTCGCCAGCAATGTGCGGCGGTCGATCAGCCGCAGGCAGGTTTGATCCGCGATCTGGCCCAACGCGGCCTGTTGGATGACACGCTCATCCTCTGGGCGGGTGAATTCGGCCGCACGGTTTATAGCCAGGGGACGTTGACCAAGGACAACTACGGCCGGGACCATCACCCGCGCTGTTTTTCACTGTGGATGGCGGGTGGAGGGGTGCGTCCCGGCATCGCTTATGGGGCGACCGATGACTTCAGCTACAACATCGTGGAGAATCCGGTGGAGGTCCACGACTTGCACGCCACGATGCTACACTTGCTGGGGGTGCACCATGAACGCTTGAGCTATCGCCATCAGGGCCGCGATTATCGGCTGACCGACGTCTTCGGGAAAGTAATTCCGGATTTGATCGCGTAGAGACCGAAGCCCAGGCCTCCAAATGAGTGTCGAGCAATTGTCCCAATTGCTTAGTGTAGAGCAATTGTCTCAGTTGCTTGCCCGAACTCAAACGCGAACCGTTGGGACCACTGTTCTACGGCTGACCTGTTCGTAGCTGAGTTCGCAAGAACTCAGCTTGGTGTCAGGCGGAAGACTCCACTATGGCGAGTTCAGCTACGCGACTCGCAGCCTGTCCGATTCCTTCCTTCACCCAGCGTGCTCGGTAGGAAAGTCGCATGCCGCAACCATATCGACAGCCTTTCCGGCTATTGTCGATTCTTCGAGCAAAGGTAATTCGCCAGCAGCGACACGGCGTGGTTTCCAGCTCCAACTGGTATCGATCGTGGCGGTGCGGCACGTGCTGAAGGGGCATTTGGGAAGCCGGCAGCTTCCCGATCCAACGGCAAACTGGACCTGTGCTTTCTTGCGTTTTTTGTCCAGTAATTGCGAATCAACGGTGAATGAAACCACGAAGACGCAACGTCGGAGTTGGGACCGGAATGTCGCACGGTGACGAGTCGCCAGCCTGTTGCCCAAGTTCATAGAGACTCCGAACGGTTTATCAAATTATTCAAGAAATATTCGTGTGCGCTTTGTATCTAAGGGACTGGGGGACGGTCTCGGCCCGGTCACCAATCAATCCGACCATTTGGAATTATTCGAATGACGAACAGAAATCGCCGCAATATTGCAATGACACTTGTGGTTTCAGCAGAATTTTTGGCGGCCGGGGGGGGCGCAGCGGTTGCCGTAGGGACCAAACTGTGCCGGGAGCGGTTCCCGGCTGATCCATCTGGGAAATCCGGGCTCACCCACCTTCCGAGTTCATCGATGCGAATCACTGCATGCCATTGCATCGCCGCCGTCGTCGCCTTGCTCACCGGCCTGCTCGCCGCTTCCGGTACCGCGGCGGCGCAAATCGCCTCGGCCTACACCGTCACCGACCTGGGCAACTTCTTTGCCACCGGCGTCAACGACAGCAGCTGGGTCTCGGGGTACGACGGCCGCGCACTGGTTTGGCGGCCGGGCCTGGGAACACATGAGATCCTGGGGGGAGGGCAAGCCAACGCCATCAACAACGCCGGTGAAGTCGCCGGCTTCGCCTGGTATCCGAATTTCGCCAGTTTCCGCCCCATCCGCTGGTCCGCATCCGGTGGCGTGGTCGACATGGGTGACCTGCCGGGCGGCGGCAACTACAGCCGCGGCTACGCGATCAACGCCCAGGGCTGGGTCGCCGGCCAGGGAAGTGGTCAGTACTTCCAGCACCCCAATTTCGGCAACCAGAGCTTCCAGCACGCCACGTTGTACAGGTCACCCACCGACATCGTCGAATTGGAGGACCTGCCCGGCGGCACCCAGAACAGCAACGGGCGCGGCATCAACGATGCCGGTTCCGTGGTCGGCGAATGGAATACATCGGGGGGCTGGCGGGCCGTCCATTGGGCGCCCGACGGCACGGCGCTTGACCTGAGCACGGCCTGGGGCGTTGCGGGCGGCCACGCGTTCGCAAGCGACATCAACAACCACGGCCAAGTGGCGCTGCAGCTGCCGCTGAGCGGTGGCGGCGAGATCGCTGCAGTCTGGCAGGACGGCGTCGGCTTCACGGTGATCGATCTGCTGCCCGGCTTCAGCACTGCGATCGCCAATGCGATCAATGACGACGGTATCACTGTCGGCACCGCCGGCACTGCCTTCACCAAGGGCTTCGCATGGAGCCTGGCCGAAGGACTGGTGGACCTCAATGACCGGCTCGACCCGCTGGGCGGCGCCGGCTGGAGCATCCTGGAAGCGACTGGCATCAGCGAAAGCGGTCTGATCGTCGGCCGCGGATACAGCAGCACGCTGGGTTACCGCGCCGTGCTGATGACCCCGGTGACGGTGGCGGTGCCGGAGCCGACGACGACGCTGCTGTTGACGGCGGGGCTGACCGGCGGCCTGCTGGCTCTCCGCGTGCGCCGGCGCCAGAGCCCGATGCCACTCAGCGCTTGAACCCCTGCAGCCACAGCATGCGACGCGGAGCGTCGCGCCACTCGTTTACCAGCAGGGACCAGGGGAAATTCGCAGGTCGACCGTTTGCCTTCCGCGTTGATTTGCCGACAATGGGATTTCCAAAGTCGACCAGATGGTCGCTGGGGCCGAGAGGCCCGAGAGGAAAGTCCGGGCTCCATAGGACAGGGTGGTCGGTAACGCCGACCGGTCGTGAGATCAGGGAAAGTGCCACAGAGAATAGACCGCCGAACGCGCCAGCTTTCGAGCTGGCGGCGTGGTAAGGGTGAAACGGTGGAGTAAGAGCCCACCAGCCGGCAGGGTGACCTGCCGGGCTCGGTAAACCCCACCCGGAGCAAGGCCAAACAGATGGCAGTCCGTCGGGCAACCGGCGGAGCGTCGCGGTCCGCGACGCGACGACCATCGGGTAGGCTGCTGGATTGGGCGAGCAATCGTCCAGCTAGATAAATGACCGTCGCGGCAAACTTGCCGACAGAACCCGGCTTATCGGTCGACTTTGGAATTTTTCTAGTTTTCTTGCATCCGACTTCTCGGTTCTTGCGAACAACCCCTTGATGATCGGTGGAGATCGTCGTTCGAAAGAGACTTTAATGCGAGGATTGTCGGATGAGAAGTTGTGGATTGCGATTATTTGGAGTTCTGGCGGTGGTCTTGGCGACCAGCCCGCTGTTTGCTCAATCAAAAGACATTGTGGACACGGCGGTCGGGGCCGGTCAGTTCAAGACATTGGCTGCCGCTTTGGGCGCTGCCGAATTGGTCGACGCACTCAAAGGCGATGGCCCGTTCACTGTGTTTGCCCCGACGGACGATGCGTTTGCCAAGCTGCCGAAGGGAACCGTCGAGGAGCTGTTGAAGCCGGAAAACAAAGCGAAACTGGCTGCGGTTTTGACCTACCATGTCGTTCCTGGCAAGGTGATGGCGGCGGATGTTGTCAAAGTGACTGGGGCCAACTCGCTGAATGGCCAACGGATTGACGTCAAGGCGGGTGATGCCGGCGTGATGGTCGACGGGGCCAAGGTGATCAAGACCGATATCGCTTGCAGCAATGGGGTGATTCATGTGATCGACTCGGTGATTCTCCCGGTGGGTGATTCGATCCCCGCTGTTGCGGAGAAAGCTGGTAAGTTCGGCACGCTGTTGGCCGCGGTCAAAGCGGCTGGTCTGGCGGAGGTCTTGAGCGGCGAGGGCCCTTTCACGGTGTTTGCCCCGACCGACGAAGCGTTTGCCAAGTTGCCGAAGGGAACCGTGGAAGATCTGTTGAAGCCGGAAAACAAGTCAAAGCTGGTTGAAATCCTGAAATACCATGTCGTCAAAGGCCGAGTCTATTCGCCTGAGGCGGTCAAAGCAGGGAAGGCCGACACGCTGCAAGGTAGCGGACTAGTTATTAAAGTGGAGGGTGGCAACGCCCTGGTTAATAACGCCAAATTGGTGATGACCGACATTGACGCCGGAAACGGCGTGATCCATGTGGTGGATACGGTCCTGTTGCCCCCGGCCGGGAAAAAGGTCTCCAGCGCCCAGCCCGAACAGGCTCGCGGACTTCCCGTCTCGGTCAACGCTTCTGGAAACGCAGGTGCTTGCCCGGCTAGCAAACGATAAATGAGTACCACTCGGACGCAAACGGTGTTGCAGCGGATCGCTGCGGGCGATGCGACTGCGGTCGAAGATTGTCTCGATCAATACGGCAATCTCGTCTGGTCAATTGCTCGTCGCTTTTGCGGGCGGCACGCCGATGCGGAAGATGTGGTGCAAGAAATATTCGTGGAGATCTGGCGGAACGCTCCGCGTTACACGCCCGAATTCTCCAGCGAGTCGACCTTCATTACGATGCTCGCCCGCCGCAGGTTGATCGATCGCCTGCGGCGGCGCGGCGTTTCTCTCCAGACGACTTCCCTGGCAGATGCTAGCGAGATTGTCACCCCGTCGCGGGAGACCGACCGGGTGGAGCGTGCGGACGACTTCCGCAAGGCCGCGGACTGCTTTGAGCGACTGCAAGGACCTCAGCAATCGGTGCTGCAGCAGTCGATTCACCGCGGACTATCCTACTCGCGGATCGCCCAAGCGACAGGACTTCCTCTGGGGACGGTGAAATCGCATGCGCGGCGCGGATTGCTGGCACTGCGAGATTGCTTTCAGCGAAATGCCGTTCTGGAATCGAGTGGGGTTACGGCATGAGTCGCGGCGGCTCCGAGAACGATCGACGCCTGCCAGAGCTGTTGGCAGGCCGGGCATTGGGAGACCTCTCTCCCCAAGAGGAAATGGAGTTGGCTGCGACGGGATTGTCTGCCCAGCAGATTCGATTGGGCGAAGAGCTGGAACTCACGGCGGCAGTGATCGATCAAATGCAATCGGAATCGGCTTCAAGCCCAGACGCCGAAAGCGAGATGCTCCCTTCGGACGTTCGTGACAAAATTGCCCAGCAGGCGCAGTCCTTCCTGAAAACGATGCGCGATGACTCGTTCGGACCGTCCCGCCAGGCACCTCGGCTCAGCCACGATCTGTCGACGACCGGCGAGCAGCAACTGGGGCGAGCCCGCGCACCCGCCTGGAATTGGCGAGAGGCACTTGCCTGGCTGGCATGTGCTGCCTCCCTCCTGATCGCGTTGGGTTTATGGCAACGCCAGGCGTCGGTCCCTCTTGTCGCCCAAGACCTGACAGCCGCCCGCACGGAACTGCTCCGCCAAGATCCCAGTAGTCTGCAAGTTGCGTTTGGACCTGGCAAAACCCCGTTTCCGCGGGACGTTCAGGGAGACGTCGTGTGGAGCAACCGCCGGCAGCAGGGGTATCTGCGGCTGCGGGGTATCCCTGCGAACGACCCGACACTCGAACAGTACCAGTTGTGGATCATCGACCCAGCGCGGGACGACGAACCAATCGACGGCGGAGTGTTCGACATCACTACCGACGGCGAGACGATTATCCCCATCGATGCGAAGCTCTTGGCGGTCGATCCTCAGGCTTTCGCGATCACGATCGAAAAGCCGGGTGGGGTCGTCGTCTCAACTCAGGAGCGGCTGCCGCTCCTGGCGGTGGTCTCCAACTAACGACCGAAGCTACTCGCCGGGAACGCTGACCCGTTGTTTCATTTCGCGCACGGCGTCCCGCAGGCCGATCATGACGGCGCGCGAGACGATCGAGTGTCCGATATTGAGTTCCTGTAGATCTGCCAGCAGGGCGATCGGGCGGACGTTGGCGTAGGTCAAGCCATGCCCGGCGTGAAAGTCGACGCCGAATTGAACCGCCGCTTCTCCGGCACGGCGAATCTGTTTGAGCTGGGTTTCGCGAGCCGCGGGCGTCGCCGCGTTGGCGTACGGACCGGTATGGACCTCGACGGCGTGGGCGCCGACTTCCGCAGCCGCCTGGATTTGGGCGGGATCGGGATCGACGAAGATGCTCAGGCGGATATTCGAATTCCGCAGTTGTTCCGCGGCTTGAGCGATCCGCGAGCGATTCCCGCGAACGTCCAAGCCCCCTTCGGTGGTGATTTCTTCGCGGCTTTCGGGGACCAGCAGGACATCGTCGGGGCGGATTTCTGCGGCGATTCGCAACATTTCCGGCGTGCAAGCGCATTCGAAATTCAGCTTCACCGTCACTGTTTCCCGCAGCAGCCGAGCGTCGCGGTCTTGGATATGACGGCGATCCTCGCGGAGGTGAAAGGTGATGGCGTCCGCTCCACCCAACTGGGCCAAGGCGGCCGCCCAGATCGGATCCGGTTCGTTGGTGCGCCGCGCCTGCCGGACGGTCGCGATATGATCGATGTTGACACCCAGTCGAGGCATAGCCCTGTTCCTTCTTGTTCGACTCGATTGTACGTCAACCGTCGCTGCGCTCCGAGACCTGATGCCCCCGCGGGCTGGCTTGGGTGATCTGCCATTCCAGAGGGAGATCGGAATGGTTTTGTTGCAGGATGTCCGCAAGTTGACGGGCGGTCGCTTCGTCGGGCATCAAGCAGAAAACAGCGGGGCCCCACGAAGATTGGCCGACGCCCACGACGCCGGCCTCGCGGACGGCGCTCACAATTCGCTCCACCAGTGGCCCGTTATAGGGGCCGGCTTGGACGGCGGCGAACTGCAATCCCGCTGCGTATCCGTATTCGAAGACGGCCCGGCTGAAGCGGTCAAAATCGCCGAACTCGACCGCCGGAATCAGCTCGTCGTGCAAGTGCCGCAACAGCCGGTTGGCCAGCTCCGGGGGCGTCGGCCGGAGCTCGCGGAACAACGCCTCTTCCCGCGTTCCGCTGGGCCCTTCGCGCTGGGTTGGGATACAGAGCAACACTCGCCAGGCGGGGGGCAACGTCAGACAGCGCACCAAACGACCCAAGGATTGGCTTGGACCTTGCCCGCCATCGACGATCAAGCCGCCGTGGAAAAAGCCGTGAGTCCCCACGGCGGATCGCCTCCCGCGGCCGAACCGCAGGGCATCGTCGACCGTCAACGGGCGTTCGGGTAAAAACCAGCGACTCAGACCTGCCGCCACCGCGAGCATCCGTTGCGTTCCCGAGCCCAAACCCCGGTGGGCGGGCGGAGCGGCCAACACTTCGATTCGCGCCGGCAATTGCGAGCTGCTTGCCTGGAGGTGGATTGGCAAATACGCCCCCAGTTCCCGATGCCACGCGTCGATCGCCAATTTGATTCGCGGCAGATCGAACCCGGAGATTTGCAGGTGCTCTGCAGCCGTCAAGCCGATTTCGGTTCGCGGCGGATCGATCATCAAACCGACGCCGCCGAATCGCCCGCACTTCGCTGCGTTGATCAGCCCGAAGTGTAAACGGCTGGGCGTCGTAACAGAAACGACTCGCATGGGGACAATCAACAGCGAAACGGCATGAGCGAAGACGGGGTCGACCTGCCGAACCGCGGACGGCATGGCGGACCGGCCATTGTAGTAGTTCCGCCTACAGGCGTCAGCGTCCTTGGAGAAACTGTTGGAGTCGCTCGAAGGCCGCGAGATCTTCTGGGGCGCCGGTCTTGCGGATGATCGGTTCGAACCAGGCGAACTTCTGGATCCATTCTTCGCGCGGCAGAAAGTCGACTCGCGACGCCAGAATCGCCGCCTCCAGGATCAAGTGCCTGCCGCGGTTGAATCCGACTGCGGGCCGCAGTTCCCCCGCCGCAGCGACGCGGAAATGAAAGTCGGCTCGCGGAGGCCGTGGGTCCGAATAGGTCGCAGCCAACTCGAAATAGCGGCAACAGCCAGCATAAATCGATCCGGGTACGCACCGTGCCGGAATCCATTCGACCTGCGGTTCGACCCCGACAATCAGTTGCACCATCAGATCGATTTGATCGGTCGTATGGAACACGGCGCTGGGTTGATGCATCAGGTTGCGATACGTCTGGGTCTCGCTGAAGGGACGCAATTCGACGCGCTGCCAGGCGTCGTCGACCACGGCCCCCATCACCGCCAGATGCGGGACTCCCGCAGAGGATTGAGTCGCCACTAGTCCTTCGATGATCATCGGAGTGGTACGCCCGCCAACGAATTCGCAATCATCGCCCGATCAAGAACCTGTCCCGGTACCCCCGCGATACCCCCACGCCAAAAAAACCCGCGCAACAAAAAAACCCCACTGCATGTGAACATGACAGTGGGGCCGGAACAGAGAAGAGGCCGAATTAAAACCGAATAATAGCAAGATAATTTCGGTTTCAACGGGGTTATGGGGCAGCAAATCGCCTCTCACTCCGCCTTAACAGAATGATAACAATCCCTAGAGGGTTGTCTATAGTTCCGTTGGGAATTTTGTTAGATTCCGTCGGAGCCTTGCCGGCTGGCCAAACTTGATCCGATTCGGCCCGAGAATTTGCGAGAACGGGCGATTTGACGACTTGGAGCCTATCTTTCCCCGCTTCGGGCGAGGTCAGGGTGAGGCGGGGGGGGGGGCCGACGGGTATTGGGACAGGCGTTTAGCGAGTACCGATTGGCAAAAATGTGGGAAAAAGAGACTCGAGCTTGCCTGGCAGCTGCGGAAATTGGGGCCAGCGTACTGCAGGGGTGGATCGGACGGGTCCGACCGAGCGAAAAGGGGACTCGGGATTTTGTGACCGAAGCCGATCTGGCGTCCCAGCAGGCGATTTTTGATTCGCTCGCGGAACAGTTCCCAAGCCACCAACTCATCGGGGAAGAAGGGAGTTCCACAGGGGATTTGACTTCGCTGGATTCCGGTCCGTGTTGGCTGGTCGATCCGTTGGATGGTACGACCAACTACCTTCATCAGTTTCCGTCGTACTGTGTTTCGATCGCCTTGGTCGTGGGGGGGCGGCCCGTGGTCGGCGTCGTGCGCGACCCGATGTTGGGACAGACGTACCACGCCAGCGACGGGGGCGGAGCGTTTCGCAACGGGCAGCCCATCCGCTGCAGTCGTTGCGAGTCGTTGCCGCAGGCGTTGGTGGCGGGCAGTCTTCCACCGGACCTCCCGCACCCTAGTCGGAATCTCGGCGAGTTCGTCCAGATCCTGCGCACGGCCCGTTCGATGCGGAGGCTCGGTTCCTGCGCGCTCAATCTGTGCTATGTGGCCGATGGCAGGTTGGACGCCTATTGGGCCGACACCGTGCGAGCGTGGGACGTGGCGGCCGGCGCGGTGATCGCCCAGGAAGCAGGTGCTTTTCTGATGCATCGCGCGGGAGACGGCTTCCGGATTGCCGATCCGCGGTTTATCGCCGCCGCAACTCCGGTGCTTGCCCGGGCGTTGCTCGCCGAGTTAGATCGGGCGGTCCCGGTGTAACGACTCGGCTAGGCTTGCGTAAGGTACTCGCCCTGGTCGCCGCGCCGCAGACCGGCTCGCACACGGGATTTGCGGCGCGCCTGGCGGAACGTCACCAGGCACTCTTCTTCCGCATCCCACAGTTTGAGTCGCAGGCATCGGGCGATGTCCAGTGGATGCAGCGACGTGGTGACCGGCGACTGCAACTCCGGAATGTGGTTCATCGCCTCGACCAACCGGTAGAACGGGATCTTGTGATTGAGGTGGTGGACGTGATGGTAGCCGATGTTCGCGGTAAACCAGTGCATGAGCGAATTGGTCTTCAGGCAACTGGACGACTGGAGCGCGGCCAACACGTAATCCCACCGTTCCGCGGCATACCGTTTGATTCCGGGGAAATTGTGCTGGGCGTAGAATAAATAGGTTCCCAGCGCACCCGCGATCACCAGGGGAACGATCCAACCAAAACACAACAACTTCCAGGAGAGCATCGCCAGGCCGATATAAATGCTGGCGTGAAATACCAGTGCCAACGCGCACGGCACGTTGCGGTGGGGGGCTCGCAACAAGGGATACAACGTCATGTTCCACACGAAACCGGTCAAATAACCACTGAGGATCACCAGCGGGTTTCGCACGATTCGGTAGGCCAGACGCCCCCAAAATCCGGACTGCGTGTACTGTTCGACCGTCAAGACGGGAAAACTTCCCAGGGCCGCACCGAACGTACGGCAATTGTTTTGATGGTGGTCGTCGTGCGTATGCTTCCAGCGATGCGGCGGGTTGAGCGTCAGATAGCCGTACAGCCGCAGAAAAGTCCCACCCAACCAGCTGCGGCGAAGAATCGCACCGTGCATGTGATCATGGAAAATGACGAACAAACGAACCATCAACAGGCCCGCCAGCAGACTCAGCGGCAAGCCGAATTGCCAAGGGAGAAAGTAGATCCCAGCGAGCGTGAGCAACCAAACCGCGGTCGAAATGCCCAGATGCCACCAACTCTTCCATGCAATTTCCCGGGCAAACTGCCGGCTGGCGATCAATAACGATTTTCCGTCACGCATATTCACCTATCGAATGTTTTCAACGTACGTTGTCGTGCACCAGGGTATTGTAGCGGAGGTTGCCAGCAACACTAGGCTTTGCCCAAAAACACAGTTTCGCGTGCAATTGAGATCCGCCGCATGACGCTCGCCGGTTTGCTCGTATATTCGTAAAGGGAAACCGCGGCTAGCGCCGTGCGGCCAATGTGTTGGGACGCGGCTAGCGCCGTGCGGCCAATGCTCTGGGTCGTCGCGGCAGGTTTATCGAATTCCGTCGCTTTCCGCGAGCGTCGTTACGCGAATCGTTAGAAAGCGTAGTCGAACTACGCAATTCTGCCGATAGCAATACAGGCAGCGGGCCGACTTCACTTGCCAGAATAAGTTTCTTCGCGTATACTCCGTGCAGGATTTGATATTTCTCTGAAACTCAATCGGATTCATTCCGTTGCCACGCGTTCGGCCAGGGGAGACAGGGCCGGGGCAAATTGCCCCACTTGGTTTCTTCTTGTTGGATATTGTCGGCCTGGAGTTGCTGGTGCGAGCGGCGAAATCGTCGCCTTTTCGCCAGCAATCTTGAGACCTCCAGAGTATGCGCCGCTGTGGCGCCATCCATGTGCTGGGCTTTATTCATAGGCCAGCGATTTCACTGGTTGATCGAACCGTTGTCCGGGTCTCGCGTCACCGACTTGCGCATTCGAGCAATGAGCGTTCGGGGATTCGATGCGAGACGACGCATTTTTTTGAGGAACACACTTGGACACTGTTGAAGACGTCACATTTGAGAAGCTGCAACTCCTTCCCCAATTGCAACGCGCGTTGCTAGACGCGGAGTATCGGCAACCCACACCGATTCAAGCGCAGGCGATTCCCCCGGCGATGGCTGGCCGCGATATCTTGGGAAAAGCCCAAACCGGAACGGGCAAGACCGCTGCGTTTGCCTTGCCGATCCTCCACCATTTGGGAACAAACAACCAGGCGGCGATTCGGCATCGGCCGGTGGCGTTGGTCTTGGCGCCCACCCGCGAGCTGGCGGTGCAAATCGCCGAGAGCTTCGCGTCGTACGGGAAGCACTTGCGGCTGCGGACGGCTTTGGTTTTCGGCGGAGTCAGCCAGATGCATCAAGTCCGCGCGTTGGAACGTGGCGTGCACTTGGTCGTTGCGACGCCAGGCCGCCTGTTGGATTTGATGCAACAAGGCCACGTTCGGCTCGACCAGCTGAAGTACTTTGTGTTGGACGAGGCGGATCGGATGCTGGATATGGGATTCTTGCCCGATCTGGAGCGGATCATGCAACGATTACCCGCCGCGCGGCAATCGCTGTTTTTCTCGGCGACGACCCCTCCCCCGATTGTGGAACTCTCCCGGCAGCTGTTGCGGGATCCGGTGCAAATCGACGTCGCGCCCCGGCGGGTCACGATCGACGCGATCGAGCAACGGGTGATGCTGGTGGAAAACCGGGACAAGTTTCCGGCGTTGCAGACGTTGCTGGAGGACAAGCCGCAGCAGACATTGGTCTTTACGCGTACCAAGCACGCCGCCAACAACTTGGCCAAGCGGCTGATCGCCGCGGGCGTTCAAGCGGCGGCCATCCACGGAAACAAATCGCAGTCAGCTCGGCAAGCCGCCTTGATGGCGTTTCGCCGGCGGCAGGTTCAAGTCCTGGTGGCGACGGATATCGTTGCCCGAGGGATCGATATCGATGAAATCGGTTTGGTGGTCAATTACG
Organism: Pirellulaceae bacterium; assembly: GCA_041740495.1. Lineage (GTDB taxonomy): Bacteria > Planctomycetota > Planctomycetia > Pirellulales > Pirellulaceae > JANMEB01. The sequence continues at coordinate 16,707 of JBGSLW010000337.1, forward strand.
ACCTGCCGGACGAACCCGAGAGTTATGTGCATCGGATCGGCCGCACGGGCCGGTGCGGCGCCAGCGGCACGGCGGTCTCGTTTTGCTCGACCGACCAGCGTTCCGAACTGCGAGCGATCGAGAAGCTGATCGGGCAACGGGTCACCCTGCACGGTACCGCCCATCGATCCGCGCAACTGCCGCGGCAGCGATCGGAATCAGAACGATCAAGGGAATCCAGGCGGACAGCGCCGCGGGGGAAATCAAACGCGAGGCGCCCAAGCTTTGGCAGGCGGTCGCGAACAGTTGGATCCCGATAACCACCAGCAGGCAGGCCGCCAACGCCACGAACATGTTGCGTTCCCGCCGAGCCAGCATCACGGGTATCCCCACCAGCAAGATCACCAGATCCAACACCGGACGCAAGATCCGGGCGTGGACTTGAACGCGTTGGCGGTTGCTACACCAAATGCTGGGATTCTTTAGCATCTTGATTTGTTGTTGCAGCGAGGCATAGCGCTGAATTTCTTGACCGTAAGCCAGAAATTCCAGCGCGATCCCGCTGGCGATAAATAGCTCATCGGGCTGAAGCCATCCGGCATCCTTCCCAGGAATCACCCCGCCGCGGTCTCTTAGTCCAACCTCCGGTTGCTCAGGGAGCGGCTTGGGTTCGCTGACGTTGTGAAGCACAAATCCGGCTGGATGCCAGGCGTTCGCGTCGACGGCATCGGCGTATTCGGCAACCACCCGTGTGGCGGCCGCATCCAACCCGGCAGGCAACTGAAATTCAGGCTGCTCCAGGCGGCGCTGCGCCAACGTGACACGGCCGTTCGTGATCCAGATTCCGGTCTCGACATCTTGTTGCGGCTGGATCGATCGCGATTCGCTCCCATCCCAGTTCTGAGCGTTCCTGGCCAGCGCGACCTTGTAGCGGGGGATCCAAACCTCGCGATTGACGATCGACACCAAAAGTAATCCGGCGGTGCAGATCACGAAGGGACGGAGCATCCGGGACGTGGGAATCCCGCAGGCCTCAACCGCTGCCAGTTCATTGGATCGTTGCATCCATGCCAACGAACCGATCGCTGCGATCAGCGCCAAGAGTGGGGCGGTCCGATCGAAGAATTCAAAAATCCGCGGCGTGTAATACTCTCGTAGGACCACGCCCAGTCCCCCCGCTTGCTTGCTGAGATCGAGGAATTCCTCGAGGTTCGAGAAAACATCCACAATCAGGTAGAGGCTGGTCAAACTGAACCAGCAGACCAGGAAGATCTTCAGGAAGGAGCGAATCAGGTAACGATCGATTATCGATAGCAACGGAATTCTGAAGGGTGAAGGGTGAAGGGTGACTTTCGAGGGGGTCAGTTCGTGGGGGGGGGGGAGTTCGTGGGGGTCCGACCCGAGAACGGTTACCGTGCAGCGCAACGTGTGAGGGGGGTGTTCGGTTCGACCGCCACACAGCGTATTCGATTCGGTACAATCCTCCAATAAAAGAATTGGCGAGGGATCGCTGCTAGCAATTTGGGTCCAGGAACAATTCTGTGGCCATGCCCGTGACGAACCGCGTGCACGCTTGGGGCGCCGCGCTGCTGGACTTGGTGTTTCCTCCGCGGTGTGTTGATTGCGGCGAACCGTCGTGTTTCGACGGTGCGCCGCATGTCTGCGACCGGTGCCGTGCGACCTGGTCGGAAGGCGATTGCGCCCCGTGCGATCGCTGTGGGGCTCGCGTGCATTCGCATCCCGTGTTGCAAGGGTGCAAGGCCTGCCATGGTCAGAGCTTTCGATTCGTGCGCGCCTGGGCGATCGGCAATTATGTGGGGGACCTGCGGAGCGCGGTTTATCGGATCAAGCGGCGCAACTTCGAGCCGTTGGCGTTTCACATGGGGCGTTGCCTGGGCCAGATCGTGGCCGCCGCGGCCCCTTCCCTGCCGATGGACCTGGTCGTTTCGGTGCCGACGCATTGGACGCGGTGGTGGACGCGGGGCGGCAACCCCGCCGAGCGGTTGGCGGCGGGTGTCGTACAGGAATTGGGGGGGCCGTTGATCCCCGATCTGCTGGGTTACGTGCGGACGACCAGAAAACAGGGGCGGCTCAGTCGGGGTCAGCGTTTGGACAACGTGCATCGCGCGATGGCGGTGCAATCCCACTATCGCTTCGCCGGATTGCGGATTCTGGTGGTGGACGATGTGATGGCGTCGGGTGCGACGCTCAATGAAGCGGCGCGAGCCCTTCTGGCGGCCGGCGCCGGGGAGGTGTGGGCTGCGGTGGCCGCCCGGGGAACCGCCAGAAAAATCTGACGCAGGCGTTTGCTCGACATCGGCCGACGTTTACTTGGTCTTGCGACCCGGTTTGGGCGGATGGACTTCGGTTGGTGGAAGCTTCCGCTGGGAGTCTTTCCAGGTCATGGCCCGCCGAAGCGGTTCGATCCGCAACACGACCTCGCCGTTCTGAAAAATCCGCACCGTGCCGCTCGATTCGCTCACCACGACGGCAATCGCCTCCGTGTTTTTGCTGATCGCTGCGCCGGCGTAGTGACGACTTCCCAAGCCCGTTGTCAACGTCAGTTCGACCGGATCGGTGTCGATGATGCGGCAACAGGACTCGACAATCCCTTCGGCCGAGATGACGAACGCGCCATCGAGCTGCGCGATTTCCTTGATCCCTTCCCGCACGCGCGGGTCCAAGAGGTTGCGCTCGCGGCGGAGATACCCTTTCATCGGGTCGAAACCGGCGATGCGGCTGTTGGACAGTACCTTGCGATGGTCGCCGACGATCAGCATCGTACCGACCGGTTTGCCCTCGCGACCTTCGCGGCCGATTTCGACCGCCAGATCGACGACCACCTTCAAGGTGTCGAGCGGGACTTTGGTCTCGAGTTTTTGCAGGTCGCGGGCGGTCAGTCGGCCCAGGTGGTCGGTCAACTGGATCGAGCTGAAGGTGTCGAGTTGTTCGAAGTCGAAGCTGCTGTACACCGCGACCACGTGGGCGCCGGGACGGAGCAATTCATCGGCCACCGCGTCCAAGATGGCTTGCGTCAGCCGATCGTGCACGGTCATTTCCGGATTCTCGACGGCGATTTGGGGCAGCGCACTGCTGGTGGCGCGGACCAAGATCCCGGGGGCATTGCTGACGACCAACAACGTGGTTCCGCCTCGCTGCACCCCCAGCCAATCGAACACTTCCGGATCGTCAAAGACCTGGGCGATCGGACCATCCTCGATCAACAGCATCACGGCATCGGAGCTCGAATCGCGGCAAAACTGGATCGCCGCGGCGACGAAGCGGAGCATACCGTGCTTGGCGGGATCCAGAGTCATGGGGAGCTGTCGGGGCGGATTTTGAAGCGCTGGCCCGGATGTGCGGTCCACCGAGCGGCCGTGGCTTAAAGAATGTAAACAATTTGCCAGTCGCCACAAGCCGGTGGGTCGGCGCTGCCGGGAGATCGGTCGTCGGCGTCAGCGGCGCAACGTCTCGTCGACCGCTGGCTCCGTCGACTGTTCGGCGACGCGCGTGGTGGGGCTCGCGGGGGGCGCTACATTCTGCGCGTACTCGCGCCACGCCGCGATATCATGTCCAAACTTCTGGCCGGTGACGGCTTGCAACGAATCCGCGGCGCGGATCTGGAGCGCCACGGAGTTTCTATCCTCCAGCGCCAGGGCCAGCGCTTGGATCGCTCCAGGCTCCGGGAAATTCTGCAATTGGCGGGCCGCCGCGATCCGTACGTCGATATCGGTATCGGCGCCCAAGATTTCCTGGAGTGCCCGAAGCGACGCCACGTTTGCCTGGCTGCCGCAGGCGTGCACCGCGGCCAGACGCACCTCCGAACTGGGATCTTGGGCAGCGCGAAGTAAACCGGATTCTGCGGTCGGAGCATCCAATTGCCCCAGCAGTTTCACCGCCTCGATCCGCTCCAGTCGGATCGGGCTGGTATCGATGATTTCGACCAGAGTTTGGGCGGCGTGTTCTTGATCGGCGGGGGTCCCGTGCGACGCCGATCGGACAGTTGCCCGCAGATTTTCCCTCTTGGCGTGCAGCGTCTGCGCAAATCGTTCTTCGTCCGCCCAGCGTTTCAACGCCCAAGGCGCGACGTATCCGGTTCGCCAGAGCGGACCTTTAGCGCAACCTCCGGCCAAAAAAACCAGTAGCGGCAACAGCATCCACCCGCATCGGCATCGAGAGATGAAGGGCATCATGTCATTCGGATGAAATAAGGACAAGTTCGACGCACCGCCCACGGCAATCGTCCGAGTGCCGGAACTGGTTGGCCGTCGGCGCCGGGTTCCCCAGGATCGATCGCGAGGGCCGGGACGAAAATCCGTCCGCGCCGCGAGCCATCGGAATCGCGCGGCCCGGTCCAACGGCGGAGACTAGCAGAGCAGCCGGGGGACGGAAACAGCGATTCCGCCCGATCGGCCGGTAGAGCATGCTAGCGGCGGAACCGCTATCCTTTTTCAGCCACTTTGGATTCGATACCCCTCGCCGGTTGGACCCGAGCCGGCCGCTCGTCTTCGGCTTGACGGCCGTACCCGTACCCGTAGCCGTAACCATACCCGTAGCCGTTGTATTGGTATCCGGCGCGATAGGCGCCGTAGCTGTATTGGCTACCGTAACCCGATTGGGCGCCGACGCCGTTGACGACCACGCCGATGATCTTGGCGCCCACGCTCTGCAGGATCTCGGCAGCGCGGTCGGAGCTGATCTTGACGTTTTTCTTGATCCGCAAGGTGAGGATCACGCCATCGACGCGAGCTGCCACGGGGCAGGGGTCGGTGACCGCCAGGACGGGCGGCGAATCGATGATCACGAAATCGAAAGCTTGCCGCATTTCATCGATGATCTCTTTGACGCGCGGCGAGCTGAGAATTTCCGAAGGATTGTGCGGCTTGGTACCGCACGGCAGTATCGACAGACCGGGAATCTCTTCGCAATCGTAGACCGCAGACTGCCAGCGAATCTGGTTCTCAAGGACTTGGGCGAAGCCTTCTCCGGTCTTGATTCCGAACGAGTGGTGGATGGTGGGACGGCGCATATCGGCGTCCAGCAGCAAGACGCGCTTGCCCGATTGTGCAATCGAGACCGCCAGGTTCGCCGCGACGGTCGACTTCCCGTCTCCCGGCGTGGGGCTGGTGACCTGGATCACGGTGTGCTTCTGCCCTTGCGTGCTGAAGAAGAGCGCCGTTCGAATCGCGCGAAACGCTTCCGAGGGCTGTGCTTTGGGGCGGTGGTACGAGCAGACCAACGGATCGATATAGGAGTTTTCGATCACGTGCCGCTTGGAGCGTTGGATGATCGGCACGTGTCCGATCAGCGGCACGCTGAGCTGCTTCATGATCTCGTCCGGGTTATGGAACGTTTTATCGGCCAGGTCGACGATGTACCCCAAGCCGAAGCCGAACAGCAGCCCCAGCAGACCACCCAGCGTCATCACGATGGGGAGGTTTGGCCAGACCAGGCGACCGTCCGAAGGTTCGTCGTTGATCGTAAAACGGTAGCCTGCATCCAGCCGTTCCGATGGATTGGTGGGATTCATATCTCCGGCATTCACAGCAGCCAGTGCCGTGCGAATCTGATCCTTGATCACGCGGAACTCGGCGTTCTTTGCTTCGATATCCTCCAGGTGGCGGCGTGCCAGCGCCATCGATTGCGCGAATTCGTAGTTCTTATTAAACTCCTGTTCGTACCGTGGCGTTTCCTCCAGAAGCTTCACGTACTGCGAATGCAGGTCGCTGACGTAGGCCGCCAATCGTTGGGCGTCCGTGAATTCAACGGTCTCCGCGCCTCCCGAGCCGACAATCTCCTGGAATCGGGCGGGCAAGTTCGTCAGCTGCTGTTCGATCGATCGAATGTTGTCGTCGTGCATTTTCACCAGGTAATGGTTCTCTCCCCGCACGCGGGTCAGCATGGCCCGTTCACTTCGCAACTCGGCCAACCGCATCTCCAAGTCGGTGATCATCCGCAGTTTTTGTTGGTCGATTTGTTGTTCGGGGGACAAGAGATCGCCGTCCAGCCGCGTGCGGCGGATGTACGGCATCTCGTTGGAGACCGTTAACGACAAGACGACTTGTGAGACTCGGGGATCATTCGGGTCCGTCGATTCCAAAACGCGATCGATCTCGGCCATCCACCGAGAAACTTCCTCGGGTTTCAACTTGTCTTTGGCTAACAAATTGACGGCCCGCCGCATTTCTTCCTGATCGGTCAGGGAGGGAATTCCCTCGGCCTGCCCGTTTGCCGCAGTCGGTTGAGTCTTGTCGTTGTCCGCTGGATCTTGGGGGGAAGACGGAACGCCGCCCTGAGCCAAACTCACTTCGGGAGCTGCGGCATCAAGCGGCGCCGGACGAGGGATGATCAGCAGGGGGGCCTCGCTCACCTGCGCAGGCTCGGCGCCGACCAGATTGAGTTGACTCAAGGCGGCATCGGAGATCGCCATCGCTCCCTCGGCCCCTTTGGCCATTTCGGCATTGCTGATCAGCTGGAGCCGTTCGTAAATCCAGCGGATCTTGGAACGAATCGCGACCTGTTTCGAGTAATTGTCTTGGATCAGGGCGAACAACGTCCCGACCTGTTGTTCGAACAGGGTCACACCGCCAGGCGCCACGGCAACGGGCGTCAACTTCTTTTCATCGAGCTCCGCGAAAATCTTGGCCTTTTCAGCCTCCAGCTTGTTGACCGACTCATCGACCTTCAAGCTCATCGTTTTGATGTTCTGGGCGATTTCGCGGGACTTGGAGGCGTATTCCTGTTCCAGCATCCCTTGATACGCGGAGAGAATCGCATTCAACATCACTCGGACTTCATTCTGGTTGTTCCCAGTGAAGGCGAGTTTGTAGATTTCCATGTCTTCTGTGTCTTGGGTGACAATCAGGTTGCCATCCAGAATGTAGAGCAGACGTTCGGGATCGGTCATCCCCTTGAACATTTCCAGGTTCTTGAGTGCGCCGTCACCTTGCGTGTTGACTTCGAAGCAGCGGGCGATCGTCTTTTCGCTGGCGATGTCCTTATCGTGGCGACGCATCATCGCCTCGGGCAAAACGGAGTCCCCGCGCACGAATACCGGGGTGGGGTTGTTCGGGGTGATCCGGATTTCAGCTTCGCTGGTGTACAGTTCTTCAGCGTTGGTGAAATACAAATACGCCAATCCCAAGCCGGTGATCAGGCCCAGCAGCAGCAGCCACTTGCGGCGACTGAGCAATCCCCACAAGTCGAACTTGGCGGGTTCGGCCTCCAGAGCATTGATCCAGGGGACAACCTGTTGATGGGGCGAGGGGAGGGCGTCCACGACTGACTCCAGGCAAACTGGGAAGGTAGTTGAATTGAGCGTTTTAAACCAACTTTATCGGCGACCGGACGAGGGAAAGGAGGGTAAGTTCATCTCGTCCGCCCCCCGGGCCCTGATGCAGTTCGCCGCCCGCCGGGGTCAGGCTTGGAACCCGATTCCACACGCGAAATCTGCAAACCAAACAGGCCCAGACGCTCGCTGCCGAGGTTGGGGAAGGAATGACTTCAATATAGGCATTTCTACGTGGTACTCAATGCTTAAGTTCTGGATTTCCGAATCGTTGTGGAAGCAACGACCCGCGTGCGACCGGGCTGTTGGATGGCCCTTTCCCCGTATTCTTGAGGATTCCCGCCGCTTTTCTTCGGTCCGGCATCGCCAGGGTCCCCCGGCTTGGGTTGCTGCCAAAGGACACAGTGATCGCGGAGAACGAACGCCGCGACTTCCGGGCCGACTCGGAGCCTTGCGCTCTGCTTCGACCAAGCGCGCTGGGAAAATTGCGAAAAACTGCCGGGATGCGCAGACCAGGCACGAAAGGATTGTTCTCCGGCACCCGCAAAATCGGTTCAGGCGGCCAGCTTACCGCGATCCAACTTCCGCGGGCTTCGGGGCTCGAAGGGTTCGACGGCGGCAGATTATATTGGCTCGCATGAGCACGACACCGATGATGCGTCAATACGCCGCTGCGAAACAGGCGTGTGGCAACGCACTCCTCCTGTTCCGCATGGGGGACTTTTATGAATTATTCCATGAGGATGCCTGCGTCGCGTCCAAGGTGCTCGGGCTGACGTTGACCAGTCGGGACAAATCGGAATCGGCGATCCCGATGGCCGGGTTCCCCTACCACCAACTGGATAATTATCTCGGCAAGCTCATCAACGCCGGGCATCGGGTAGCGATCTGCGACCAGGTGGAAGATCCGAAGACCGCCAAGGGACTGGTGAAGCGAGAGGTGACTCGGGTTGTCACGCCCGGGACGTTGACCGAAGACGCGTTGCTGGATCCGCGGGCCGCGAACTACTTGGCGATGGTGGTCGCCGACACGATCGACCGGAGCGGGAGGCCCGACGAGGCCCCGAGCGAAGTCGGATTGGCTTGGCTGGAGTTGAGCACGGGGACCTTTGTGGCAGGGCGCATCCCCGCGGGGCGCCTCATCGATCAACTCAGCCGAATCGGTCCGCGGGAGGTGCTCTGCCTGGAGGATTCACCCTGGGCGGAATTATTGTCTCGGGAAGAATGGCTGGTGACCGGCCGCCCGGCCTGGACCGCGGCCCGCGAACGCGCGACGTCGGGGCTGCAAGCCCATTTTGGCACCAGGACGTTGGAGGGATTCGGGTTCGAGCCCGACGATGCGTTGGCGATTCGCGCGGCGGGCGGAATTCTCGAGTACCTCAAGGAGACACAGAAAACTTCGTTGGAGCACCTCGATACGCTGGTACCGTTTCGCCCGGGCGCCACCCTGGAGATCGATCGAGCCACCTGGCGATCGTTGGAGATCGCTCGCACCATCCGGGACAACGCCAGGCAAGGCTCGCTGCTGAGCGTCATCGATCATTGCTCGACGCCGGGCGGCTCGCGGAAACTGGCCAGTTGGCTGGCGGAAGCTCCCCGCGACCCGGCGGCGATCACGGCGCGACATGACGCGATCGAAGAGCTTCTGCACCAGAGCGGGCGGCGGACCGAGTTGCG
>JBGSLW010000338.1:0-13752 GCA_041740495.1 Pirellulaceae bacterium
GCCGGCGCCTCCGGCTTGGCGTTAAACGAAGAAATTGAAAAACATTTGGGTGAAGGGCGCCAGACCCCATGGGCGCAGGGGATCGCCTATTTCTGCGGAGAATGTGGTTACGCAAGTGACGAAACGCCGATTTTTCCCCTAGCGACAGGTCGGGGGATTCTGCTACTGTTCGCGATCCGAAAATAGAGTGAATCGGATCGAATGCGCCTCCACTGCTGTCACGCCACATGCTCTTTTTCTATCGTGCCCTGCGGATGTCTCTGCGGTATCGCTGGTCCATATTGGGGGCAGTTTTCTGCTCGATGGGCGTCGCGATCTTGTGGAGCGCCAGCTTGTCGACGGTTTACCCGTTGGTCAAAGTGATCTTTCAGGATCAGAAGACGATCCCGGAGTGGGTGAATCTTCAGCTGGAGCAAAGCAACCGGCTGATCGCCGAACAAACGGCGGAGCTGGATCAGCGGGCTCAGAATGGGCAGTTGAGTCAAGATGTCGAGATTCGACGCCTGCGGCAAGCACTGGCTGCCGAGCGAAAAACCCAGCGGTGGATGGTGACGCTCAAGCCGTGGGCGGACCGCTACGCCCCGCGCTCTCCGTTCGATACGTTGTTACTGGTGATGGGCTGCCTGCTGGCCACCTCGGCCGTCAAGGGGGTGCTGCTGGTGTGGAGCACCGTCCTGGTCTCACGCGTTTCCAACCGGACGATTTGGGATATGCGGAGGACCTATTTCTTTCGCGCCTTGGAAATGGATCAGCGGCGGATCGACCAGTTGGGGACCTCCAACCTGATGACGCAACTGGCCCACAACATGCAGATGATCAGCGCGGGGTTGGGCATGTTTTACGGCAAGATGCTCCGCGAGCCGCTGAAGATGATCACGTGTCTGATCGGCGCTGCCTTGATCTGTTGGAAGCTCCTGTTGATTTCCTTGCTGGTGATTCCTTTCGGCGCTTACCTGGTGCACCATATCTCCCGACGGATGAAGCGCGCGTCGCTCAAGGAGATCGATGGAATGTCGGCGGTTTTTCAGACGCTGATCGAGACTTTCAGCTCGCTGAAAACGGTCCGAATTTTCAACCGCGAACAGACCGAACGAGCTCGCTTCAAGCGGAGTTCGGAAGCCCTGTATCGCATGTCGCAGCGAATTTCTTTTTACGATTCCATTCTCCGCCCCGTCTCCGAGATGCTGGGAATAGTCTCGATCTCGATGTCCCTGCTGGCGGGGGCGTATCTGGTGCTCAACAACACCAACATGCTCTTCGGGATCCAGATCAGCCCGCGCCCCTTGTCGGCCGACAGTTTGATGCTGTTCTACGCGTTGCTGGCGGGGACCAGCGACCCAGCCCGAAAGATGAGTGAAATCGTCAACGTTCTCGTCCGCGGTGGAACTGCCTGCGAAAAGCTATTCAATACGTTCGACCAGGCGGACGATCGGATGCCATTCGAACGGGCCCAGAAGATTCCGCTGCACCAACAGTCGCTGGAATTCCGCCAAGTTCGTTTCGGCTACCTTCCAAATCAGACGGTGTTGCATGCGATCGACTTGCAGATTCCGTTCGGCCAGGCCCTGGCGATCGTCGGGGGAAACGGTTGCGGCAAGAGCACCCTGGTCAATCTGTTGGCTCGCTTTTACGACCCCACGTCCGGCGAAATCTTGTTGGATGGCGTTCCGCTGCGCAATCTCAATCCGAAAAAACTGCGGCGGCAAATGGCCTGGGTCACGCAAGATTCCATGTTGTTCCACGGGACGATCCGCGAGAACATTTGCTACGGCGCACGGATGTGTTCGGAATCGCGGCTCCAGCACGCCGTGGAACTGGCGCGGATTGACGAGTTCGCCGCGCGGATGGCCAAGGGGTTGGACACACCCGTGGGCGACGGCGGCAATCGACTTTCCGCGGGACAACGCCAACGCGTCGCACTGGCGCGAGCGATCGTCGCGAACCCACGGATTCTGATCCTGGACGAAGCGACCAGTCAGATGGACGGGCACGTCGAACACCTGATCCATGACGCGCTCAAGCAATTCCTCAATCAGCGCACGTCGATCATCATCACCCATCGCGCTTCGTCGTTGAAGCTGGCCGATCGCGTAGTCGTCATGGACCGAGGCAAAATCGTATCGGATTCCACGGTCGAAGCCGCCGGATCGAACTCCCCCGATTTCAAAAACCTCTTCGCCAAGTCGGCGTAGGGAAAGGGTATTCTCTACCCGGTACCCGGCACCCAGTATCCAATACTCACGCCCCCGGGCCGGTCGTCGGGACGGGGTTGAATTCCAGCCAGCATTGCCAGGCGAGCACGGCCAATCCGAGAGGAATGACGTAATAGGCGAACCAGTGGAGTTTGCCGACTTCGATCATTCGCATCAAGATTTTGAGCGCGACGATGCCGACCAGAAATGAGACGCCGGCGCCGACTGCCAACAGCCAGTACGGGGTCGAAGTACCGTCGACGAGCAGATCGCGTCCTTCGACGAGCGACGCCCCCAGGATAGCCGGGATCGCCAAGAGAAATGAAAACGTCGCCGCGCTCGATTGCCGCAATCCCACGTAGCTGCCGCCGACGATAGTTGCCCCGCTGCGGCTGACCCCGGGCAGGAGTGCGACCATTTGGAACAGTCCAATGACCAGAGCCTGCCGCCATCGGACCGTTGGATAGTCCTGGGTTCCGCGGCGCATCGTGGTCAGCGATACCAGCAAGATTCCCGTCACGACAAAAGAAATCCCGGCCAACATCGGGTCGTTCAGCACGTCCGCGTGGTTCCGCTTGACGTAAAGCCCCACCGCGGCCGCGGGCAAAGTTCCCAGGACCAACAACGGAATCAGCCGCCGCTGCGACGTGAGCATGCCGACGATTTGTTTCCAGTAAACCACCAGAATCGAGAGCAGCGTTCCAAAGTGCAGAGCGATGCTCAAATCGAGCACGTCGCCGGAATCGCCCAATAAACGGGCGCCGACCAGAATGTGTCCCGACGAGCTGATCGGGAGAAACTCGGCAATCCCTTGCACCACCGCCAGGATTAGCACGCGAATCGTTTCGGAAACTTCCATGGGATCGACGCTGAGTTGTGCTTGGTCGACGCCCCCCGGCGCGGTTTCGACCCGAAAGGCCCCCTGTTCTTGCGGGACCTGTGCAATAGACTTTAATCGAGAAGTCTAAATGACGGCGAGGAAATTAGCGAGATGATAGCCAATCCACCGCAAACGATGTTCGAAAAGATCTGGGAGCAGCACCTGGTCGACGAGCGGCCGGGCTTGCAGCCGCTCTTGTATATCGATTTGCATTTGATCCACGAGGTCACCAGCCCGCAGGCGTTCGAAGGGCTGCGGCTGGCGGGCCGCCGACTCCGCCGACCGGAGCGGACCGTGGCGACTCAGGATCACAATGTGCCGACCACCAGCCGGCTCTTGCCGATCGCCGATCCGATTTCGCGGCAACAAATCGAGACCTTGCGGACGAATTGCCGCGACTTTGGGGTCCGGCTCTATGACTTGGACAATATCCAACAGGGGATCGTGCACGTGATTGGCCCGGAGTTGGGTTTGACCCAGCCAGGGATGACGATTGTGTGTGGGGACTCGCACACCGCCACGCACGGGGCGTTTGGCGCTCTGGCCTTCGGGATCGGAACCAGTGAGGTCGAGCATGTTATGGCGACGCAGACGTTGCCGCAATCGCGACCGAAGACGTTCGAACTGCGCGTCGATGGTGATTTGGCGCCCGGGATTACCGCCAAGGACCTGATTCTGTTCTTGATCGGTGAGCTGGGGACAGCGGGCGGAACCGGCTATGTGATCGAATATGCGGGCGAGGCTTTCCGCCAGCTCTCGATGGAAGGGCGGATGACCGTCTGCAACATGTCGATCGAGGCCGGCGCCCGGGCCGGGATGATTGCTCCGGATGAAACGACGTATACCTATCTTCGAGGGCGTGAATTCGCTCCCCACGATTTTGACAGTCAGGTCGAACTATGGCGCAAGTTGCCCAGCGACCCCGACGCGAAGTTTGACCGGCGGGAGCTTCATCCGGCGCAGGCGGTGGCGCCTCAAATCACCTGGGGAACCAACCCCGGCCAAGTGACCTCGATCGACAGCCGGGTACCACGCCCCGAATCGTTTCACGATCCGATCGACCAGCAAGCTGCGGCCGAGGCGCTGGCCTACATGGACCTTCGGGCGGGCACGCCCCTACAGGACATCTCGGTCGACCGTGTCTTCATCGGATCGTGCACCAACAGCCGGATCGAAGATCTCCGCGAAGCCGCTCGCGTCGTTCGCGGCTACCGCGTGGCGGATCGAGTTCAAGCGTTGGTGGTCCCCGGCAGCGGCGCCGTCAAACAGCAGGCCGAATCGGAAGGGCTCGACGCAATCTTTCGGGAGGCGGGCTTCGAATGGCGGGAGGCGGGCTGCAGTATGTGCCTGGGAATGAACCCAGATATCCTGCTGCCGGGACAGCGTTGTGCATCGACCAGCAACCGCAACTTCGAAGGCCGCCAGGGAAAGGGGGGACGCACGCACTTGGTCTCGCCAGCGACCGCCGCAGCCGCCGCCATCCGCGGGCATTTCGTCGACATCCGCAACTGGGATTACCGCATGCAGAGGCCCTAGGCTGACGGCCGGAGGCGGGAGACGGGAGGCGGGAGCTAGTAGGACGGAATGGTGGTTCACCGTTAGCCAAAGGCGGGCGCGAAGTAGGAATCGCACCTGCAACATCCGCCGCACCGGAACAAGCGGCGCAACCCGCAGGGTCCTCTGCCCATTGGTTCGATTTGCGCCCGAATTTCTTACGCAATCCGTCAAGTTTTACATGCCGGTGTATCTTTCAGCGAACGGGCGGGCAGGGTCAGAATCTCCCTTGCTCCCAGACCTTCGCACCGGAGTTGAGCGCGCATGAGCAAGAAGACGGAATCCAAAAAACTGAACGAAACCGGCAAGCGGTCCGGGGGCGATCAGCGCAAATCCAACCTCCCTATCATGGTGGAACGCCGCAAAGTGCAGCGGCGGCGTCAAATCGATCCCACCACCTGTGAACGTGAATACACCGACGAAGAAGTCGAGTTCATGCAGGCCCTCGACCAATACAAACGGACCAGCGGCCGCATGTTCCCCACCTGCAGCGAAATCCTGGAAGTCCTTCGCGGCTTGGGATACCAGAAAGTCCATCCTCCCGCGAATTGCAGCGAACCAGCGGTCGCGCCGGCGATCGCCATCTGCTGCCCGCCAACTTCGCTGGATTCCACCGTTAACGCGTAGCGACCCTTCGGAGACCCACAACTCCGCCGATACGTAGCGCCGCCGCGCTACGTATTTTTTTTTGGAACGGTTACTAAGTTGGCAGCCAGAGAACCGCTAGCAGCAACCCGGCGAAGAAGCAAACGGCCATGATGCAGCTCAATCGCCAGTTGTCGTCGCAACTGCGGCGCTTTGTCATCAATCGGATGTCGATCAAACCTTCGGACGTGGCGGAATCGGTTTCGGGGTAGATGGACATGGCGTCTGCTCTGTTGCGAAAACGGGTGATGGATCGGTCGAATCCGGCGGATCGAGCGCAAACGCGCCAACCCGCTCAATTCGGTCCGACCTCCATCTTTGCAAACCGAGTGCCAATGTCCTTCTACTTACGGCCTACCGTCTACCGCCTCCGCACGCGTTCACCTGCGACTGGCCGCAATCGCATTACGAGTTCGCCGCTTCGGTAAACTCGCGCTGGTGCAGCCACTCCGCGTGTTTGACGGTTTTCTTGGATTTGGTCCAATCCTCCAGCATCTGCCATTTGACAGCATCCAACTGTTCCACTTGTTCTGGCGTCGCGGTGATCGTCGTCAGCTCGATCCGGTGCCCGTTTGGGTCGAAGAAGTAGATCGATTTGATGATCCCGTGGTCGGTGGGGCCGAGCACGTCGATACCGGCTTCCTCCAACTCCTTTTGGGCGGCGGTCAAGGCTGCTTCGTCTGCCAATTGGAAAGCGATGTGTTGCACCCATTGGGGGGTATTCGGATCGCGACCCATTTCCGGCGATCCGGGCAATTCAAAAAACGCCAGGATATTTCCTTTCCCGGCGTCCAGAAAAACGTGCATGTACGGGTTGGGCTCTTTGGTGGAGGGGACGCGATCTTCGGAAATCGCCAACAGGAATTTCATATTCAGGTGACGCGTGTAGAAGTCGACCGTTTCCTTGGCGTCCTTGCAACGATACGCCACATGATGGATTTGTTGAATCTGCATGATGTCCCTTCGTAGGTTAGAGATTGCCGCGCCGCTCTTGTTCGATCTCCAAGGACTCGAAGAGCGCCTTGAAATTCCCTTTGCCGAACGACTGGCTGCCGCGGCGGCAGATGATCTCGAAGAACAGCGTTGGGCGATCCTGAAGAGGCTTGGTGAAAATTTGCAGCAGGTACCCTTGGTCATCCCGATCGGCCAACAGCCGCAACGCTTCGACGTCATTTGGACTCTCCTTGATCTTGCCGACTCGGTCCCAAACCGATTGGTAGTAGGAATCAGGGATCGACAGGAAATCGACACCGCGTTTGCGAAGCTGTGCGACGGAATCGATCGCGTCACTGGTCAGGAGGGCCAGGTGCTGAATTCCAGGAGTCCCGGCGTGCCATTCCAGAAACTCCTGGATCTGGCTTTTCTTTCGCCCTTCAGCAGGTTCATTGATGGGGATCTTGATCAGTTCGCGCCCGCTGTCCATCACCTTGGACATCAGCGCCGAGTACTCGGTCGAGATATCTTTGTCGTCAAAATGCTTGAACAGTTTGAAGTTCAAGACTTCTTCATACCAGCGAACCCAATGGTTCATTTGCCCGAGTTGCACATTCCCGACGCAATGATCGACGTAGAACAAGCCGCAGGGGTGCTCGCGGTTGGTGGCGTTGATCTCCAGATCGGGACAGCGGGCGAACTGCGGGGCAAACAGGCCATGGCGTTTGAGCGCCTCCAAGCTGTAGCCTCCTTGGCGCGAGACGAACGAGTGCACGACGCGACCGAACGTCTTGATTCCGGCCCGGACCACCGTCCCCTCGGCGTCGCTCCCCGCCACGGGCTCGTACGCTGATTCCGCACCGTTGGCCAGCGCTTGCTCGTAGGCTTTCTCCGCATCCGCCACGGTGAACGCGACATCTTTGATTCCGTCGCCGAACCGCGCAACCTCCTGGCTGGCTGGATGTTCAGCCGATAGCCCGCTGGTCAACAGCAAGCGGATATTCCCCTGGGTCAACAAGTACGAGGCCGCCGCCCGGCTGCCCGTCGTCAAGTCGCTGACTTGTTCGATCTGAAACCCAAAACAATAGGCGTAAAAAAAGGCAGCCTGTTTGGCGTTCCCCACGTAGAAGTGGACATGGTCAACGTCGACCAAATTGAGCGGATCGGTCTGGCGCGCCGCGGAGGAATCCCGTTGGGTTAACGACTGGACCATATTCACTTCCTTCCTTAATGCGATTCGTCTGGCCCGAGGTTTGCGGATATCAATTCTGCAAATGCCGTTCCAGCGAGTTCCGCCGCAATACTCTGCGGAATTCAACGACTGGGCGGTATTTCGAGAGAGCCGTTACGCCCACCGGGCGTGCCGATCTGGCGCAGTCGCCGGGAGCCGGCTGACCGTCCGTTGAAAAACAGAGTGGCATGACGCTTCGCGTCGCGGATTCCTGCGAATTCACGGCAAACTGGTAGCAGGGAGAAACGGCATAGAGGGTGGTGCCACATGAATCAACAGGCTGCTCACCGAGGGCACACCGAGGACCGAACCGAGAACGAAGATTTCCAGCAGCAGGTGGAAGCATGCCGACCGATTCGACCGACCTGAGAGCGTTGGCTGCCCGGCACGGGGTCGACGTGGCGATGGTAGTTCCGCCCTCGCCGAGTGAGCGATTGGAACAACTCCGCGCGATCCTGGATCGCCGCGATGTTCCTCATCCGATCGGCCGGGAGGTCGCTCGGGATTACTACGATCAAGCCGCAGCCGGATTGCCGTTTCGAATTGGCAGCCTGAGCGGGCAGACCGTGGACTTGGGCGAGTACAAAAACGCTCAAGAATTCGAGTCCTTGACTCGAGAGGATCACGCCAGCTGGGCCTGCCTGGTCGCCGATCAACAGGCAACCAAACACCAATACGCTTGTCGCGAGTACCTGCTGGGCGAGGAGATGTTTGAAATCGGCGGAACGACGATCCCCGACTACTACCTGCTGAATGCTCGGATTTTTCAACAAACCGGCTGGCAGCTGGCGACCGTGAACATGATCATCCCGGCCGAAGTCTTTTTTCATTGTCACAGCCGGCGTTTCTTTCCCGTGACGACGTTCATGCGGCCGTTGGGCACCGACTATTTGCAAGAGCCCGACGTCGGTCATGACGTGGCGGGTCACGTGGCGACATTCACGATTCCCCAGGTCGCGGAGGTGATGAACAATCACGGCCTGGCGAACGACTTGATTCATCGCGAAAAGGAACTGCGGTTGGCCAAGGCCCGGTCGCCGGAGGAGATCACACAAATCGAAGCCGATGCCAAAGAATTGCTGCTCTACGCCGGCCGCCTGTACTGGTTCACCGTCGAATTCGGCCTGGTGTTGCAACAGGGGAGGCTCAAGGCGTTCGGCGCCGGGATTCTGTCATCGCCGGGCGAAACGCGGTATTGCATCGACTCGCCCCGCTCCAATCGAGTGTTGATCGATCCGGCCAACGATCGCGATTTGCTGCGGTTGGCCACCACCGATTATCTCATCAGCGAATACCAAAAAACCTACTTCGTGATGAAGGAGTTCAACGCGCTATCGAGTCTCACACCGCAACGGATCTTGTATATCGTCCACACGGCCCAGCGATTGCCGCATCACACCTGGACCGAATTGGTCCCGGGAGACGATGTCTTTAACGTCGGGCTGACGCTTACCTCCTCCAACGAAAAGTACTATCGCCTGATCGCCGATCAGCCGCTGGACGAATGCCAAAGGCGGACGGCGAAACGGAATTTGACGTTGCCCTTAACGTCCGAGAAATTCGATTCCGATCTGGAACGTGAATTCCTCGCAGCGCTGCCGCCGATCCCGGAAGAGATACGACAGGCTTATTACCCGAAGTAAGCGCCGCACGCTTGGCTTTTGGCCCCCTCATCCCAACGATTGGACACCGCAAAACGGTCGTTCAGTTTTTGTGTTGCGAGAATCTCCGATTTATCTTCACTCTCCCCCGTTTTCGGGGGGAGAGTCGGATGGAACACTTCACTTTCCGCGGGAGGGTTAAAGCGGCTATTACTGCCCCACGGCCTGGTGCAGGGCTTTTGCGCCGCCGACGATCGGGAGTTCGATCGAGGTCGCCGCCAGGTCCACCTTCAATTGGGTTCCGGCCGGCGGCCAAAGCGTAAAATCATGGTCGCTGGAAAAGATCATGAATCCAATTTTCTCCCCCGCGGCAATGACTTGATCGTCCGGCTGCATATCGAAACTGAATTCATAGAATTGACCGGGAACCAGGGGCTCGCTCTCCGTGAGCGATCGATAATTCTGCGGATCGGCCCAACCGCGAGTGATCATGTTGTCCGTGATCTTCGCGCCGTCGACAATCGGCAGGGACACCAGCATCACCGATAAATTGGCGGCGGGCTTGTCGGCGGACAACTTGATATGCACACGAGCGGTCCCCGAGAGATGCACCGCCTCTTTCAATTCGGCGGTCACATACAACAGCCGGTGTTCCGAGGATTCGGCCTTAGCGAGTTCCGACGCTCGAATCGAGACGTCATCGACCAAAGATTCCTCTGCGGACATCGTCGCGGGCTCGAACTGCAAACTTCCCGCTCGGTTGCCGCCGACCGTGGGATACAACCGTACGGGTTGGGCGTCCGGGTGCGGATAGTCGGCGTAAATTGTGGGCTCGGACGGGTTATCATTCTCGCGAACGATGTAGGCCCGCGGTTCCTCCTCGACGCCATTCTCGACGCCGTAAACATAGCGCGTAAACCAGCGATTCATGAGGTCCATGGGGGGTGGCCCGCCGTGGCCGCCCTGATGGTAAAAGACTTTGCACGGCAAGCCTTTTTCCTTAGCCGCCTGGTAAATCCGGTTGCTGTGCTCGGGCATCACGTTCCAATCGTTGAACCCGTGCGACATGAACAACGCGCATTTCATCTGGCCCATTTTGTTGAGGTAATCGCGCCCGGCCCAGAATTCGTTGTAGTCGCCGGTGATCCGATCATGGCCTTCGGCCATTTCCTTGTCGCGGACTTCGCAATCGCAGTAATCGCGTTTTTCCGGATTGCCGCTGTTGATGAAGTCGTACAGCACGTCGATGTCTTCACCCATGTAGCCCCCCGGGTGCCGAATCAATCCGTTCGAGCGGTAGTAGTGGTAGTACGAGGTATTGGGGGCGATGGGGATGATCGCCTCCAGCCCGTCCACGCCGGTGGTCGCGGCCGCCAGAGGAAGCGTACCGTTGTAGGACGTTCCCGTCATTCCGACCTTGCCCGTGCACCAAAACGCTGTGACTTCCTCATTCCCATCGCGGGTGGTGAAGCCCTTCGCCCGACCATTGAGCCAATCGATGACCGCCTTGGGCGCCAGCGACTCGTTCGCTCCGCCGACCGTTGGGCAGCCGTCGGATTGCCCTGTGCCGGGGGAATTCGAGTGAACGACGGCAAACCCGCGCGGAACCCACTCGCGGAGTTGCGATCCAGAAATGACGGGTTGCGATTCGCGGTACGGAATCGGCTCGGGATGCGGGCGCTCCGGAGGCGAACTCTGCAGTTCGTGCTTGGTATCCCAAAAATACGAATTGCCGCCGGCGATCCCCGAGAAATAGGGGCTCGTTTCGTAAATCACGGGAACTTTCAACCCTTCGGTATCGGTTTGCTTTTGGCGGGTGACGTCGACGTGCATTCGGTCATTCCGGCCGTCTCCGTCCGAATCGAACTCGGTCTCCACCCACAATTCGTGTCGGACCCAGTCGGTCGCTTTTTCGAATTCGGGAACCACCTGGGCCATGCCATCCTTGAAAACGGGACCCGCCTTGCCGGTCGCCTTATCGCCGGTCGCGTTGTTGGCGGCGCCACTGCCCGCCACATCCGCCGGCTGTTGCCAGGCCGCGGGTACTGGCGCGGCCATGGCCCCCAGCGCCCCGAAAACGATTCCGAACATCCAGCGCTGACGGCATCCGCGAAGGCAACGTCGAGTCTTCATAATCTGATCCAATGGAAAAGGAATGGGTCCGGCGATCGGCCGCCGAAGCTTCAATTTAGCATCCTCCCGAGACCGACTCAACCAACTTGAACATCGCGAAACCAGTAAAATGCGGGGCTTCCAAGGACGCCGACCGACGGAGCGAATGCCATGTCAAGTGAAACTCGACACACAACGGGTCCCCCGAGCCAACGGATGGCGATTGTGCTGATATCGAAGCACCACGGCAATACGCGGCAGGTCGCCGAGGCGATCGCCGCCGTGCGGTCGGGGCGGTTGTTCAGTCCCGCGGAGGCTCGCCAGGAGGACTTGAGTCGCTACGCGTTGGTCGGGTTCGGCTCCGGGATCTATTACGGCCGGCATGATCGGGAGTTGCTCAAGTTTGTGGAGGACTGCCGAGCGTTACCGTCACGGGCTTTCGTGTTTTCCACGGCAGGAACGCCGATGTTTTACCGCTGGTACCATGGCGCTTTGCGCCGGCGTTTGGCGAGTCGAAATGTCGCTGTCGTCGACGAGTTCGCTTGCCGAGGCTGGGATTCCTTCGGGCCGCTGGCATGGTTCGGCGGGTTGTTTCGAAAGCGTCCCAACGCCGCGGATCTGCAAGCGGCGGCCGACTTTGCCCGCCAACTTCCGGAGAGCGAAGTACGATAAGAAATTTGGTTCGGATACCGTCGATTGGGTTTGCCTGCCGATTCCAGTGTTGGATGAGGGAAGAAACCGCAGGCTAGCGCCGGGCGGCTGATCGGGGACACATGCTAGTTTCGCGTGGCCACTAAGGAGATTAGAACCGAAGGATAGCGCCGGGCGGCTGATCTGGGACACAGGCTAGTTTCGCGTGGCCACTAACGTGATCTGGGGCTGATCTGGGACACAGGCTAGTTTCGCGTGGCCGCTAAGGAGTTTAGAATCCGATTCGTCATCCCACTCTTTCGCGGAGGAATTCGACGATGTCTCGACCTCGACGAATGGCGCGGCGGCGATTCTTGTCGACGCTTGCCAAGACGAGCGGCGCAGCGATCTTGGCGCCCACCTTTATTCCCAGCAGTGCCCTGGGGCGGAATGGCGCGGTCCCTCCCAGCGAGCGGATCACGGTCGGGGGAATCGGAATCGGCAACCGGGGAACCTACGACTTGGGCTGTTTCTTCGAGCAACCCGATGTCCAGTTCTTGGCGGTTTGCGACGTGAAAGCCGACCGCCGCGGCGCGATCAAGAAAATGGCGGACCAGCGTCAAGGGAATCAGGACTGCGCGACGTATCGAGACTTTCGCGAGCTGCTGGACCGGCAGGACATCGACGCCGTGTTGATCGCGACGGGGCCGAATTGGCATGCGACGGCGGCGATGTATGCGGCGCGGGCTGGCAAGGATATCTATTGCGAGAAGCCGTGCACCAAGAACATCTCGCAGAGTCTGCTGCTGGCCGAGACGATCCGCCGCACGGGCCGAGTCTTCCAGGCGGGGACACAGCGGCGGAACCTTCCGCACTTTGCCTTCGCCTGCATGCTGGCTCGCACCGGGAAACTCGGGCCGCTCCAGCGGGTCTTCGCACACCCGGCTGGGATGCAGGCGATGACCAGCGGATGGCTGCCGCCCGAGCCGGCGCCGGATCCGGAGGTCGTCGATTGGGACATGTACTTGGGGCCGGCGGCGTGGCGGCCGTTCAACGCCAAGCTGCTGGATGGCTTCAACTTCGAGAAGGGGGGCGGGCTGGTCGGCGGCGGCGTCTTGGAGTGGGGATCGCATTGCGCCGATCTCTGCCAATGGGCGGTCGACGATTGCCCGCCGCCGATCGAGTACGATCCTCCGCGAGACGGGCAGTTGGTGGCCCGCTATCAGAACGGCGTGGAGTTGATTTTTCGCGAAAACGGCTGGTTGCCGCTCGGATCGTGCCCCGTCCGCTTCGAGGGAAAAACGGGTTGGGTCGAGGCGGGCGATAGCGGCAAACTGGTATTGAGTTCGCCCGAACTCTTGGCGGGGCGCAAGGTGGAGGAGATTGACGGATATCCCGCGACGTTCCACGTCCGAGACTTTTTAGATTGCGTCAAATCGCGGGCGCAACCGAAGGGGAATGCCGATGCGGCTCGCAACGCCCATATCGCTTGCCACGCGGCGAATATCGCTTTGTCGCTCAATCGCCCACTCCAATACGATCTCGAGAAGCACGAATTCGTGGGGGACGAGCAAGCCAATCGCCTCCGCTCGGAAGCACTCCGCGAACCGTGGCGGCTGTAGGGCCAATTCCAACATAGGTGAACACATGTACACGTATACTTTTGGCCGCGGTTCGCTGCGATGGCTGTGGTTCGGCGTGGCCTTTAGCGTGGCGGCCGGTAATTGTCTTCCCCCGCAAGCTGCCGGACAGACATCGGAAGCGGACTTGCGAGCGATCCTCCGCTCGGATGCTTCCCCCGCCGACAAGGCGTTGGCCTGCAAACATTTGGCTGTCTACGGCTCGAATGCCGCCGTGGCCGAGTTGGCGCCGCTGTTGCGGGACGAGCAGTTGGCGTCGTGGGCTCGCATCGCTTTGGAAGTAATTCCCGGCAGCGAAGTCGACTCGGCGTTGCGCGAGGCCGCGAAATCGCTG
>JBGSLW010000339.1:0-3403 GCA_041740495.1 Pirellulaceae bacterium
AGGCGGCTCAGGTGCGCTGGTGCCAGAAACCGCGGGCTAGCGCCAGGCGGCTCAGGTGCGCTGGTGCCAGAAACCGCGGGCTAGCGCCAGGCGGCTCAGGTGCGCTGGTGCCAGAAACCGCGGGCTAGCGCCAGGCGGCTCATTTGTCAGCTGTTTAGGCCGCGGTAGTCGTCGATGCGATAGGTGGGGATGCAGGGATTGTCCGGGCGGCTGGCCTGGTCGTAGAGCCAGGCCTGGCAGACGTCGCGATCGGTCAATTGCCAGGCCTCGTCTCCGACGGCGGCAATGGGTCGTTCACCGCAGCCTCCGATGAGCACGGCGTCACCGGGTCGGGCAGAACCCAAGGCGAATTCGATCGCGCGGATTCGATCGGGAACGATGTGCGGCGAGCGTACTTCGCGCATGCCATCCAGGATTTGATGGTAGGGTTCGAAATCGTCCGCCGGCGACAGGAACTCGCTGGTCAAGACGCGAAGGTCCGCGCCCCGTTCCACGACGCGCCCGATCCGTTGGCGATCATCGTCGCTATCGTCGGCGTGGTGGGTCGCCAGGCAAATCACGCGGCGGTCGGTGACTTGGCGAACGGCGTGCAGCGCTTGGGCCAATTGTTGTGGTGTGCGAGCCGCATCGACGTACACTTGAAAGGGTTGTCCGCACTGCACGGCCTCCAAGCGACCCGGAATCGCCCCGGCCGCTTCCAGGCCCCGCGCGATATGAGGCAGGTCGATTCCCAGGACCAGAGCGGTCGCCGCGGCCGACAGGCAGTTGTAAACGTGGTGGGCGCCGATCATGGGAACCCGCACGGGAATGGCTTGTTGACCCGCGCGCAGCAGGAACGTCTGCTCGGTCGGGTGCGATTCCAGAATCTGTGCGGTGATCTCTGCGGAATTGCGGAGTCCGATCGTCAGTGTCGGCGCGGCGATTTCATCCAGCAGCTGAGCGGACACCGGATCGTCGGCGTTGATGATCACAAACCCGCTGGGACTAAGATAATCGAGCAACCGAGCTTTGGCGGCGCGATAGTTCGCGACCGTCGTGTGGTAGTCGAGATGCTCGCGGCGGATATTCGTAATCACCGCCACATTCAATTCGGTCCCGGCGAAACCATGCCGAGCCAGGCTGACGCTGGGGGCCTCGACCACGGCGTGGCGAAAGCCGGCGCGGGACATCGCGGACAATCCGCGGGCCAGCCCGGCCGCTTCCGGTCGGAAATCGCCGGAAACGAGTCCCACCGATTTGGGCTCGAGCGACGATAAGACATCGGTGGGCTCGTGGGCGGTCTGCAGAATGCTGCGAATCAGATGGGAGGTCACCGTTTTGCCGAGCGAGCCGGTAACGCCGATCACATTCAGGTGCCGGGCCGGGTTCCCCGCCAGGCGATGGCAAATCTGACCGAACGCCTGCCGCGTATCATCGACGATGCACTGCGGCTTGGGGATCGCCAAGAGGCGTTCGCCGACGACGCCGCACGCGCCGCGGTCGAGGGCTTGAGCGACATGGTCATGGCCGTCGCCTTCGCAATCGATCATCGCCACGAACAAGTCATCGGTGCGACAATCGGTCCAGCGCCCGCAGCACGAGCGGACGACCACGTCCGTCGCACCCACGAATTGACCGTCGGGAAGTAACTGCCGTAAACTGATCCCGGTACGCGGAACGGTATCTTGAGCCATCACGCCAGCCTCCTTGCTGTGGTCGATGCGGCGAATCGCCGACCGCGGCGAGATTCGCCAGGGTCGACACAGGTCGCGACTGATCCATCAGTCGTATCGCGTTTTCGATTGTTCGTTTTTGGTCTCGCAAGTCAAGGCAAATCAGGAGATCCAGCAAACCCGCGCCAGCATTCCGCTGATAGCATTGGCTGCACGGTGCAGCGTGGGGGCCCCCGTCATGAGCGAGTTCACGGATTTCGATATCCCGGGATTGGCTGCCTATTTGCATTTGGGCCCCGAGCAAGTGCAGAAGATGGCTGAGCGCGGCCGGTTGCCGGGACGCCGCATTCAAGGCGAGTGGCGGTTCTCTCGCGCGGAAATCCACCATTGGCTGGAGGAAAAAATCGGGGCGTCGGGGGAACCGGAGTTGATCGACGTCGAACGGATCTTGGAGGGGCAAGCGGTGGCCGAGCCGCGTTGGCGGAGCTTGGCCGATTTGATGTCCGCGGAGACGATCGCCCTGCCGCTGTTGGCTCGCACGAAGAATTCCGTAATCGACTCGATCTGTCAAATGGCGTTTCAGGCCGGAAAGCTGTGGGATCCCGCGGCGATGGCGGAGGCGATTCGAGCGCGCGAGAGCCTGCACCCGACGGCGCTGGACAACGGCGTGGCGCTGATGCACCCCCGGCGGCCGCTCCCCCATATGATTGCGGATTCCTTCCTGGCACTGGGGATCACCGCGGCTGGAATACCGTTCGGCGGGCCGCGAGGCTCGTTGACCGATGTCTTTTTCTTGATCGCGTCGTACTCCGATGCAGAACATCTCAAGATCTTGGCACGCCTGAGCCGTTTGATCGTCGAGCCGACTTTTTTGGGTCGGTTGCGGAGCGCGGCGACACCCCAGGAAGTTCTGACGGTGTTCTCCGAATCCGAAGAGAGTTTGAACGCGGGAATGCCGTAGTTTGCGGGTTTTTGTTCAGCCGATAGGCGCTGGCCGCGTTTTCCGGCGTCGGAAGAAACCGAGGCTAGCGCCTTTCGGCTGATGCGTTGGCGAACGCAATTGTCGGAAGAAACCGAGGCTAGCGCCTTTCGGCTGATGCGTTGGCGAACGCAGTCGTCGGAAGAAACCGAGGCTAGCGCCTTTCGGCTGATGTGTTGGCGAACGCAAACGGGTTGGATAAGAGCCTAACTTAATTCCGTGCGACCTCCTCCCCCTGCCCAGTTTTCTTCGCAGGTTCTTGCCCGAGCCAGGAATTTTGAATTCCGATTGTGAGAGAACTCCCTTTTCGAGTAGTCTTGCGGGGAAACCGGGAGCTGAATCGAATGCAAACGCTGTTCGTCGGCGATGCGCGCCATCCCAACTTCGCTGCGATACGCCGGGACCTGCCGGAGGTGATCGAGTCCGAGTCGCCCGCGGAGGCGTTGAGCCGGGCGGCCAGTGGATCGTGCGCGTTGTTGGTATTGGCCCAAACGTACCGTCAGCAATATTGCCCGCGTGCAGCCGAGCGACTGCGGCTGGCAAACCCGCATGCGGCTCCGGTCAATTTGTTGTCGAGTCTGTGTGAAGGGGAAACCCGTTCGGGCAGGCCGCTGCCGGGTTGGAATCGAGTCCTCTGGTACCGATGGCCCGCCGAGTATGCTCGGTTTTGCGCCGGCGACCGGGGAATCTGGTCCGCGGAACCCCCCGACCAGGCGCTCGATCGATGCCTGCACCGCGCCGGCGGCAGCGGCGGCGGGGTCTGTTGCCAGGT
>JBGSLW010000340.1:0-5780 GCA_041740495.1 Pirellulaceae bacterium
GCCAGGATTTCCGCGATGACCAGAGCCCCCAGCGGCGTGGCGCTGGCCGGTTTGAGCACGAACGGGCAGCCCGCCGCGATCGCCGGCGCGATTTTGTGCGCCACCAGGTTGAGCGGAAAATTGAAAGGAGCGATGAAGCCGCAGGCCCCGACCGGAACGCGGCGGGTCATCCCTTGATAGCCCTGGGCTCGCGGTCCGATCTCCAGATTCAGCACTTCGCCGCCGATCCGAAGCGACTCGTCCGCGGCGATCTGAAACGTATCGATCAGCCGAGTGACCTCGGCCCGCGCGTCCCGGATCGGCTTGCCCGCCTCTCCGCAGAGGATATACGCCAACTCTTCGGCGCGGGCGTGGAATTGCCGCACGCAATGTTCCAGTATTTCCCGCCGAGTGTACGGGGGGAGCTCGCGGGCCAATTGGCTCGCACCGGCGGCGGATCCGATCGCCTGTTCCACCAACGCCGCATCGGCTTGGGCGACGTGCGTCAACACGTGGCCGTGGAACTTGTCACGCACGGCCAACGCCTGGTTGCCGTTCCAGGGGCGGCCTGCCAGGTACAACGGGTAGGATGCCCGCAGCATGCGGCCTCCTAGTTGATCGAAATCGCTTGCTGCAAGGGGACCAGGATATTGTCGACGACGTACGCATCGACGACGCGGAAGCAGGTCTCCTGCAACTGGCGGCAGGTCGAGACAAATGACTCGCCGACATCCAGGCTGCCAAACCGGCGGATCGTCACGTAAACGCTCAACTGTTCCTCAGGGTATTCTCCGCTGCGAATATGGTATGCGCCGGTCCGCGACTCCACGTTCACCCGACATTGCAGGCGGCATTCGGGGTCGAGAGCAAATTGCAAGA
This sequence comes from Pirellulaceae bacterium, assembly GCA_041740495.1. GTDB lineage: Bacteria > Planctomycetota > Planctomycetia > Pirellulales > Pirellulaceae > JANMEB01. The sequence goes on from JBGSLW010000340.1 coordinate 859, forward strand.
TCGGCTCGTACGTCAACATATTCGCGCCGGGGATCTCCAACAGCCGATCGTACGCGGGGGGCACCCCCAGCGCCTCGACGATCAGCTGGTTTTGGTTGCCGCGGTAGTTGTAATCAAACCCGGCCATGAAACTGAGCGACTCGCAGTCCAACGCGCTGACCGAGAGGCTCGCCGGCATGCTATCCAATACGAACTCGTGCTGCTCCAACGCCGACTCGATCGTGGCGGGGTTGACATGCCCCGAAGAAATCCGACGCGCTTCGATCGACGCCCAGCGGTAAGCCCCCGATTCCTTGTCCTCTTCCAGGACATAGTCCCCGCGCTCGCGCGTATAAAAATGCGCCATGCTGGGGTAGCGTTTTCGCAAAAGCTCGAAAAAGTGAAGCACGCTTTCGCGGCTGGGCGCCAAGTCCATCTCCGTATTCAAGTTGACGTTGATATAAAAATCGTCGCTCAACGTGTCGTATTTCGTCATCGTGGTTTGGGTTACCCCTGCGAATAGTTGCCTTTCGAATCCGCTCTGCGAAGAGAACGCCGTTATTTTACGCGAAGGCTCCCCCGGCACCAACCCGCTGGGAACGTGGTACGATACCTGAACCGCATCCGTGGGCTGGACTCGCGGCAAAGGCGGCGGGGAAGTTCGGTAGACAATCGGGTGACGGGATCATGACGACGTCGAAGCAACGGGGGCGGGCGAGTCGAGGAGGGCTGTCTACCCGCGGAACTCTTCCAATCTGCCTGTTTGAGTCCGACCTCGGTTGGATGGCGATCCGGCTCCAATCTCTAGACACTTTAGAACGACTGTGGTTCGGTTATCCATCGCGCGCCAGCCTGGCAACGGCCGTGGAGTTGGCGAGTTGCGATGCGTCGGAGGGGGGGCAGGTCTCCGAAGAGGCGCCGCGGCTCCGTTCGATTGTCCGTCGCCTGCGAGAGTACGCGCAGGGGAGGCGGGTCGACTTTTCCGATGTCCGGATCGATGTCGGGCCACGCACCGACTTTCAACGAGCCGTCTTGCGGACGACGCGTGCGTTGAAATACGGCGAGACCGCTTCCTACGGCGAGATCGCCCGTCGCGCTGGCGCGCCCCACGCCGCCCGGGCCGTCGGGTCGGTGATGGCCCACAATCCCCTCCCGTTGATCATCCCCTGCCATCGAGTGATCGCCAGCGGTCGAGCGATCGGAGGCTTCTCCGCATTGGAGGGGGTCGAGATGAAAAAGCGGCTGTTGCGCTTAGAAGGGGTACTCGATAAAACAGGGACACTCAAAAAAACAGGGGCACTCATCGGTTGAGGATGAGTGCCCCCGTGGTGTTTCCCTGAGCACTGGGTCCGAAGACCCAGTGCTCAGTCTCGAGCTCAGTCATGAGCGCTTGCCGAACAGGTTGACCCAGAAACCTTAAGTTCGACAAGTTAAATGCTCTCACCCAGGAGGGAGGGCCGAAGTCAAGTTCCCGCTTCTCGACTTCGTTTAGACCGAGCTCTACCGAATGGTTTGTCAAGTGTTTGGTGATGTCGTTTTCAAGTGGGCGTACGTTTATAAAATGGGCCTGGACGCAGCAAGAGCAGTTGTCGCGGCGGCGCGCGATTTTTGAATAAAATTCCCAAACAGGGTGCCTCGCTAGCGAGCGGGAACCTCGCCAGATTGCCGAGCTTTTCTATTGGAAACATCGTAAGATGAGGGGCGGCGGCGGAAACCAATGCGCATCCAGCCCGCTGCAAACTCAACCAGGCGCGAGGAACACCATGGCCCACAATCGACTCGAACGGCGGCGTAGTTTTTTAGTGTTGGGCTCGGCCGGCGCGCTGGCTTGGACGGCACGGACCGCGCTTGCACATGAACGCTGGTTCGAACCAGGCCGGTTCGCCGACGAATTGGAAAAGACTCCGCCGCAAGGGGAAGGGCCCTTCTACCCGGACAAACTCCCCTTGGACACCGATAACGACTTGCTGATCCTCAACGATCAACTCACGCCAGCCGTCGGCGAAATCACCCACCTGTCCGGCAAAGTTACCGACGTGCAGGGGAACCCGATTCGCAACGTGACGGTGGAGATCTGGCAAGTCGATCAGCAAGGAGTCTATATCCACTCGGCTTGCCAGGGGCAGGAACGCCGCGACAAGAATTTTCAAGGGTTTGGCCGGTTTCTCACCGGGTCGTCGGGCGAGTACTACTTCCGCACGATCAAACCGGTGGCGTATCCGGGCCGACCGCCCCACATCCACGTGGCGATCAACCGCGGCAACCAGCGCCTATTGACGACGCAACTCTACGTCGCAGGCGATCCGCGAATCCAAAAGGACGGACTGTTTCGGGAGGCCCCCGAAGCGGTGCGGAAACTGCTGCTGGTCGACTTCCAACCGATCCCGAAGTCGAAAATCGGCGAGTTGTCCGCGACCTTCAACATCGTGCTGGGCGCGATGCCGAACGAAGAAGAACACGGGTAACGGCGCTGTCCGCGGTGACCCTCCCCGGCCGCACCCTCCCCGGCCGCATCGTGCGGCCGACCCTCCCTCAGGGAGGGTGAAGGGCATTGTTGTCGTCGTAGGCCGGCAGCCAGTGTCCGCAGTTCCGGCAGCCAGTTTTCGCAGTTCCGGCAGCCAGTCTTTGCGGTTCCGGCGACCCGCCTTGGTTCTACTCCTTCGGTATCCCCGCTTCCTGGATGATGGCGCCGAACTCGTCGCTGGAGACCAGCATCGAAAAGCGGCGGATATCATCGAGCGACTGATTGCTGAGCGAAACGTAATCGAACCGCCCGCGGACATCGGTGTAGCCGTCTTTATAGAACGCGGTGGAGCCGTCGGCCTTCTGCGCATAGACCTTGACGTAGACCTTGCTCAAGGGGCGTTGGTCCCCTTGGTGCAGGACGCGCAACTGCCCGTAATTTTCGTTGACGCTCAGCACCAGCGAGTGGGCAAAGTACGGTTTGGATTTCCGCTGCCCCGCGGCGGTGATTTCCACCAAGACATTGGCGTGCCGATATTCCTCGGGAAGATCCAAGGTCAGCTTTTTCTGATCGCCGGGCAACTCGACCGTCTGCGAGGTATTCGGGCGGATGATCGAGAAGCCATCGGTCTGCTGATGGACGAACGGGTTGCTGCTGAAAAGCAGCTCGACGTCCATCGTGTAGTAGTTGATTGTGACCGCCGAAAGATTCTGGTAGGTCAGCTGGATCTGCCGCGCTTCGACATCGAATTCGAAGCCGGGTTGTTTCGCCGCCAGTTCGGCCTGGCGTTCTTCCCGGTTGGCCGGGTCGCTGGGATCGGGTTTCCCGCCGCGGGCCTCCGTGACGTGGGCCAGCACGGTCTGGAACAGCTTGCTCCAGCGGTCGACCGGGAAGTCGATGCGTCGCCGAGCAATTTGCTCGGCCGCGTCCAATTCCTCTTTCAATAGCGAGACGTAGCTGGAAAGGTAATCGTACTGCAGGGCTTCCGGCAGCGCGTTCCGTTCGAGTCGCTCGAATTGCGTGATCCCTTCCGCAAATCGATCCTGCAGCAACAGGAAATACGCCAGTTGCAAGCGGTCCTCCGGGGAGAATTCGCGGCGGCAGGCGAGAACGCCTAGCCATTCGTGGTACTGCTGGTGGATCACCGGGTTGGTGATTTGCCGGTTGCGGCCGAGTCGATGGGCGCGGGCGTTGGCCAGCGGCCAGTATTCGCGATGCTGATACCAGCGCCGCACGACCGGATCGATCGTCACCAGGGGGCTGACCAGAGCGGGCCCGCTGGCGCGGAGGAAGTCCTCGCTATGCGCCAAAAACTGGGCCGCTCGGCCGCGGTCGTCGTGGTGGATCGCGTAGGACCAGAGGAGGTGGTTGTAGGCCAGTCGCTCATCCAGCAGCGCCGTCACGCGTTGGAAGAACGCCTTGTCCCGCATGCGGAAAGCGATCTTACCCAGATCGTGCCCGTTGAGGTTCTCTTGCGAGAGGAACGCGATCACGTCTTCGTCCGAGCCGTGTTGGGAGATATACGCCCAGGACGACCGGTCGATCCGAGTCGCCTGGTCGACGACGTTGAACGGCAGCTTTTGAGCGGCGGCGATCACTCGATTCTCCAGCGTCACATGCGCCGGGTAATGCGCGAATTGTCCGGAGTGCGGGAAGTAAAACCAGTACTCGAACGTCTGCGTGCTGAAAGGTTGCAGATCGATCTGGATCGTCCGCGTGACCTGGGTGGAGACGGCCGGGAGCGCTCCCTGCGGAATCTGCACCAGCAAATCGATCGCGTGCGGCGTCGAGGTCGGGTTCGTCAGTACGACTTGCGAACCGTACAGGACGTGGGTCAGGAACTCGTCCACCACGAACTTGTCGAACCGTTGCGATCCTTCCTGGCGATACCGATCATCGGCGCGGAAGAAATTCTCGCTGACCAGCACGTTGGCGCCGCGTTCGTCGAACGCGGCCGGGTTGACTTGTTGATAAAAGGCGATCGCGGCGGTCGCGGGCGTCGTCCGCAGCTGATTTTCCACGATCTCGAACGGGTGTTCCTGGGCGGCCAGGGGCAGGTCCAGGACCGCCAGGGCCAACATCATTTCGCTGAAGCTGCGGGCGGCTTCGGGGAAGTAAGGCGAAAGGAACTTTTCACCTTCCGGGTGCGCCGCGTAATCACGCCAGAAACGGTTGATCGGCACCAGTTCCGGAGTCTGTTGATCCAGGGGAAGGCGGTAGTAGTTGTTTTCGACCCACTCCTGGGTCTTGGGGATGCGGCGGTAGAACAACAACTCTGCGATTTTTTGCCGGCTTTCGCCAAGTTGTCGGGCTTGTTCGACCTCGCGCTCTTGAAGCTCCACGGAGAGTACTTCGTCGGCGAGTTGTTTGTCATCGGCTTTGAATTCATCGGCCGCTTCTAACTTCTTGCCGGCGCGGGCCCGGCGGGTGGGCGACGCGGCTTTGGCGAGTGCTTCTTCGGCCGCGAGGCCGCGCTCCA
>JBGSLW010000341.1:0-19030 GCA_041740495.1 Pirellulaceae bacterium
CTGGCAAGCCCAACGAATCGACCAGGCAGTCGCGAAACAGTGGCGAGCACAAGAGAAGGTCAACCGCGGTCTCCAAGAGCAACTGGTGCAAGCCACCACCCGTTGGGACCAGTCCCTGCACGCGCTCACCGAACAATTGGCGTCGCTCCGATCCTCCCACGATCGGTTGCACGCTACGACGTTGCCGAATTGGGAGGCCGTGCTCACTCGGTTGATCGAAAACCAGACGCGTCTGCGGACCGAACTGGAAACGCTCGCTGTTTCCGCGGAATCCGAAATCGCCCGGACCCAAAGAGACCTTCGCAACTTGGAAGGGCGCAGGCAGTTGGTCTTCGGTCCAGCTTGGGAGTAGTTGTGCAGATTTCCGCGCTCCCCGTGCGCCTAGCTGCGCGTCGGGGGACGAAGCCGGTGCTTCGATTCAGTTTTTCACCTCATCACTTTTCAGGAGTTTTACCATGCGACTTCGACGATCGTTCCTGGGCCTGGCTTTGTTTTCGCCTTGCATGCTGCTCAGTTCGGCAATAGGTGTACAACAGTACAGTATCTCGAGTTTCGCCCCGGCGCAAGCACCCTCGGCGGCGCCGATTCGAGAGACGCTTCCGGCGGCGAATTCGCAGCCCGTGCCTTACGCTACGCCGGGACCGATTTTGGACCCTTTCGCAACCCCGTCCCCCTCCTTGGTACCGGCGGCGAATCAGGATCCGACGCTTCCCCCGGCGCAGTTGGATTCATTGGGCAACGTACCGTCCGGACAAGCTTTTCCACATTCGCTGAATTCGCGGGACGTGGGTTCGACTCTGCAAGGCTGGATGATGACGGACGCGGCGGTTGGCTCGCAGGTACGATTTGTGGTGTTTGGCGGGATCGACCAAGAACGACGGCGGTCGATCTGTGAGGATTCTGCCGTATTCCACCACATGCTCACCAAAGACATCCCGCAGTGGAATCGGAGCGCCTTGGGGGTGACGGTCTATTCGCAGCAAGAACCGTACGCGTGGTACGTCGAGGACCATGGTTTGGTGATGTTCTTCCAAGTCCCGCGCCCCGTCGCGCCCGGAGGCTCGGCCGAAGAAGATGCGAAGGATGAACCGCGCGAGTTGACCGCTTGGGAACGCGCCAAGCAGGAAATGCAGGGGCACAACCGCAACCGATACAACCAAGCGGTTTTGGGATACGCTCTGGGTCAAACCCAATCGGGATACGCGTACTATCCGCGCGCCGACCAAGTCATGCAATACGACGCCGATTTTGCCAGCGCGCTGGACAAAGTCGTTACCGCAGCGCTCCAGCAAGTCGGCAATTTCCGTGATCTTGCCAAGGACGACTCGGTCACTGTCTTTGTCTACGGCCCGAGCGCGAACCCTGCCTCGGGCGGCCGCTCCGTCTACGCCTGGCGTGTCCGCTTGAGCGATATCCGCGGCGACGAACCAGTTTCCGCCGAAGCGATCGAGCGCCGTCAGTATTCGGAGACCGAGCCGGCGTCACAACCGTTGACCGCTCCGATGCCCAGCGGTCCCACAGCGCGATAGTAGACCGCAAATGTGACTCTGCGAGTCTTTGTGGCCCTGCGAGTTTATGAGGCCCTGCGAGCCCCCTCGCAGGGTCTTCTCGCTTCCGTTCCCAATCACGCACCAGCGAAACCCCGAACCAAACCGGCCTGTGGCATTTCTCCCCGACTGTCGGCACGAGAAGGTGGCCAAGCCTCTTTCTGGAAATATTCGCTCGCGGATGGCAACCATTCCCAAGGGGCGATTCGATATTCGTTTGGGCGACAGCAATTCTGCCGAAAAACTGCGGTTCGCCTTCGAGGGGAAAAATGGATAAACTATGGCGGCCGAGAAGTTTCGCAGCACATTGGTAGACTGTTATGCCGCACCGTCTTCCCGTTTGGATTTGCAGTTTCCTCTTTGCGACCAGTCTGCTGGCTTGGTCCGCACCGCTCGGGTCCACCCAGGAATTGGATCTGTTCGGTAGCGTCCCGTCGGATCAACCGGAAATGACGGTGTCGGCCGACTTCAAGCTCCAGGAAGGTAAGCTCCAGGAAGGTGCTCGGACGGGTCGCTTGACCGTTCAAGTTGAATTGGCGCCGCATTGGCACATCTACAGCATGACCCAGCCTCCGGGCGGGCCCAAGAAGACCTCGATCAAGGTCAGCCCGAACCCGCAAGTTGTCTCGGTCGGCGATTTCGCCCCGGAGCGAGATCCCTTGGTCGACGACCCGGACCCCGTTTTCAATACACGGGTCGAATATTACGAAGACTTTGTCTCCTGGTCGGCGCCGTTTGAAATCGCCGAAGGGGTCTCGCCCGAACAGCTGGCGATCGAAATTGTGCTGGATGGCCAGCGTTGTATTCAAGATCAATGCATTCCAATCCGCGAGACCACGTCCGCTCGATTCAGCGGCTATGTGGCGGCTCCGGTCGCCGACGCCAAATTCCAACCGGAAAAGGGACATCTCCTGTGGCATGGCAAAGTGACTCCCGCGGCGATGGTCCCCGGCGGGACGATTCGCGTGGAGCTGACTGCAGAACCGCAAGGGGAATACCACGTCTACCCGTTTTCACCGACGGCCTCGGAGAAATTGGGAAATAGTCCAACGCTGATCGTCTTTTCGAAACTGGGGGGTTGGACCGTCAGTGAGCCGGAGCTGGTGGGAGCTATCGAAACCGCAACGCTAAACGGCGAAGTGGTCTCGTTCCACCATCAGCCGGTGACTTGGGCCTTTACGCTGCGTTCGTCCGCGGATGCTCGGACGGGCGGGACCGAGTCGATTCGCGGCTCGATCGGCTACCAGACCTGCACGAACCAAGGTTGCGATCAACCGGCGTCGGTCGATTTCGATTTCGAGATCCCCGTCGCGGCGACGGCGGCGGCGGACAGCCTGCCGGTCCGTTTCGCCAACGGCGGCGATTACGACCAGGTCGCCAAGTCCCTCGAATTGTACTCGGCGTCCCGGAAAGGCGGTGGCGCCTGGAAGGACTATCCCACCGCGCTGGTCTTGTTTTTTGCATTCCTGGCCGGCCTGATCTTGAATGTCATGCCCTGTGTCTTGCCGGTGATCGGGATCAAGATCATGTCGTTCGTCAACCAGGCCGGCGCCAAACCTGGCCAGTTGATCCTGCTGAACGTCGTGTTCTCCTTGGGGATCATTACGGTCTTTTTGATCTTGGCGACGTTGGCGGTGTTCTTCGGTTTCGGCTGGGGAGATCTCTACAAGAACATGACCTTCACCATCGTGATGGTCTCCGTCCTGTTTATTTTTGCACTCAGTTTCGTCGGTGTCTGGGAGATACCACTGCCGGGCTTCGTCGGCCACTCCAGCGGCGCCGTACAGAAACAAGAGGGGATGTCGGCCGCTTTTCTCAAGGGCGTTTTCTCGACGTTGCTGGCCACCCCTTGCAGCGGGCCGTTACTAGTCCCGGCGGTCGTGTGGGCAGCCGCCCAGCCCGTTTGGATCACGTACCTGGTCTTCTTTTGCATGGGGCTGGGAATGGCCGCCCCGTACCTGTTGATCAGCATGTTTCCACCGCTGGTCAACGCGTTGCCTCGGCCCGGCGAATGGATGGTGACCTTCAAAGTCCTGATGGGCTTTCTGCTGCTGGGCGCCGTCGTCTTCTTTTTCGGATCGGTATCGAAGCAGCTGCAAACCAGCACGCTGACGTTGTTGCTATTTCTGGGTTTTGCTTGTTATCTGGTGCGGCACGTCACAATCATGGAATGGAGAGACAAACTGTGGACCTGGGGGAAAGCGCTCGCAGTCGCGGGACTAGGTGTTTTCGTCGCCTTCTACGTGTTGTTACCTCAACACGAATTGCACTGGGAACCGTATTCCAAAGCCGCGTTGCAAAAATACCTGGCCGCCGGACGACCTGTCTTCGTCGATGCCACCGCCGATTGGTGCTTCACCTGCAAGACCAACGAATACACCTCGTTCAATCGCAAGAAGACCTTCGATTTCTTCAACCAGCATCAGATCGTCGCTTTGAAGGCGGACAACACGGTCGAGTCCGCCGAAATCAACGAATTCCTGGATCAGTTCGGCAACACCGCGCACGGACTCCCCTATTATGCGATTTACCATCCGGATCGCGCGGAACCGTTGCACTTCGGCTCGCAGACGTTTTTGGGCCCCGAGGATTTTCTCAAGCGGATTTGCGAAGTGTTCGACGCCCCGATCCCACCCGCGCCGGACGGCGACTCCAGCCAGGCCAGCGGGTCGGCGCCGCCCGGCATCGATCAACCTCCCGCCGCTGGGAGTAGGCTGTAGGCTGAAGGCTGAAGGCTGAAGGCTGAAGGCGGGAGGCGGGAGGCGGGAGGGAGACGGAAGAAGGCTCAAGGATGAGCATGAGGATGAGGATGAGCATGAGGATGAGCATGAGGATGAGGATGAGGGTGAAGGATTAAGGATGAGGAAGTCTTTACCCAGTACTGCGTACCGCGGCCTTGTAGGCCGCGACCGTGTACCCCACACTTTTCTGCGTACCGCGGCCTTGTAGGCCGCGACCTTTTACCCCTACCCTGACCTCGGCAACTCGCCCCTCTCCCGACCGCGATGGACAATTCGCCCGTGAATTCTTACAATCGGATTCCAACCGACCATCGGGGATGTAGCTCAATTGGGAGAGCGCAGCGTTCGCAATGCTGAGGTTGAGGGTTCGATCCCCTTCATCTCCACTCTCGATTCTTTAGGACGGCGATTCTTCGTAACGGCGATTCTTCGTAACGGCGATTCTTCGTAACGGCGATTCTTCGTAACGGCGATCGTCGTAACGGCGATTTCTCGTAACAGCGAATCGGTCTACCGTCGTTTCCGAATCATTCTCCCGCCGATCGTACCGGGTTTGGCGCGTTTCGGCGCCGGCGATCGCGAAGATCCGGTCGGCTCGGAGGGGTCTCGCATTTTTTTCCGACCGCAGTGAATCCATCCTGCCGTTGCGCAGTTCTCTTTTTTTATGGAGGCTCGCCATGCAAAGTTTCACACGTTGTGATGGGTACCGCAGGCCGCAGCGATTCGGGCTGTCGACGTGCTCGGGGTGTTTGTTTGTTTTCGCAACTCTGCTCAGTGCGGTGGCCCAGGAGACAGAGGACACCCGACCGTCACCGCCAGTTTCACCGGGACAACAGGCTCGTTGGTACGAGGGATTCGATGCCTATCAGCGGCCGATCACGACTTCCGCGCCCGAAGCTCAACGCTGGTTCAACCAGGGGATTCAGTTCCTGTACGGCTTTAACCACGACGAAGCGATCCGTTCGTTTGAGAAAGCCGCCGCGCTCGATCCTTCTTGCGCCATGGCCTGGTGGGGCTCCGCGTATGCTCGTGGTATGCACATCAACAACCCGGAGATGGGCGAGGAGCAAAGTCGTCTGGCGTTCGAGGCGTCTCAGAAGGCGGTCGCCGCTTTGGACGACGAGTCGCCGGTCGAGCGCGCCTTGGTGCAGGCGATCGGCGCCCGTTACGCCTGGCCCGCCCCGGAGGACCGGATCCCCTTGGACCAGGCGTACGCCACAGCGATGGAGAAAGTCTGGCATCAATTCCCGGACGACGCCGACGTCGGCGCCTTGTTCGCCGAATCGCTGATGGACTTGCAACCGTGGGACTTGTGGACGGGTGCAGGGGAACCGAAAGGCCGCGCCTTGGAAATCGTCGCCATCCTGGAAAAGACGTTGACGATCAACCCCCAACATCCCGGGGCGAACCATTTCTACATTCATGCGATCGAAGCTTCCCCGTGGCCAGCGCGCGGCGTGCCGGCGGCCGACCGCTTGACCAAGCTCGTCCCGGGCTCCGGCCACCTGGTGCACATGCCGTCGCATATCTTCATCCGAGTCGGCCGCTACCGGGAGGCGGTCGAGTCGAATCAGCGGGCGATCACGACCGATGAGACCTACTTCACGCAAGCGCCGCCCCCCGATTTTTACAGTCTCTACTTCATGCACAACATCCATTTCCTGGCGTACGCCGCGATGATGGAGGGGCGGTTCGAGACCGCCTTGAACGCCGCCAGGAAAATCGAAAAGAACATCCCCCCCACGTTCCTGCGCGAGTACGTGACGCTGGCCGATGGTTTCATGCCCACCACCCTGCATGTCCTGATCCGCTTCGGAAAGTGGCAGGAGATTCTGGCCGAGCCGGAGCCGGAAGAATGGCGGTTGCTCAGTCGAGCCGAGCGGCATTTTGCGCGCAGCGTGGCTCTTTCGAACTTGAACCGGTTGGAGGAGGCCGCCGCCGAAATCGAGCAGCTCGATCGGGTCGCCGCCCAATTCACGGAGGAATGGAAGATGGGCAACAACCCGGCCAGCGATGTCGTCGCCATCGCGCGAACCATGGCCGAAGGTGAGTTGGCCTATCGCCGCGGCGAATCGGCTCGGGCCTTCCAATTGCTCCGCCAGGCGATTCAGCGCGAAGACGATCTGGTTTACGACGAGCCCCCCGGCTGGATGCAACCGGTTCGGCACGCACTCGGCGCCCTGCTGCTGGCGGACGAACTGGGCGCCGACGCGGAAGAGGTCTATCGAGCCGACTTGGAGCGGCACCCCAACAACGCCTGGTCGCTGTTGGGTCTGCAGCAAGCCTTGGGACAACAGGGCAAGAATGCGGAAGCCCAATCACTCCAAGACCAGGTCGACGCAGCTTGGGCCAACGCCGACGTGCGGCCCGTCGCCAGCTGCTACTGCCACCCGGCAGCCAGCCCGACTGGGAAGTAACGTGACATGACGGGCAAGCCCCCAGCCCGCGCGCATCCTTGCGGTCGACTCACGCCGCGAAGTTGGGGGAAAGTGCATTCCGATTGGACACGCTCGAAAATCTGCCGATTGACTAGCGGCGGCGGCGAACGCCTAAACCCGCCAGGCAGAGAATAGCGCACAGACCTATCGCGGTCGGCTCGGGAATCGCCGATCCGGAAATGACAATGTTGTCAAACGCGGCGCCTTCGAACGGCAAGTTTGCGGTCAACGTCAGTCGCAAAGTGCCGCCGCTTCCCGCCAACAGCGTACGGAAGGTATCGAGCTGACCGGCGCCAAAGCCGCTTGCGGGCGCCTTGTCCAGAATCGTGTTGCCGGCGACCAACCCCGTATCGGCCAGAATTTTCTCGATCGGGTTGGTCCCGGTGGCCAGCAGGGCATTCGTCTCGGCGACCACCACAAAACCATCATCCAAAGCGCGGTAACTGTAACCGTCGCCCGAAGCATCCGCGATGATGTCAAACACGGTCACTTCGGCGCCGCCATCGATCGACGCGGTAAACCGCAGGACCGTGTCGGTGCTATAGGAGAAAGTGCTACCTTCCATCGAACCCATGTCGATGCTGATCCCCAATCCCTGGTATCCGGCAATGTTGAAATCCCAGGTGGCGACCACATCGCCGAATTCGTCGCTGTCGCAAATTCCCAGGAACGAGTTATCGAAGTTCGAAGCCGTGCCAAAGATCCCCTCGCGATCGCCGGGAAACGCCCCGGACGTTCCCACGGCGCCAACCGAATTGTCCACCAAGGAAAATGGGATACCTGTAGGTTGAGGCCAGGTGTTCGCCGAACCGACGGCGAAGGCATCCCCGCCACCGCCATCCAACGTGGGTACGGAGCTGGCGATCAAATTCAATGCCCCGCCGTCAAAGTCTTCGCGGGCGATAATATCTGCGTTGGCGAACGATCCCGGGATTCCCAAGCCGGCAGCGACCAGGATGATTCCCGTGACAAACATGAATCGTGGGATGTGCATCGAATGTACCTCCTCGCGGCGATTTGATAGATACAACGTAGGATGGCAATTTAGATTGGCGCAGGATGCCGTTCAACCTTTTGAATCGCGTTGCCAGCCGAATTCATCGAATCTTCACTTCTCGATTCGAATCGCCGTATCTCCCATGGGAAGCCCACGCGACACCGAACGGAATCCCCTAGCAGCCCGTGGAAAAATGGGAGGCGCCGACTCGTATCTATCCGCTGCCTGGTGCGAGCCTGCGGTATCAGGTCGCGCTGAATTCGAAGAAACCGCAGGCTGGCGCCAGGCGGCTGATTCAACAACCGGCGGCTAGGATCCGATCGACTCCCGATCCGCTTCGGCGGGGGGTGGGATGAATTTCGGCGCCGCGGATTCCTCCCGATCGCGATACTCGTACGACGCTTCCGGCCGCGAGCGAGGAGCGGGAGCATCCATCGAGATGTTCGACTTCAGATCATTCAGACTGCGGCGGAAGTCGCGGTAGGTGTTCCCCCAGGATTTGGCAACCTCGGGCAAGCGCTGGCCGTACAACAACAAGGCGATCACGCCGATGATCAGTAGTTCGGTATAGCCGATAGAACCAAACATTCACCGCCCACACGTTGCGAAGGCTCGTCCGGACCGACCGGCATTCTTGCTCGGCCGCGTTGATTGGTCAGCCGCGTTTATTTTTCGGGCGCGTCGTTGCTCTCTTCGATCGCGCGCTTCGTGGGCTTTTCCGTCATTCCAGCCTTGAATTCATTGATGCTCCGTCCCATGTTACGCATCAGCGACGGCAGGCGATTGGCGCCGAACAGCAGCAGCACAATCACCATGAAGATCAAGAGTTCCTGCCAACCCAGCGTGCCGAAAATCCCCAGAGGACCTATCATCGATAACTACCTCAGCAGACAACCAAAAAATTGCACAACAGAAGATTGCAAAGACTGGGTTGCCAAAATCGACCGCGCCGGTTCCCCGCTTCACTCTCATTACATTGTAAAACTCGGCTGACGGGTGTCAAACCGGAAATGCCCTCGGGACGCTGTGCGACCGCAAATAGCTCGCCTATTTGCAGACATCCTCCGCTGGACGGTCCGCCAGCCGCCTCGTTTACCGCCGAGCCGCAGGCGACGGCTTGGATCGTTGACGCGCAAGTGCTCGGGGGCCGGCGCCTCCGGCTGGGCGTTAAACAAATGCAGGCGACGGCTTCTACACCGCTCGTCTCACCGGCTCGCCGTGCGGATATTGACGATGGGCAGATAGCGGTAGTACACCTCCAGCGACAATGCGGCCATGGCGGTGCTATACACGGGGCCACCGTATCCAGACCACTTCCCATTGGCGGGCCAGCTCCCGCGCTCCGCCCCGCTGGTGAGCTGTGTGCGGACCAACGTGTTCTGGAGCGACTCGTTCCAGCGCGTCCAATCCGGGCTGCCAGATTGGTACAGGGCCATCGTACCGTAGTACCACAAGTAGTAGTTGACTTCGCCGGTCCCAGGCCGGGCCGACGCGATGTAGCGGCTAGCTTCCTCGACCACGGCTGGCGGGACCGCTTGGCGGAGAAAACAGCGACACAGTAAAGACTCGGCGGTCATCGTTTCACTGGGAGGGTGACCCGGGCGGTAACCGCTCAGGCCTCGTTGGGGTCCGCTACTACAAAGCTCCACGAAGTGGTTGGCTCGGTCCCAGGTCGTCTGAGGGATCGTCACGCCGCCCAATTCGGCGCTCTTGAGCGCCAGGATCTGCCACCCGAATTGGCTCATATCCCCCGGCTCGCGTGGTCGATAGCGCCAGCTCCCCGTTTGGGGATCCTGGGCGCGGATCGAGTAACCGATTGCGTTCTGGACGCTCCGCTGCAAAACGGGATCACCAGTGAGCGCGAGCGCTTCGCTCATCGCCAAGGTCGCAATCCCATGGCTGTACATATGTGCAAATAAGCTGCTGCGCCCCGCCAGGTGCCCGCTGGGGTCCTGGACGTCAATCAAGTACTGCAAGCCTCGCGCCACCACATCGCGGTACTCCCCGATCGTGGGAGTATGTCCGGCCCCCAAGAACGCCAGCAAGGCTAACCCGGTCATCGCGGTATCGGCGCCCCGCCCTGCACCTTGCCGATCGTGGCCCAACACGAAAGTCTCCCGCCCTGCGCCGGTCTCATTCGCATCCCAATTCCCCTCCGGCTTTTGGCAGGCCGCCAGCCATTGCAACGCTGCATCGACCGCGAGTTCCGATTCGCGCGAGCCGCCGCGGGCCAGCGCCTGCCGCAGGCGATTTTCCGGGTCGCGAAGTGAATACAGCACTGGCGGCGAGAAGCGGGGCTGGACGGGAACGTCCGGCACTGCGGCATTCACTGCGTGGCCGGCTGCGGCGGTCGCCAGCGGCGAGAGAGCGGGCATTGTTTGCTGGGTCATCGAACGTGCATCAACGTCTGGTACCTCGGTCGGCAGACGAGGCAATGGTTGCGTGGCAGCCAGTTCCTCGGGGGACTCGGTCGGCGTCGATTCAACTGCGGCCGTCGGAGAGGAGTTCGCTGCGTCCGTTGATTCCGGTTGGGATTCCGCAGTCGACGGGGGAGCGGGCTCGGGTTCGGGTGGCGGACTATCCTGTTCAGGCGCTTCGTTGGCTGCAAAAAGTTCTGCCGAGGCAATCGCGGGCGGCAATGCCTCTTCCGGCACCGGCGGGATCTCGACGTCCAGATCGGCCGCAAGGGACTCGGTGGGAGCTTCGTCCAGCGATTCCATCGGTTCAGCGGCTGGCGGTTGAGCTGCCGCCGCGACGGCGGGCGAATCTGCAGGTTGCGAATCGGCCTCTTCGACCGCCTGTTCGGCCGCCGCCGGTTCCTCCGTCAGCGGATCGACCACCAATTGAATACTGACCGTTTTGTACGTCGTCGTTTGCGGCAACGGCGACAGGAAGAGCTTGGTGCCGTACGCCAGGCCTCCCAGCAGCAGGTGGACGAACACGGAAAGCCAGACGCACTTGGCAACCGTCTTGGCGCTACCCCAACGCGTCCGCATCACGATTACGAAGGCGACGGAAAACAGCCCCAACCCGATCCACAGCAGCACGGCGAGTGATTGCGAGTCGACCCAAGCCAGCAGCGGGCCGGGAGACCGCCGCAGCGTTTCGAAGAGCTGGTTCCCCGCAGACTCGGGCATCGATCAGTGCTCCAACGAGGCGACTCGAACCGCCACATTCAAATCGGTGATCTGCGCCTGATGGCAGGCGGCGATGACTTCGGCGACCTTTTGGTAGGGGCTATTGGCATCGCCGCGGACGACCACCCCGGTTTGCGGATTTTGCTCGCGCGCCGCGGTCAGAATCCCTGCCAATTGATCGAGCGGCGCCGGCGTTCCGTCCAGCTCCACGTGCCCATCGGCGAAGACGTTGATCAACCGTTTCTCGCGCGCCGCGGTCGGGACCCCCATCGAGGCGACTTGGGGCACATGCAGCGAGAGGTCGCGCTCCGCATCCGCCAAATCGTTGTACCGGCTGGTGACGACAAAAAAGATCAACAGCAAAAAAATGATGTCGATCATCGGGGTCAGGTTGAGAGAGACCTGATCGTCGCGAATCGTTTTCAGCGGCATGGCTGTCCCTTGCACCGTTTCAACGTGGCACCCCTGCGCTCGAACCTGGCGTCGTGCCGTCTTGCGTCAAGCCGCGCTGCGGTCGTCGCGGCGGCGCACTCGCGTCGCCTTGCGATCTCCGCCGGCCAATGCCTCCGCGGAGATGCTGCTGACGACCTCCATCCCCAACGAATCGATCTCCGTGATCCGGCGGTCGACGATGCCGGCGATGAACAGGTAGGTGATCAAGGCGGGGATCGCGACCGCCATCCCGGCGGCGGTGGTGATCAATGCCTGACTCAAGCCCAACGCGACCAACGTCTTGGGATCCTGTGAGGGATCGACCAGGGCGATGGCGTCGAACGCTTGGATCATCCCCAACACGGTCCCCAGCAATCCCAGCAAGGGACTGACGGTGGAAATACCGTTGATCATCCGCAAATATTTGCGCAATTCGTTGCCGACCCGTTCGCCTTCGTCCAGGATCGCCTGTTCGACTTCGACCGAGGGCTTTCCCCACTTCCGCAGGCCGGCGCTGAAGACGCGCGAAATCAGACTGGCGTTCTCTTCGCACAACTCCAGTGCGGATTGCCGTTGTAGCTCGCCGTCCGCCAGCTGCTCGAGAAAGCGTTTGACGAACGGGCCGGGGATGATCCTGCCGCGGCGGAGATTTACCAGCCGTTCGAACGCAAACACGCACAACAGAAAACTGCAGATCCCGATGGGGACCATCAGCGGGCCGCCAGCGTACAGTACCTGCAGGGTCGACTTCGCCGCGACGATGTTCCGTTCCGCGGAACTCGATCCAGCGGGCGGAGCGACGGCGCCCTCTCCTTGGGCGGCGCAACAGATCGCGGAGCCACCTAGCCAAAGGGCCAGGCCAAACGCGATCGATGCCGCCCAACGGGCTGGGCCAACCACAGGTCGGTTCATGGAATCCATTCCGCCGATCGAGCGAGGGTGGGGGAGGGGGTTCGGGGGGAAGTCCCGGAGACGACGCGAATCCATTCGCGCTGCTCCATTCAATTCGTCTCGAGGCTGGGTCGAGGAAAATACAAAGTTCCCTGGGTTCGACGCAATGGCGAGTCGCAGCTGTCGGACGTAGGGATTGCCCGTCTTCTGACTGCTAGCGACTGGTTAAGCATCTGAGGGATTCGACGCTTCGCGTCGCGCGCCGGTCAGTTTGCCCGGGTTTTTCCGGCCCGCCACAGTTGCTCAGCGTCGGCTGCACTGGCGAGCACAATCCCGAAATTCTCCCGCAACTGGTGCTGGTATTCCCCTGAATCACGCAGCACGCGCTCCCGTTTCGCTCCGTCCGTGGTCTCGATCAACCGTCGTCCGGACAACGTGATTCTCCCGCGCGGGGTAGCTCGGGAGCATATCAAGTTCTGGGTAAAGTGGGACTGCGGCGACGTTTGATGATAGTTGCACATTCCGGCGAATTCGCGCAACTGGCGCGACCGCAACTCCAAAAGAAACAACGATTCGGTTTCTCCAGCCCGCGTCCGCTGCAATGTGCACTCCAACCCGTCGCGGCGCAACTGAAAAGCCTGGTCCGAGATTCCACCCGATTGCGGCGATGCGTCCGTCAAGACCAAGGGGTCTCGGAACGAGTCGCCGAAACCGACGTCGGCGAGCAACGGCGGATCCAAGTTCACCTGCAGCGCCAAGTGGTCGAACTCTGGCCCGAGCCTCCCGCCGGCGAATACTCGCGCGGAAAGGTACTCCACATCAAATCCCAATTGCCGCAACAGCCAACCGAAAAGTCCGTTCAGTTCGTAACAAAATCCGCCGCGGCGCTGCTGGACGATCTTCTCGTAGCAACTCGATGGGTCGACGGTGATCGGCCGCTGCAAGTGGATGTCTAAGTTCTCGAAAGGGACCGCCCATAAATGCTGGCGGTGGAGCGACCGGAGCGTCGTCGCGCTCGGGTCCAACGGACCGGCGTAGCCAATCCGTTGTAAGTAATCTTCGACATTCATCGTCCTCGTTCCCTCGTAACCGTTCAACTCCAGGCGATGCCGAACCGTCAGGCGTCGGCGCGGGTCAACGCCGGCGCCAGACGCAATCGTCCGTGATGGCCAACCGCTGTTGGATCGGCCGAATGTCTTGCAGGAAGCGTTTGGCGTCGGCGGGGTAGCCCGCGGTGGGCCGCAGGTTGGCGTCATGCCTCCGCCAGAATCGGTTCCAGTTTCCCATCAACAACTCTCGGACGTACTTGGCGATCATGGAGGCGGCCGCGGCTGGCAGTTCCGCTTCGCCGCCGACCGTGAACCGAATTTGGCATTGGCGCGAGCCCTCCTGCCAGCGGTAGCAGCTGTCGCGAGCGTTCTCGCGGACGACGCTGACAAGTTGGGATGTCAGGTACTGCTGCAGCAAACCGGCGTAATACGCGCGGCCTCCGTGGCGATCGCAATAAACCTCGGCATGATCCGTATGCAATCCGAGCATACGTTGCACCAGTTGGAGCGTGCTGGCCGTGAGGACTCCCCCCTTGTTGCCGTATTGCAGCAGCAGCCCATTGAATTCGACGGGGGCGATGATCCGCGCCGCCAGCGCCAGCAGTTGAACTCGATCGCGTTCGCTGGCGGCCCGCACGCGTTCGGCGTGTTCTTGGATAGCATCCGGCGATGCCGCGGACGGCAGCTCCAGCGGTTGGGGGTCGTCGAAAAACTCCGCGGGCTCGAACGGCGCCGGGTGGGTCAACCCGACCGATTGCAGATCGGTCAAAAACTGGTTGGTGGGAGTCGTGCGAATCGCGGGAATTTGTCGGGCCAGCGCCAGGGCGGCGCACTCCAGCAGCTGCAAATCCCCTCCGCCCCGGTAGGCTGTTTTGGAATCCGCGACCAGCAGTTTCTGCGGCGATTCGTTGGGGCTGCGCCGAACGCAATCACTCCAGCGGGCGTACCAATCGAACGGCCATTCGGGCACGTACCAGGCGGTGGCGGCGATGACCAGCGGTCCGAGGTTGGGACCGTATCCCGCTTCGTCGACTCCGATGACCAGCGGCACGATGTAGGATCCTTCAGCACGGCACGACTTGACCGACGCCTATTGTAATGGATCGGCGGTGGATTCTGGCTGTTCAAGCTCCCCCCGCATCGAGTACATTGGCGGTTTTGGGCGGCTCCCCCGGTCCAGCGGAGAGCCGGTTCGTGTTTTTCTGGTGCCTGGCACCTTGTAGCTCGATGATGACACGTATTCGATGGCAGCTCGTTTGCGCAATTCTGCTGCTGGCGGCAGGGGGGAGTGCGCCCTCCGCACAGGGCCAGAATTGGGCAGAACAGATGTTCACCAGCCTGGAGCACGATTTCGGCGTCGTGGCGCATCGCACACCCGCAGATGTCCGCTTCGAGTTTGTCAACAAGTACAAGGAAGCGGTGCACGTGCACAGCGTCAGCACCAGCTGCAAATGCGTAACGCCGACCGTGGTCAAGGATACGCTGAATACGTGGGACAAATCCGAAGTCGTGTGCAAGTTCGAAACCGACAAGAATTTTTTCGGTGCTCGGCATGCCACGGTGACCGTCCGATTCGACAAGCCGTTTTGGGCCGAAGTGCAACTCAACCTCCGCGGGACGATCCGCGGCGATTTGTCGTTCGATCCACCGATTCTGGAGTTCGGCAAGATCGAGCAGGGGGCCGCGGTCACGCGGAAGGTGACCGTCCAACACCATGGACGGGATTCGAATTGGCGAATCGTGGATGTGGCCAGTTCCTTTCGCGAGGTGAGCGTCCGCAAGTCCGAACCACAAGTTCGTCCGGATCAGGTGAGCTACGATCTGGAAGTCACGCTCGGGGAATCCGCTCCGGCTGGAACGGTCAACGAGGAATTGATCATTTGCGTGGGACGTCAGGGGGATGCCGCGGTTTTGGAACGGGTGCCCTTGGCGCTGAAGGCCAATATTGCGCCCCCGGTCGAAATCAGTCCACAGATTGTGCGGCTGGGCCCGCTCAAGGCGGACGAGACGGCCAACACCAAGATTGTGCTTAAGTGCAAACAGCCCTTCGCGATCAAGGACGTGATGTGCGACGATGCCAATTTCTCGGTCACGACCAAGGAGGCGTCGAACGGCCAATTGCACTTCCTGGAATTGTGCTACGTGGCGAAGGACGCCGAGGCCGGGGAGCTGAAGAAGTCGATTACGATTCTGACCGACTTGGAAAGCTCGGCTGAAATTTGTTTGCCGATCGAGGTCACGATCGAAGATCGCTGATGAATTCGTCTGAAACCGCCCAGCGCCCCCTGGTGTTGTTGGGTCCGCAGCCAGAATTCGCCACGCTGCGGCTGGCACTGGAAAGGCTCCGTTTGCGCGGCCCCGTGGCGTTGGTCACGGCCGGTTGGGAAGAAGATGAGGCGGAAGACCAGGCCTGGCGGCGGATGCTCCCCCCCCGTTCCGTGAATTTGGGGCTGTTCAAGCGGACCGAACATCTGTTTGCGGCGGATCCGGAGATCATTCAGTTGTTGCAGCGGCGACAGGATGAACTCCGTCATCTCCGCGATATGTACCGAGTTCGTTTGGGGTTTGCGATCCGCGGAGCTCAACACGTCGAACAGGCCACCAGTGACCTGGTGGATTTCGCCCCCGAACGCACGTCGGCCGTCGATATGGTCCGACAACTCGATCGCGAGTATCTGGCACGCACATCCGCTGTCTGCGAGCGGTACGAGCGACTTCTGGACTTGGACCACCGCCCGCTGGTCCGCGAGCATCGGCAACAGCTGGGCAAGATCTTGCAAGCGTGCGGCGGCCTGGTGATCGCCGGAGGTCACGCCGCGATCATTCTGAACCGGCTGCAGATTTTCGCGCTCCTGCCGCTTGCCGCGCACCTCCCGATCGTCGCTTGCTCCGCGGGCGCCATGGCGTTGGCATCGCAGATCGTCTTTTTTCACGACGGTATCCCGCAAGGCGATACCAACCCGGAAGTGTTGCGAGCGGGAATGGGCCTGGTGCAGGGGATCCTTCCGCTGCCCGATGGAAGCCGGCGTTTGGATCTGAGCCATCGGTCGCGGCTGGGAATGTTTGCTCAGCGCTTCGCCCCGTTGGCATGCGTCCTGTTGGACGCCGACACCTGGCTGATGCGCGACCAAGGCGTGTGGCGCGGTTCCCCCCACGCGCGGCAACTGAGTCCTCACGGTGCGGCCGAGGAGTTTGTATCGGTATGAGCCGACCCAATGCCGCCCATGCCCGTTTGCCAGCCGATGCTGCACCACATTACTCGAAGTGGCTGGCCGAACGTGAGATGCCCGTCGTCGAGGACTCGGGGGTGACGTTTCTATTCCAGGGACCGGCGGAGCGAGTTTTCCTGCGGCATTGGATCTACGGCCTGCCCGCCAATTTGGAAATGCATCGAGTGGAAGGGACCGACATCTGGGCTCGCACCTTGCGTTTTCCCGAGGGTTCGCGGATCGAATATAAGTTTGGCGTCGTCCGCAATCACCACGAACAATGGATCCACGATCCGAAGAACCCGCGGATTGCGATGGACCCCTTCGGCGGGAACTCGGTCGTCTACGGTCCTGGATACCAGATCCCGGCCTGGGCCCAGACCGCGCCGCAAGTCCCCCGCGGCATCTTCCACGAAGTCGCGGTCGCCAGCCGCGCATTCGGCGACCAACGGAACATCCGAGTCTACGTTCCGGCCGGATACCGCACCTACCGCCGCTATCGACTGCTAATCGTGCACGACGGCGACGATTACCTTCGGTACAGCAGTCTGGCGACGGTGTTGGACAACTTGATTCATCGTTTGGAAATCCCACCCCTGGTGGTGGCGCTGACGAACCCCCACCAGCGACTGCAGGAGTACGCGGGTGATCCGCGGCACGCCGACCACCTGGTCCTGGAGGTGTTGCCGGAACTGCAACAGAGGTACTCGCTGATCCAGGAATCCTCCGGACGATGCATGCTGGGAGCGAGCTTCGGCGGCGTCGCTGCTCTTTCGACGGCCTGGCGACACCCCGCCGCTTTCGACAATCTGATTCTGCAATCGGGTTCGTTCGCCTTCACCGATATCGGCGAGCACAATCGGAGTCCGGTCTTCGATCCGGTGGTGGCGTTCATGAACGAATTTCGCCGGAACCCGGGAATTCCCGCCAAACGGATCTTCGTCAGTTGCGGGGTGTACGAATCGCTGATCTACGAGAATCGATCGCTGGTCCCCTTCCTGCAATCCCGCGGAATCGAAGTCAACTTCGCTGAGGCCCGCGACGGTCACAACTGGGAAAACTGGCGAGATCGCCTCCGCGATGGACTTTCCTGGATCTTTCCCGGACCGCTCTGGGTTACGTATCTATAACCTCTAGCGGCACAGTCCAATCGGGGTGGATCTGCCCGGCGTGCGCCTGCATCACGCGCAGTGCGTTCCGCCCGAGTGCCCCGAGCTCGAGCGTCCACGCGTTGACGTACAGGTCGACATGCTGGAACAACACCTCGTCGGAAAACTCCTGCGCGAACTGCCGCATGGTCGTCAGGGTCTCGTCGCGATGGGTCAGGCCGTATTCGACGGAGGCGCGAATCACTTCGGTCAGGGAGAGCAGAGTCTGCCGCCCCAAATCCCGCCGTGCGACGATCCCGCCGAGGGGCAGGGGAGTTGTCGTGCGCGTTTCCCACAAAGTCCCCAGATCGGCCACCAGGGCCAATCCACGTTCCTGCCAGGTGAATCGCCCTTCGTGGATGCAAACGCCCAGGGGAACTTGGCCCGTCGCAACCGCGGGCATGATTTCGGAAAACAACATATGCCGCGGTGCGATGGGAAACGGCAACAGCGCCCGACACAAGAAGGCGGCGGTCGTGCGTTCACCCGGACAAGCGATCTCGATCGGGTGCTCACCGTTGGTCCGCGCGGCGATCGCTGCCAACGAATCGGGGCGATTCGCCAACAGCACCGGGCCGACTCCAAAGCCAAGCGCCGCACCCGCCGGGAGGACGACCGCATGCGCGGCCTCCGCCATCGCCGCGACGAAACTGACTTTGGCGACATCGAATTCTCCGTGGGCGAAGCCGCGATTCAATTGTTCGATGTCCAACAACTGTACTTCCAAATCCAGCCCGCGCAGGTCGACTCGTTCCTTGAGCAAGCCGTGGAAGGCAAACGTATCATTGGGACAGGTCGATATCGCCAGTCGAATGGGTCGGGGCACGCGCGGTCCAATCGTTGAAAACTTACGGCAAGTAGATCCGCAATCGCTGTCCGGTGAGCTCGAAGCGGAGCGGAGTTTCGGCGAGTACCCTCCCGATCAGATCGGAGTAGCTGACCCGCTGCACATCGACATCGACGCGTTCCCCCAGCCACCGTCCGAGGTCCCCCTCGGCGACCAGGGGCACTCCCAGCTTGGTTGCCACTTGTTGGAGGATGGCTTGTCGGCTGGCCGTGGCCTTCAAGCTGACGGTCGTCTCGGCGCCGGTCGAGGGCTCCGCCGTGGACCGGTTTCCGGCGGCGAGGAATCGAGCCAAGAGAAAATGCTCGGCCGGGCTCCCTTGCAGCTGAAGCGTTTTCGACTTGGCCGCGGCCTTGGCGCCGGGCAGTTCGCGGGCCGCCCAAGCCTCGACCGCTGCGGGATCGGCGACTGCGTAGCTCCACTCGAACTTTTCAAGCGGCGGCAGCGGGACAATCCGCACGCTGGCTCCGTCGGCGGAGAGCTCCGGCCAACTGTCGAACCCCAGCAGGAGCACCGCGAACTGCTCGGCGGTTGTGAGCCCGGGCAAGTCCACCGCGCGGTACAGATCGTGGGGGATGGCCTGCAATCCTTCGATCC
>JBGSLW010000342.1:0-3095 GCA_041740495.1 Pirellulaceae bacterium
GCCGCCTCGCCGCCCACGCCCACGGCACCACCGGTATCGCGACCGCCACGCTCCCCTTCGCCGCCGTCCAAGCCGTTGCCCAACAGATTGAGCACTTCCTCGCGGACGTCCTCCAGCTTCAACCCCAGGTTCATCAATACCTGGGCGGCCACCCCTTCCTGTTCGCGGAGCAAGCCCAGCAGGATATGCTCGGTCCCCACAAAGTTATGGTTCAAATTGCGGGCTTCGTCCATCGAATACTCGATGACTTTCTTGGCGCGCGGGGTCTGCGGAAGCTTTCCCATCGTGATCGTTTCGGGACCGCTTTGGACCAACTTCTCGACCTCCAAGCGAATCTTGCGGAGATCGACATCCAGATTCTTCAGCACGTTGGCCGCGACGCCGGTCCCTTCTTTGACCAGCCCCAACAACATGTGCTCAGTGCCGATGTATTCATGGTTGAAGCGCTGGGCCTCTTGATTGGCCAATTGCATCACCTTGCGGGCACGTTCCGTAAATCGTTCGTACATAAATTCGCCTCCTATCCGAATGCGAAGTTGAGTTCTAATTCCACGCTGGGCAGCGAAGGTCCTGGAAAGCAAGCGGGCGGGACGATCCCCCCACGCGTTGCTTACCTCGTCGCCGATCGCAGCAAACTACGCGGCGCGTCGAACCTGCAAGCGCCCGACCTTCTCAGGGGAAGCGACGGTCGCATCGCCCTGGGAGTTCACTCCACGGTCGGTCGGGCCTGCCGGCTCGCTGGCCGATGTGTCGGCTGCCGGTTCCAAACTTTCGAACCCTTGAAATTGACGAGCCAGATCAAACTCGCGATCGATTTCGCGTTGCCAGCGAATCGACCCGTCATATTTCAACACGGTCCGCAGTTCAGCCTCCGCCGCGGCGAAGCGCCGCTGATGGCGATGCAACGTCGCCAACAAAAGCCGCGCTTCGAGATCGCGGGGGACCTGGGACAATCGTCGCTCGAGCAACCAAACGGCTTCGTCCCAATGTCCACTTAAGTATTCCGTTTGCGCTTGAATAAACAAGGCGTCCCCCTCGCATTCAGCCGGGTCTTCACCCGAGGGGCTTGTAGAATCGTCGCGAACCGCCAACCAGCATCCGGCGATCCAGACCATTCCGACCAAACCCCACACCAAGAAAGGAGAACCGAATTGGAATAGATCCGGCCACACCAACGTATCGATCAACGCTGCATTCACCGCCAGCGCGAATACCAGCGCCCAAAATAGACCGCGCACGTCCCCCTGCAGCCATAAGGACTGCAAGCCAGGCCACGCCAATCGCCATACGATGCGGTTTTTCACAATTCGACTCGGCGCTGCAATATAGTAGGGCCCCCATGGCGCTTCGTTTGGATCGGGGCGGGATTCTAACGAAATCTGAACATTTGTTACACGGCAATTGTCCTTCGCCGACCGCAACCTGGATCGGGGGACGCGGCACCACAAAATACCCACGCGTTTCGAGATTCCTTCACCAACACGCACAATTCGTGCCAAATCGTCAAAAACGCTGGCGATTCCCGCGGAGTGCAGCTCCCAGTACCCGTCGGTCCCCTCGCTCTCCCCGCCCCCGACTTTGGGGTTAAGGGGTTGATTGACATCGAGGTCTTTACGACGACGGTTTTCCGAAATCGCATCGCACCGTCCTTTTTGCGGTCGCCGGACCACAGCATTTCCGCAAGCGATTCGAATTTGGCTTCGAGTCTCGCTTGGACGAGACGGACATGAAGTGGCAAAAAAAACTGCGACTTGGTAATTGCCAATTCTCCTTCCCCCGTCGTGCCTGCCATTCTGGCAGCCAAGGGCCGATCCAATTATCCCCGCTCCCGCATCGGGCATTTGGTATCTGAACAATTTGCATTCCCAAGTTCTAGCTCCCCTCGCCCCACTTTTTGGGGAGAGGGGGTGGGGGTGAGGGTGGGGGTGGGGGTGAGGGCAGCGTGAGCGGTTCAGCGAGTTTGGGGATAGCCTCTAAACCGGGGCACCGCGTCGATTCGTGGTGCGCCGATGTACCTGAGTTGAAACAGCGCTCTCCTCATTCCCTCTGTGGCGAGCGACGCTACCATGGGAATTGCCGAGTCTGTTGCACCTCGCCCTCCTCAAGCCCGTGTCCGAAATGTCCCCTGCGCCAGACAACTCTGCCGAGACCTTTCCTTTCACGGGGATGGGGACACAGGCCGGTCTGCGCCGGATGGTCGACGCGAACCTCAATCGGGCTGGGGAAGCCTTGCGAGTGGTCGAGGATATCCTGCGATTTGGCTTGAACGATCCGCACCTCACACGGCGCTGCAAGCATCTGCGACACCAATTGGGGGAAGTCGTGCAGATGTTCGAGGCGTGCGAATTTCTATCTGCTCGCGACACGGCGGGTGACTGTGGCCGAACCCAGGAGGGGCTGGACGAATACCGCCGCGAATCTTGGAATTCTCTGTTGGCGGCGAATTGGAAGCGGGCTCAGCAGGCCCTCCGCAGTTTGGAGGAAGCTTTCAAGGCGATCGATGCGTCGATCGCTCGACGCTGTGAGGCCATTCGCTACGAGACGTACGGTTTGGAACAGTCAAGTCTGCTGCTGGCGGCCCGGCAATTGGATTGGGCGGACGTACGACTGTGTGTCCTGGTCGACGGAGGAAACGAGGAGCGGGCGTGGATCGAACTGATCGGTGGACTGCGCGATGCCGGCGTCGATTTGATACAACTTCGAGACAAACGCCGGAGCGATCGTGAATTATTGGCGCGCGGTCGGCGCTTGACCGAGCTATTGCGCGGATCGGGGACGCGGTGGGTGATGAACGACCGGGCGGACTTGGCGGTCCTGGCTGGGGCGGATGGTGTGCACGTCGGCCAAGAGGACCTGCCGCTGTCCGAAGTGCGTCAGCTGATGGGTCCGGCGATGTCGATTGGCGTCTCGACCCATTCGGTATCGGAGGCGGCTGCGGCGGTGGATGCCGGAGCGACGTATCTCGGGGTCGGTCCGGTGTTTGCCTCGCCGACGAAGTCGTTTGCCCGACTCCAGGGGGTCGCGTTGGTTCGCGCGGTTTCGGAGCTGACTGCGGCGCCGGCTTTCGCGATCGGTGGGATCACCGCGGCCAACTT
>JBGSLW010000343.1:0-13996 GCA_041740495.1 Pirellulaceae bacterium
GCCAACCCAACGACGCCAACCGACCCGGCCGCCGCCCTCCCCCATAACGCCGCGGCGTCCGAAGGGTCCATGATTCCCCGCACGCGGATTCGTCTGAGGATCCAACAGCGGATCGAAGAGGAAGTCGAGGCGACGCTCAAGACGACTCGGGAACAACTGAAACAGGAATTCATTCAGCCCCTGGCGGCGCTCGATTTAGATCCGCAACCAATCGAATTGAGCACCACCCCCGACGAGTTGACGCTTCGCTATCGTTTGGCGGGAATGGATCAACTGGCAGCCTACACACCGCGTCCCCTCCTTCCCTCCGGCCGATTGGCGTCGCTGCAAGTGCACGAATCCTGCCTCAACAACATCCTGGCTCGCTTGGATCTGGCGGATCAGTCGTTTGATTCGGAAAGCCTGCGCGGGCAACTGCAACAACGGCTCCCCTACCTGGCGGCGGACCGCCCGGAATTCTCCCCATCGGATTCCCGCTTCCTGGTGCATTTCGCGCCGTACGATCCGGTGCGAATCGACCTGGTCGATGGCGGGGTGAATCTGTCACTGCGATTCCGTCGGCTGCAGCTCGATCCGCAGTCGGAAGGTTGGCGGAACGTGACGATTCGGACGCGGTATCAACCTGAGTTGGACGGGTTCCACCTGCGATGGGTCCAAGTCGGCGGTGTGACGGCGTCCAGCAAGTCGATTTCGCGCGGCGAGGAGATCGCAATTGCCGGCGCGTTTGCCGCGTTGCTGAAGAGCGAATATCAAGTCGCTTTGCTCCCCACCGCCTGGCGTGAACTGGCGGCGCCCGCCCAAGTCGTCGTCGAACAGCTGGACGTTCGGGAGGGGTGGTTGAGCGTCGTCTGGAATTCGGCGAACCCGCCTGCGGCGAACCCGCCCGCGGCGAATTCTCCCGGGGAACGGGTCTCGGAAACGCATCGGCTGCGACGACGCACCTTCGATCGATAAGTCAGCGGACCGGTTCCCACAAAGGCAGGTCGCCGACCCGGGACTCGTCCGGCGCGTCGGGGGAACTCAACGAGGATTCGCCGATCAAATGAGCGAGCTTCTGTTCCAATTCGCCGGAATCAGCCTCCCGCGGCAGCCGTTCCAAATGGATGCGCTGCTCCGTTTGCAACGGCTCCCCTGTACGGGGCCGAAAGCGGACGAATAGCTGCAAAGTGCTATGCTGCGGTGCGCCGAGATTCCAGGTCAAGGGGAGACGAAGCGGTGCGTCCCGCGGCAGTCGGTCGGCATCTCCCGGCTTGCCCGCCAGCTCTTCCCAAGTGAAATGCCAAGTCCCGATTCGCCGTCGGCCGGGATCTTCCATCGCGGGATCGATCACTGCGATCGACAAGTCGCCGGGGCGCCAGCGCGGGAATCCCTCGGCATCGACCGGGATCACCAACAGTTCCAGCCCGTCGACTCCGCCATCCGCCTGCGGAGAGGCCATCCCTGCCGCCACGACCTGCAGCTGCATCAGCGGTGATTCTTCCGCCAGGATCGACGCAAGTCCAGCAGGTTCTCCCGCCGCCTCCAGGACCGGTTGCTCATAGTCAACGGTCAGAATGTCGCCGGAGTCCGAGTCGTTGGAGCGAATTTCGGCGTTGTTCGGATCGTCGAACGACGAACCGCGTCCGATGGGTGGGGCGCGGAATTGGACTCCAGAAGACAAGTCCTTGGGATCGAGTTCGATCTGAATGTCGTCCCCCGATTTGGGCGCCGAACGGTTCGGTTCGGATCGCTTTGGGGGCTCCAGCAAGCGTTTCAACGGCCCGTCGGATTCAACACCACTCTCGCAATCGCCGCCCGAATCTTCGTACTGGGCCTGGAGCAGGGCGTAACGGTCTTCCAAATCTAAGAGCTCCGCGCGCATCAAGGCAATCTGCCTTTCGCAGGCAGGATCGGACATGCAGCCGACCAGCAGGGGGAGCACCAACACCCCGCTGATCCGTAGAACGTTCGACTTTCGAGCCACGAGATTTCCTTCCGCACAGACGATGCGCGGACATCTTTACGCGAAATCTCCAGTCGCGGGCAACAGCAATTTCGAGCCCTGCGGTCGTGATCCGCTCACGGCGGGCTGCCGAAGAGCGCAATCGCCGATGCTAGCAGGCGGACGTACGATGCCGTTTGGCGCAGTGCCGAACAAACCGCCGGAACGCCTGCAGCGGACGGTGCAACACCTGTCATTTCCGCTTTGTTTCGGCGATGTGTTCCACGACGTGATCGATCAGGTTGTACGCCTTCGCTTCATCGGCGGACATGAAGTTATCGCGATCGGTGTCTTGATCGATCCGCTCCAACGTATGGCCGGTATGTTTGAGCAGAATCTCGTTGAGCCGGCGTTTGACCCGCCGCAATTCTTTCACATGGATTTCGATCTCGGCGGCGGTCCCCTGCATTCCGGCCAGCGGCTGGTGGATCATGATGCTGGCGTTGGGAAGGGCATATCGTTTGCCAGCGGCCCCACTGGTGAGCAGCAGGGCGCCCATCGAGGCGGCTTGACCCATGCAGTAGGTGGCGACGTCGCAGGAGACATATTGCATCGTGTCGTAGATCGCCAAGCCGGCGGTGACGCTGCCGCCAGGCGAATTGATGTAGAGGTGAATGTCGGCTTTCGGATCCTCCGATTGGAGGTAGAGCATCTGGGCGACGATCAAATTCGCCAGATCCGCGGTGACTTGGGTACCGAGAAAAATAATCCGATCGCGGAGCAATCGGCTGTAGATGTCATACACCCGCTCTTCGCGGCCGGTGTTATCGACAACATAAGGAATGGTGGGCATGGACAAGCGCTCCGTGGGTGGTGCTGGGGTCGAGGTCCTGGGATCGAGATCTGCCGGGGGTGGCGGTGGTGGTCGCCGGGGACTACGACTTGTCGTCGTCGTCGATTTCGGCGGTGGGTCGAGCGGTGATTTGATCGACCAGACCGTAATCCTTGGCTTGTTCGGCACTGAGAAAGAAATCGCGGTCGATGTCCTTCGCGATCGTCTCGATCGGCTTCCGCGTGTGTTTCGCAAGGATGTCGTTGAGCGTCTCGCGGTACCGCAAGATTTCCTGGGCTTGAATTTCGATGTCGCTCACCTGTCCGCCCACGCCGCCGAACGGCTGATGAATCATCACGCGGGAATGGGGGAGGCAGAATCGTTTGCCTTGCGTCCCGCCAGCCAACAATACCGCCGCGCCACTGGCCGCCTGGCCGACGCAGTAGGTCGCGACATCGCACGTCAGGATCTGCATCACATCGTAGATCGCCAGGGTCGCGATCACATCCCCGCCTGGGGAGTTCAAGTAGAAATGGATGTCCTTCTTGCGATTCTCGCTCTGGAGGTACAGCAGCTTCATCACAATCTCGTTGGCATTGCCGCTGTAGATCTCGCCTTGGAGAAAGACGATTCGATTCTCCAACAGCAAGTCCCCCAACGTCATTTGCCGTTGCCGTTGGTACTGTTGGTAGGCATAGGACTGTTCCAACGGCGGCGGGGGGAGCCACTGGGGGCTCGACCCGGTGATGCTCAAGCGGTGGAGATCGTGCGTCTTCATAGGCAGCGGGTCCTGTTCGACGGTGAATTCGACGAGAAACGCAGCACAAGCTACGACGCTGCCCAAACTAGCGATTTTCCAGCATGGGGACAAGGGCGTCAGGGGCACAGAGTGGCGCGACGCTCCGCGTCGCGATCCCAACCGATCGAATCGAGTCGCCGGCAGCCTTCCTGGAATTCGTTGCGAGATGCGCGCTCCGCGAAGCAAGGTTCACAACGCGAAGCAAGGTTCACGACGCGAAGCAAGGTTCACGACGCGGAGCAGGGATCACGACGCGGAGCAGGGTTCACGACGCGGAACGTCGAGCCACTCTTAGCCGCGTTCTTTTTTGTCGCCGTATTTCTGCAGGAACGGTTCGTTGGCGGAGGGGTCATGCTGCGCCGTGGGAATGTCGCTGACGAACTCGCCTCCGGCAAAGAAATCGATTCCGACCACTTCGGCCGTCTCGCCCGACGCGTAAGGTACCTTCTTGAATTTGGCGTGGCTCTCGATCAATTCGATCACCTTTTGCTCAACGATCATGTTCCGCAAAGTATCCATCTGGCCCGATTTTTCCAGGCGGGCGCGGATCTTGCGAGGCGATTCGTTGCGTTGGGCGGCGATCCGAGCAATTTCGCGGTCGTAGTCCTCCGGCTTGTCCTCGACTTTTTCTTCTTCGGCGATCCGCTCCAGAATAAAGTGTTCCTTGAGCATCGTCGCGGTGCGTTGCAACACATCCTGTCGCAACAGGTTCTCCCGAGCCTGGACTTCGCTATCGCTCAGTCCGCTGGAATGCATCTCCATCACCGCCCGTTCCAGCTCGCGCCGCGATTGGCGGCGCAACAACCCCTGGGGCAACTCCCATTCGGCGGACTCGGTGAGCAGGCGGCTGATTTGGTTGCGCAGCTGTTGCCGCTGTTGATACTCCAGTCGACGCTGCATCTCGCCGCGGACATAACGGCGAACGTCGTCTTCGCCCATCCCGCCGAGCGCACCTAAGGCGGCTTGGCGGTCGCCGCGATCGTGGCGTTTGACATCCAGAATCTCCAGCTCCAGCATCACGGGCTTCCCCTGCAACGCCTCGTTCTCCGCGAACTCGCTGATCTGGAGCTCGAATTCGAGCTTCTCGCCCGATCGCTTGCCCACAATCCGTTGTTGGAAATCGTCGATCGAGGCGTCGGATAGCACCAGCCTTGGGCGAACCTGAATCGTCTCTTCGTCGGACTCCGAGAGGATTTTCCCGTCGACGCGCGAGACCAATCGGATCACCACGAAATCGCCGACGGCGACGGGCTCGTCAACCGGGACGAGATGCGCGGTGGTGGCTCGAGTAAAAAATTCGTCGACCGACCGCTCGATTTCGGCGTCCTTGAACTCGTGCTCGGGTCGCTCCAGCTCCAGCCCGCGCCAGTTGGGGAGTTCGAACTCCGGGCGAACTTCGATGTTGAACTCGTACGTCAGCGCCCCCGCATCGGGTAAGTCAACCGCGTCGAAATCGAGATCGGGCTCGCCGATCGCGGCGAACTCGTTGCCGTTGCTGACCTGGGAGAGACTGTCCATCAAGATCATGCCCTTGACCTGATCGCCAATCTGCTTGCGAAATTTGTTCTCCACGAGCGACCGCGGCGCCTTGCCGATCCGGAATCCAGGGACCTCGGCCTTCGGTACCAGCTCGTCGAACTGCTTTTGAAAGTAACGATCGATTTCCTCAGCCGCGATTGTCACCGTCACGTGCCGCTCGCAGGCGCCGCGCTTTTCCACCTTCACGTCTTGCTTCAAGCTCGGCTGCTCGACCACCGCTTCATCTAATTCATTCGCCATGACCACCCCTCGTTATCAGATTTCGAGGACGCCGGCGATCCTCGACTCCCCAGAAAGAAAAAAGCGGGTGATCGGACTCGAACCGACGACAATCACGTTGGCAACGTGATGCTCTACCAACTGAGCTACACCCGCAAAAAAACAGCTCGCAGCAAATCGGACGGACCGCCCGAATCGACGTCGAATGCCCAACCTCGAATGCTCGAACTCACTTCCCCACACAGGGGAATTCCGCCGCGAACCCTCTGCTCGCCAGGTCTTCGAAAGACCCCTCGAATACCGGAGAATCGTGGATTATACGGGCTGTTCGAGGTTATGCAAGGGTCGCAGTCGACCGCTTTTTTAGCCATTTAGACGAATTCATTTGCCATTAAACCGATGTTTAGGTAAAATTGAGATCCAATAAGCAGCGGCTCGATCGAGCGAGGGGTTGATCGATCAGGCCGGCGGCCTTATCCAAGAGGCCAAACGACTTCTTTCGGTCTAGCTGCGTTAAGGTACTCGTGTGTAGGGGCAAACAATGCTCGAGGCCAAGTTGGTGGTGGTTGGCGGCGAAACGAAAACTCAAGAAATCGCACTCAAACAATTCCCTGCCCTCCTGGGGCGCTCGCGCGAAGCCGCTGTCAAACTTCCCCACCCGCTGGTCAGCCGCCAGCATTGCGAAATCTTCGAGTCGGACGGGAAGTTGTTCGTGCGCGATCTCGGGTCGCTCAACGGAACTTACGTCGGCAGCGAGCGAGTCCAATCGCCGATGAGCCTGGAGCCCGGCAGTCTCCTCACGATCGGTACCGTGACCTTCCGAGCCGTCTACGCTCCGAACGGCGTGGCAAACGGATCCCCATCCGTGGTTCCGGCCACGTTCCCGCGCTCCGACCAAATCGCTCCGGTCGTGACGTCCCATGCTGGGCCGCTCGCCTCGGATTGGGCGGAAACGCAACCGGCGCCGGTGGTTCAGCCCAACACGCCGCCACGGAACACGGAGGGCTCGCAGCCGTCCCGACCCGCCGCCGCTTTCCACGGCCAACACGCGTCCGGCGAATCGGACGCTCAGCCGCCGCTGCCCAACCACGATACCGATCCGAGTTTGCTCGATTTCGATCACACCGTCTTGTCGGAACTCGGATCGCACAAAGCCGCGCCGGTTCTCAGTTCGGTTGCGATCGAGGGGTCCGGGTTCGGCGGGCCTGGCTCGGTTTCGCTGAGTGCAATCCAGGGACTGCCGCAACCCGCGTCCGCCTTGAGCTTTACCGGCGGCTTGCAGACAGACCTCCCCGGAACAGCCGAGCCGGTGGTAGAATCACGGATCCTGATCGAAACCGGAGAATCCCAGCCGGGCACTCCGAGTTCGGCCGCTCCCAAACGCTGATTCCACCCGCCGCTCCCAGACGCTGATCTGAACTGGCGCCGCCTGACTATGAAGTCCAACGACGACGTTGACCAGTTGCTGATCGAACGAATCCGTTCGGGAGACGGCGATGCTTGGCGCGATCTGATCGACCGTTTCGAAGGACGGCTGCTGGCCTTCGTCGATAGCCGGCTCAACAACCGCGCCGCCAGCGAAGATGTGGTGCAAGAGAGTTTCGTCGGGTTCCTCAACAGTCTCCCCAACTTCGACGGCCGCCGCTCGCTGGAAAGCTATCTCTTTTCGATCTGCGCCTACAAGATGACCGATTACTTGCGGCGCGAAGGACGCCGCCCTGCAATTCCCATGGCGCTCGGCGGCGACAGCAGCGGCGATTGGAATATCCCCGGCAGCGCGCGGATGGCCAGCAGCATCGCTCGCAGCACGGAACGCCGTCGGCTGGAACACGATGCGCTCCGCGACGCAATCCGCGACCAGGTCGAGCGCTGGCAAGAACGCGGCGATTGGAACAAGCTCAAATGCATCGAACTGCTGGTGGTCCGCGGCTGGGGAAACAAGGACGTGGCGGACCGCTTGGGAATCAGCGAACAGCAAGTCGCCAACTTCAAATTCGATTTCATCTCGCGAATGCGGACGCTCGTCCAGCGCCAAGGTCTCTCCGCCGACGTCTTCCCCGAACTCTATCCGTGAGAAAAGGTGTCAGGAACCATTGATGTCTTCGAGGGCTGTAATTCTATCGCGTTTTCGGCCGCCCTCGGGGGCGGATGGTGCTTTCCAGCCCCAGGCGCCGGACAAGGTTGGCCCGGAGCGCATTTCGCTCCACGTATCGACAGTCCGTGAGAGAGTAGTCTTCTTCCTGTACCGGAAACGACTTGAACCGGCCGTGGCAAGCGTGACCACTGCCCGCGTTGTGGTAATGGGCAAGCCAACGCAGCGTGCTTCCGGGGTGTTAATTGGTTCCTGACACCTTTTCCACCTTTTCTTCTGGAACCCACAGCAGCCCGAAGTGTTGGATCTGGATGTCGGTTCGCTTGGGGCGGATCCGGATCTCATCCAGCGGCAGTTGGGCGACGTCCAGCTTCGTCGCCAGGGATTGCAGCGCTGCTTGAAACTCGAGATCGAGATCGTCGAGCCGTTGCTGCAGTGTCTCCAGGCTCTCTGCGGCCCGAGCGATATCGCCGCGTTGGGCGGCGGCGCGGCCTGCCGTGCGGATCGACGTGGAGGCTTTGCCGACGTTGGTTGCCGAGATTTTTTTTCTTCCCAGCACAGCGCCTAGGATCGTCGCCCCGGCGTGCAGCCAGCTATCTCGCCTCTTTTGTTGGTACTCTTCGGTTTCCCGAGCCACGCGATGTTCCCCCCGCTCGATCCGTTCGCGGAGCGACTGGAATTTGGGGGCGTATTTTTGGCGCAGTTTCTCCGCGTCGCGGTCTCGCCGCTCGGACGCCAATTGTTCCAGCCGGGCGCGGAAAGCGGACAACGTCTCACTCGGTTGCGAATACACATCGAGTGCCGCGCACTGCCAGATCAACAACTCTTGTTCGCGATAAAGAAATTCGCCGAGGGCGCGTTCCCAAGCTTTCCAATTCTTGCTGCTCTGGAGCGGCGCGGGAACGCGGGCCAGATGAGCGCCCCCCAGCGGAGTCGATTCGCGGCGGAGACCGGGGCCGCACCGCCGGGCCGCTCGCCAGACTTCCGCCGGAGATAACTCGTCCACATCCACAACCCAATACCCGCGCGTTTCCGCGTGGTCGACGCCGGCGGACGATTTGGCGAAATACAGGCGGACCTCCGCCCAGATCGCTGGGCGATAGACCAATTCAGCCGGGGGCGCGGGAATTTGCGTCGGCTGCGCGAAGAACTGTGCGACTTCGGCGGGGACCTGCAGCCGGGCCGCTTCGTCGATTTCGAGCCCCTGGCCATGGTCCAGCTCCTCCGGGGTGACTCGATCCGCGGTTGTCGAAGGCGGTCGGGCCGCGGGCTTGGAATCGGGAGCTGACGCGCCCGCGGCGGGTCCCTCTGCATTCGCCTCCCCTGCATTCGCCGGCGTGGCCAGAGCTTGGATCTGGACTCGACTGAGCGGGCCGCGCAAATACGACATCGCCCAGCGCGTTTCCAGCACCACCGGCTGCGATTCGTGCACGTTGTGCAACAAGAACTGCCGCTTCCCCAAGCTGGAGAGGAGCGAATCGAGCTCGCTGCGGGAGAGAGCCGCCGAAGCCAAGGCGCCGGCCCCCTCCAATCCCTCCAGCACTCGCTCTTTATCCCGTTCGGTCTGCAAGCGGCCCAGGAACCAGGTCCCGATATTCGCCAGTCCCTTGTAGTCCAGATCGACCGGATTCTGCGTGGCGAGGACCACCCCGACACCAAAGGCCCGCGCCTGCTTGAGCAGCGTCAGCATCGGGGCCTTGGAAGGGGGATTGGCGACTGGCGGAAAGTACCCCTGGATCTCGTCCATATAGAAGATCGCCCGCAAACTGGGCGTTCCCGTCTGGCTGCGGACCCAAGCCAGTAACTCGTTTAAGAGCAACGTGACGAAAAACATCCGCTGCGCCTCGGGGAGATGGGCGATAGAAAGGATCGAAATACAGGGCCTTCCCGAACCAGTGTACATCAGTTCACTAATGTCCAGAGGATCCCCCTCCATCCAGCTGGCGAACATCGGCGAGGCCAGGAGGCTGTTGAGCGCCAAAGCGAACTCGCCCCGCTCCTTGGGGGGAAAAAACTGATCGACCTCCAACACGCCCAGCCGATCGAACGGCGGGGTTTGGACTTCGCGGATCAAACGCGGCAAATCCAATTCGCGCCGGGCAGTCCAGGCCGTCTCCAATAGTTTCGAGACAAGAATGTGCTCGCGGCTGCGGAGTGGATCGCCCGCGATTCCGACCAGGGACAACAAACCCGACGCCGTCGCCGTAATCCGCTCGCGGAATGCGTCCAGATCGGTCAGCAGCTCGGGTCGGGGAGGCGCAAATCCCCGCAGGAGGTTGATCCCTCGTCCTGCCGAGCTCCCCGGGGTGTAGATCCGTAGTTCGACTTCGTCTCGAAATCGCCGAATCCGGTCGGCGGTCTCCCCCCATTCCGCCAGTCCCTGCTGCCAGCGAGCAGCCTCCGCCTCGGCGAATTCATCCGGCGATTTTCCCGCCCGCTGCGCCTCTGCTTCGTCGATCCAGGGACGGAATTCGGCTGGACTCAAGTTCGGAAAGGTCAACAAGAGGTTGGCGATGTCCCCCTTGGGATCGACGACGACCGCGGGGATTCGATCGAGTCCTGCTTCTTCCAAGAGACTGACGCACAACCCTGTCTTGCCGCTCCCCGTCATTCCCAACACGAGCGCGTGGGTGGTGAGGTCCTTCGAGTCGTATAGGACCAGCCGTTCGCTGGTCCGGCCGATGTCCAGGTCGCGCTCACGACCCAGATAAAACACGCCCAGCTTCTCAAAGTCGTCCATACGGAACCCCTTCATCACGTTCGTAGCAACCGGCTGAAAGTATCGCATCTACCGCCAAGTCGGCAACCGATCTCCTCCTCCCGACCGAGCCTGTCTCGGTGGTACCTACACATCGTTGCTTAGCCCCCCTTCTCCCGCATATTGTCCGGCGCCGTTCCCCCACATATTGCCTGGCACCCTTCTCCCCATCGTTCTCCCCATCGTCGTCTGGCCCCCTTCTCCCCCGGCTTTGTGGGGGAGAAGGGTTGGGGATGAGGGGGCGGCTGCTTCGCACGAATCGTAACAATCCGCACGGCAAGCGTGCGGCATTTTCCGAACTAGCAATGTTGCCAACTTCTACGGCAAGCGTGCGGCATTGTTCAGTCGACGGTGCTGAGATGATCGGTATAGAACGGCGGTACGGCAGGGAGATCAACCAGTCGGGCCGCGAGGAACTCCATGTCGCTGCTTAAGGGCGCCCCGGGATAATAGACTCTGGGCGCTGGCAGGCGGTTGGCCAATGCATCCAGCCGGCCGCCCGTGCTGGCGTCGATCCCGTCCAAAAAAATCAATAGATACGACTGATCGATCAACGTTCCTGGGGGAATCGATCCTGGTTCGATCGCGGGCATCAAGGCCATGCCGCCAGCGAAGTCCATCGAATTAAAGACGAATGCCGGCAAGTCGACAGACGTCCCGTCCGCCAGAACGACTTGCCCGTTCTCGCGCCCAAACACCAGACCGATCGCCGGTCGGTGTCGCAACCTGGCCCGATCGTAGACGGCGGCCCAGCCGCGAGTCTCGGCGACAGGCCAATGGGGGAACTCGGGGATATTGTACGAGTCCGCGTACCAGTGCGACGGATTTCCTTGTTCATCTACAGCGAAGGCCAGCGAATCGAACGCCTGGTCGGAGAATGGATTCCAATATTCGAAATGTGGATACTCGACTTGCACGGGTTCGCCGAACAGTCTGGTTTCATCCAGGCGGACCACCTGGCGAACCAGC
This sequence comes from Pirellulaceae bacterium, assembly GCA_041740495.1. Classification (GTDB taxonomy): domain Bacteria; phylum Planctomycetota; class Planctomycetia; order Pirellulales; family Pirellulaceae; genus JANMEB01. The sequence goes on from JBGSLW010000343.1 coordinate 11,130, forward strand.
AATGAACCTCCGCGGAGGGCGCTGTATCGCGTCAAACAGGCGATCGAGCCCTCCATGCTGGGATCCAATTCGGGACGCCATTGTCGTTGCACCGTCGCCCACACATCCAACTGGCCGGGGATCGCTTCCAGCTCGACGCGGGCGGTCCCGTGGAATTCCCCCAGCGCGTTGCCCGCCTGCGTCATATTAAAGCGATCCTCGTACCAGGGGAGTTCGGGCAAGTCGTGCACCAAATTCGTTCCCAGCTCCCACAGGGTCCACTGGCAAACGCGGTCCGTCCGCTCCCCTTGAAATGACGGCGCCAGGAGCGGGTTGTGGTTTTGAGTGTCGTAGATTTCACTGAGCACACCGGCGGACCCGAATCGCATCGCCAACCGGGACTCGTCGTTTGCATCCATGACGTCCAACCAGATATCGAGTCCGTCGTCCACCCAATCCCAGCTCCAATCGTCGGGGAGGAGCTGATTCAGGTTGTAGACCAACACCGCATTTCCCAAACCCGCCAAGCCGTACTGGAAATGCCCCTGCACATGCAGGAATTCGCTTTCTCGGAACCCCGGCAGTACAGCATCGTCCGGCCGCCAGGTTCCCGTGGAGTACACCGCGGGGGACTCCGTTTGATAGACCTCGGTCTCGATCGCCATCCAGTCGACTTGCAATCTGCGTTCGCCCCCCGCCGGGGACTCGCCCTCATTCAGCAACACCACGCGGACCTGGTCCGGGGCAACGGGGAAGTACGTCAGGAACGGAAAGCTCCTAAGCGACTGTGTGGCAGTCCACTCGCGCACGCGTTCTCCGTCCAACTCCAGCGCGAAACGTTCGTCGGCGGCAGCACCCGCCACTCGCAGCTCCAGAAACGACCCCAAAGCCGGCGGGCCGAAGACGAAGTTGCCGCGGGTGGTCGCCGCCGGGACGTTGTTGCGCTCTTGGAAATTCCCGAAGATCCAGGTTTGGTCGACATGGATCGCCCGATCAACCAGGTTATTGAAAATCTGAAGATCGCCGCGCACGAAGCTGTTGCGAATCACGATATCGGGAGACAAGCCGTCCAGGATCGCGACGTGTCCATCGGCTCGGACGTCGAACAGCCGAACGATACCCACCGCATTGCGTATCTCGATGTCGCCGAACACGCGGGATCGCCGCATGTTGTGCTTTCGCACCGTCACATGGCCCGCCGAGTTGGCGATGAGCCTCCCCCCAATCCAAACCCCTTGAGCATAAAATTGTGCGCCGTCTTCGATCGTCACGTTTCCGGACACATCGATCCGCTGGGCTACGACAATTGCGCCTCCGGTAATCCGCAAATCGCCGTCGACGTTTTGCGTCAGAATTGCGTCGTGCTCGATCAGCAGATCGACACGACCCACCGCCCCAGCAATGCCCCATAGGAACGTGACCAGGCAGCTTCCCCAGAAACTCGCCGTTCGGCACATCGACATGGCTGCCTCCGTCGCGGGTGGGACGATGGGATCGGGCTGCACTGGAGTGCGAACCCCCACCGATGCAGAATTCGCCAGAACCGCCGCCGGGCGCAGGGAACGACGGCCGACACCACAAGCGGTATCGATCGGCACGGCAGTCGCCGCGCGAGATGGAGACGGGCAGGCTGAGGTTCATTATAGTTCGCGGCCGCCACACCTCAACAAAACGCGAGTTGGCGACGAAACGCGGGACCCGGACCCCCTCTACCCCGCAGTCGGGGAGCGGGGATGGGATAGGCTCTTACTCGATTTGCTCCCACAGCTTTTCTAGACGTTTGACCGAGACAGGGACACGGGTCCCCAGCTGTTGGGCAAAGAGGGAGACCCGAAGTTCTTCGATCAACCAGCGGAGTTCGACCAATCGCGGGTGGTAGGGGTACGGAGGGAGAGCTGTTTCCGCTCCCTGCCGCCACCGCAACCGTTGCTCGGTGACGACCGCCGCATTTTCGCGGTCCTTAGCCAGTTGCGACTTCGCCTTATCGACTCGTGCGAGTATTGCCGCAAAGTACCGAGGGTACTGCTGCAGCCACTCCCAAGGAATCAGCGGAAGCGATTCGTGCAACAGCAGTTGCTCCAGTTGTTCGCGGATCTCCGCGACGGTAGGGGCGAGCGCCGGGAGCGTAGTGGACTCCAGCAACAGACGGACTTTGCCGAGTTGTTCTGCGAACTCTCCCAACCAAACGGCGATCTCTTGGGCCGCGGCGGCCAGTTCCCCGGCGATGCGGTGCTGGAGGGCCGCTTCAAATTCCGCTTGGGTCCGGATCGACGCGATCGATTGCACGGCAACCACGCATAAGATGTCGGAGAGACTTCCCTCCCAGGCCGCTGAGGTGATCCAGGGACTGACCGCCAGTGTGGACGCAGTCAGCGGTGGAAACCAGCGGACGTGGTTGCGGATCGACCGCCGCTCCGCCAGGGCCACGAGTCGGGCGATGCCGAACCGGCGATGCCAATTGGCTAATTCCGCGGATTCGACAAGCCGCAGGCCGACGGAAGCTGGCATGGAATTGGCGGACGGTCGATCCGCCCCCTCACCCTGCCCTCTCCCCCGCCGCGGGGGAGAGGGAAACGAGCTGAGTGTTAGATCGACGAGTGTCGGGTACAACGTGAGTCGTGTCCCACTGCGTTCGACAATCACGGACTCGGGCAAGTCACCGAAATCCCAACATGTGATCCCGTCCCGTTGCCACGGCGAGTCGGCGTCGCTGACCAGGCCGGCCGCGAGTGGATCGTTGGCGGCGACGCCGAGTTGCCGCCGGAGTTCGATCAAATCGCGGCCAGCCGCCAAGATCTTTCCTTGGTCGTCGCGAACGATGAGATGCATGCGAAAGTCGCGGGGGAGCTCCCCCGGGCGAAAGTCCTCTGGGCGAATCGGTTCCCCGG
>JBGSLW010000344.1:0-28532 GCA_041740495.1 Pirellulaceae bacterium
TCATTCCTGCGCAGGCAGGAATCCACGCGCATTGCCACCGTTACGGCCTCCTGCCCATTGTGGATTCCGGGGCTCAGCCCGGAATGACGACCAGCGCTGCGAATACTCGTCATTCCTGCCCACCTCCGTCATTCCTGCGCACCTCCGTCATTCCTGCGCAGGCAGGAATCCACAAAATTCACTTACTCTTTCGGCGGACGGTTAAACGACGGGCGACGCACATCGATTCAATCGGCCGTGGTACGATAGACGTCCCCATCCCGGAGCATTTCATGTCCTCTTTGCCAAAATTCGACGTGCTCTCCAAGCACTATCTCGACTACTGGAATTATCCCCAACCCGAGGCGGTCAAAAAACTATTGGGCGGCGACCTGTTGGATCGCGATATCAAAAATACGTGCACGGTTCGCCTGAGTCACTCGATGAACTTGAACGGCGTTCCGATCCCCAAGAAATGGGGGGCAGTGAGCAATCGTCGCAGCAAGCAGGGACTGTATTATATTATTCGCGTCAAGGACTTTCGCACCTGGATGCGGCAGACGATCGGCGCTCCGCAAATCGATGTCGCCAAGAAACCGGGAGCGGCCTTCGATCGCAAATCGATCAAAGGGTTTGAAGGGGTGATCGCCTTCGACATCGGATTCAACGACGCCACAGGGCATTTCGACCTGTGGTATCAAGATAAGTTCAGCCATGAGAAGGATGCGGGCCGCGATTATTTTTCCGACGCGGCTCGGATCGAGTTGTGGCACTATGATTCTCGCTGGCTCAGCCCGGAAGTATGACGACGATGCCTGAAACTGGCTCGACCTTGGATACCATTCTCGACGGATTGATTCGCCGCTATCGCCAGCGAGTCCCTGACGTCGAGCGCGTCGAACAGGCGATGATCGACGCGGGACTGATTCGCGACCGTGGGGACATTGAAAACGACCACATCGCGTTTCGCACCATGGGGGTGCCGCAGCTGGGCATCTCGTCCTTGGAAAAGATCTTCCTGCACTGCGGGTACCAGCGGCGAGATCGCTACGACTTTTCACAGAAGAAACTCAACGCGTACTGGTACGCGCCGCCGCGGGAGGACGCGCCGCGGATCTTTATCAGCGAACTGCGAGTCGCGGACTTGTCGCCGACTGCACAACAGATCATCCATCGCTACACCAGCCAGGTCCCCACCGATCCGGTCGATTCGCTCGACCTGAACGACGGTTTGGCGGTCGACCAGTTTTTGCATCGGCCCTTATGGCGAACGCCGACGTGGGCCGATTATCAATCCCTCAATCGGGAAAGCGAGTACGCCGGCTGGGTGATCTACAATCGCTACTACCTCAATCATTTCACGATTGCCGTGCATCCATTGCCCGAGCCCTTCGATACAGTCGCCACCTTCAACGAATTCCTGGAGTCGTTGGGGGTACGACTCAACGATTCGGGGGGCAAATGCAAGATCAGCCCCGATGGGCTGCTGATCCAAAGCGCGACCGTGGCGGAGATGATCGACGCCGACTTCGACGATGGGCACGGCGGATCCGAACGGCACTCGATTCCCGGGTCGTACGTCGAGTTCGCCGAGCGGCGGCCGCTGCCCCAATTCGCCGGCCGCCCAAAAGGCCAATGGCGCCGCGAACACCGGCGCGAAGGATTCGAGTCGGGTAACGCCGACCGGATTTTCGAGAGTACCTACTCCCGGCAAACCCGCGCGGCGTCGCCCGAGTCCGGTCCCACGGCCGGGACAGACAGGTCCGCCGCGTTGCTGCGAAAGCTGCAGTTGCTCCAGCTCAATCCCGGTGCGTGCAGCGGCCCCTCAACCTGGTTCGACGATCCCGCCGGCGGCGTGCTCGATTCATTCAACCCGGCCACCGGGGATGTCATCGCCCGCGTCCGCCTGGCAACCGCGGCGACCTACGACCGGATCGCGCAGCATGCTCAGCAGTCGTTCCGCACTTGGAGAGAACGCCCCGCGCCGCTTCGCGGACAACTGGTCCGCGACCTGGGTGCGCGGCTCCGCGAACTGCTCGAGCCGCTCGGCGAAATGGTCAGCCTGGAAATGGGCAAGATCCGCAGCGAGGGAATCGGAGAAGTCCAGGAGATGATCGATATCTGCGACTTCGCCGTCGGACTCTCTCGCCAACTCTACGGAAAGTCGATGCACTCGGAGCGACCCGGCCACCGGATGTACGAGCAGTGGCATCCACTCGGACCGATCGGAATTATCTCGGCCTTCAATTTCCCGGTGGCCGTCTGGTCTTGGAACGCGGCGCTAGCGGCAGTCTGCGGCGACACAATGATCTGGAAGCCGTCACCGCAGACGCCGCTGGTGGCCATCGCCGTACAGCACATCTGCAACCAAGTGCTGGCCGACCACGGACTTTCAGGGATTTTCAACCTGGTGATCGGCGCCGACCCGGAGCTCCCCCAGGCGTTGGTCGCCGATCCCCGCCTGCCGCTCGTCAGTTTCACCGGTTCGACGCGCGTAGGTCGCGAAGTCGCCCAGGTTGTCGCCGGACGGCTGGGTCGCTGTCTGCTGGAACTCGGCGGCAACAACGCGCTGATCGTCGAGCCCGATTGCGACCTCGACTTGACGGTCCGCGCCATTCTGTTCGGCGCCGTCGGCACGGCGGGACAACGCTGTACCACCACGCGTCGCCTGCTGGTCCACCGCAGCATCGCTCCGCAACTGAAAACTCGACTGGTGCAGGCCTACCGCCAGGTCCAGATCGGCGATCCACTGGATCCCGATACACTCATGGGCCCGCTGATCAGCCGCCAAGCCGTCAGCCGTTACGAACAAGCGATCGCACAGGCCGTCGCCGAAGGAGGCGAAATACTGTGCGGCGGCAAGGCCCTCGCAGTACGGCCGGGGAATTTCGTCGAACCGACTATCGTCCGCATGCCCAACATGACTCGCCAGGTTCGCGAGGAAACTTTCGCGCCGATCCTGTATTGGCTGGAATACGACCGACTGGAACAAGCCATCGCCATGCAAAACGATGTGCCGCAGGGATTGTCCAGCGCGCTGTTTACGCAAAGCCTGATGGCGGCGGAACAGTTTCTGTCCGTCGCCGGCAGCGATTGTGGGATCGCCAATATCAACTTGGGGACCAGCGGCGCCGAAATCGGCGGGGCGTTCGGCGGCGAAAAGGAAACCGGCGGCGGACGCGAAGCCGGCTCCGACGCCTGGAAAACCTACATGCGCCGACAGACCAATACGATCAACTGGTCCGGACAACTCCCCCTGGCCCAAGGAATCAAATTCGGCGACTAGAGGGGCCGGGAGAGTGGCGCGACGCTCCGCGTCGCGAATCCTTGTGAACCGCGAAGATCGGCAATTCGCGCAGGTCCGCCAATCTCGCAGGTCCGGAAATCACGCAGTCCGTCAAATCGATAGGTCCGCCGTACCGGACGACGCGGAGCGTCCTCCCACTCTCTCACGCCGGTGGGTCCACGAGAGGACTTTCGTTCCTCGAATAATTCTCAAATCGATACGGAATGCCGCCGTCGCGTGACACCCGGACGGGGGACTGTTCGTCCATGCGCCAACCCCCTTCCAAGAACCCGAGATCCAAATACGTATCGCCTGGGACATCGACCAGAACACGAGTCAAGTACGTGCGCGTCGCGAGCGGAGCCGCTTCCTGGAAGAGCGTCGCTCCCCCGATCACAAAAGCCTCGCAGTCGCCCGCGGCGGCGTCCACAGCCGCCGCCAACGAATGCACGACAACCGCGCCGGGAAACGACCAACTCGGATCTCGGGTCACGATCAGACTGGTGCGGCCCGGCAGCACTCTCCCCAACGATTCAAACGTCTTGCGGCCCATGATCAAATGATGCCCCAGCGTCAGCGACTTGAACCTCCGCAAGTCCTCCGGAAGATGCCAGGGCAGGGCATTCTCCCGACCAATCACTCCGTTTTTTGCCACCGCCACGATCAAGGACAAACTCATACCGCAACCGGCGCAGAGATGTGTGGATGCGGGTGGTAGTCCAGCAGCTCGAAATCCTCAAAACAAAATTCAAAGATCGACTTGACCGCCGGGTTCAAACGGAGCCGGGGGAGCGCCCGCGGCTGCCGCGCCAATTGCGTCCGAACTTGATCCAAGTGGTTCGTGTACAAATGGGCATCCCCCAATGTATGGACGAATTCGCCCGGTTGGTACCCCGTGACCTGTGCCATCATCAGAGTCAACAAAGCGTACGAGGCGATGTTGAATGGAACTCCCAGGAATACGTCGGCACTCCGCTGATAGAGCTGGCAGGAGAGCCGACCCTCCGCGACGTAAAACTGAAACAACGCGTGGCAGGGTGGCAAGCGCATCCGCGGAATTTCCGCCACGTTCCAGGCACTGACAATCAGCCGCCGCGAATCTGGATTCCGCTCGATCTCTGCAACCACGCTTCGGATCTGGTCGATCGTCTGGCCATCGGCGCCCATCCACGACCGCCACTGGCGCCCGTACACCGGTCCTAGCTCGCCGTCCGCGTCGGCCCATTCATCCCAAATCGAGACTCCCGCAGCCTGCAACGAGCGGACGTTCGTCTCGCCACGCAGGAACCACAACAGCTCGTGGACAATCGAGCGAAGATGGAGCTTTTTGGTGGTCAGCAGTGGAAACCCGGCCTGCAAATCGAACCGCATCTGGTAGCCGAAGACGCTGCGCGTCCCCGTCCCCGTCCGATCGGATTTCGGCGTTCCGCGCTCGAGAATATGTTCCAAAAGTTGCAAGTAAGTTCGCATCGCCCGATTATGCCGCACGCAGCCGTCTATCCGCAAGTGTCCGGCGGAACCCTCCATGCGCCCCGGGTCTGACTCGTGTTCAAGTGGGGACGAGTTTTCAAACTCAGATTTACCCTCCCGCGGACAATGTAGCGTACCCTGCGTCCGCGGGAGGGTCGGCCGCAGGACGCGGCCGGGGAGGGCCCATGTGCGCTCCGCCGCACCCGCACACTGCGTCCCCTCTCCGTTCGCCTCCATGCGAGCGACTCTCCCCTCGAAGACGGGGGAGAGTAAAAATAAGCTATATTGAATACGCTGTAATCGCCGCTTAGCTTAACGCAATCTCCAACGCCTCAACGCACACGAATCGCTATCCTCCCCCGCCTTAACGCAACACGACTCGCATTCTGCGCCCGCCTTGAACGCATACGCCGCCGCCAGCTACCCCCACCACACCCGTCCACCCTCTTCGCCTTGGACCAGCCGCTCACCGAACCACTCGACGATGATTCCGATCCACCACGCCTGGAGTGGCGCGTCGGAGAATCCAACCACGGGCAACGCTTGGATCAATTCTTGGACGAACGGTTCGAGCTACTGAGCCGATCGCAAATCCAGAAACAGATCATCGCCGGCGCAGTCCAAGTCGACAATGCCCCAGCCCGACCGTCGTTCAAACTCAAACTCGGACATCTCGTCTCCGCGCGGATCGTCCCCGAACCGGCGGACGACCTCATCGCCGAGCCGATCCCGCTGAGCATCCTGTACGAAGACGATGACCTCGTCGCAATCGACAAGCCCGCTGGGATGGTGGTGCACCCCGCCAAAGGTCATTGGCGAGGAACCCTGACCGCCGCGTTGGCCTACCACTTCCAGCAGCTCAGCACCGCCGGCGGCCGGCACCGACCTGGCATCGTCCACCGACTGGATCGCGATACCAGCGGCGTCATATTGATCGCCAAGAACGACCTCGCACACACGCAGCTCACCCAACAGTTCGAACATCGGACGGTCAAGAAGCACTACTGGGCAGCGGTCTCCCCACCGCCCGATCGCGATCGCGACTTGATCGATCGCCCGATCGGTCCTCATCCCTACCAGCGGGAAAAGATGGCGATCCGCGAACACCACGCCGCCTCCCGACCCGCCGTAACATTTTTCGAAGTCACCCAGCGATACCGCGGCGTCGCGCTGCTGGACGCACAACCGCAAACCGGAAGGACGCATCAAATCCGAGTCCACTTGGCGCACGCCGGCACTCCCATTCTCTGCGACCGTCTGTATAGCGGCCGAGCCGCCGTCACGACTCCCCCAACCCCCGATCGGCCAAGCCAGACCATCCTGGAACGCCAAGCCCTCCACGCCCGCTCGATCGCCTTCGCCCACCCGCGCACCGGACAACCACTCGAAATCACCGCACCTCTCGCGGAAGACTTGGTGCGTTTGGTCCATTGGCTTGAGGAGGGAAGGCCGTAGGCAGTTGGCAGGAGGCAGGAGGCGGTTAGCCGAAGATCATTCGTACTCGTACTCGTACTCCTACTCGAAATGCACCCAAAAAGCGCGTGGTCTTGGTCAAACGGGAGTTTGGAGTACGAGTCGGAGTACGAGTACGAGTAGGAGTAGGAGTACGAGTACGAGTAGGAGTAGGAGTTAGGAGGAAACGAAGCACTAAGCACGTTATGCCCAGTGCACTTCACACATTTCCCGTTCCTCTCCCCCTCCCCATCCCCCCTTCAGCCTTCCCCCTACAGCCTTCAGCCTCCCCCCCCCCTCCTTCGGGGGGTTTCTTCATAATTCAATCAACTTGCTCGCGGCACCCGGTCGAAAAAGATAATGGTCATTCCAGCGAAACGGAGTCCGCATGACGCGTCTCTCGATCATAGTGCCGATGCTCCCCGGGGATGACGTTTGTTTCGAGGACACCCTGGCGGCGGTCCTCCGCAATCAGCCGGGACAGTCCGAAATCTTGGCGGTCCACGACGGCAGCTACCTGGACCCGCACAACTTGCGTGAGGTCGGCGTGCGCATCGTCCAAGTCCGGGCGGCGCAGCACTGGACCGACTTGATCAGTGCGGCGCTGGGCCACTGCCGCGGCGACGTCGTCCATATTTTGCGCCCGGGGACTTTGGTCGATGAAGGTTGGATCGGCGACGCGCTGGATTCGTTCGCCGATCCGCGGATCGCGTGCGCAGCGCCGCTCCTGGTATCGGAGCCATCTCCGCATCACCTGTTGACCTGGGGACTGGGCGTTGGCGGAGGTGGTTGCCCGCGTTTGATCGGCGAGGGGCGGCGGCACGAATCTCTGATGGTGAATCGAGACCTCCCGCTCGGCCCGTCGTTGTGGGCGGCGTTCTATCGCCGCGACCCACTACTCTCGTTTCTGCGTCGATTCGCCGGACGCACGACCCGTCTGTTGGATCTGGAGATCGCACTGGCGTTTCGCGCCATCGGACTCTCCTGTGCTCCGCTGATGTCCGCCCTGGTGATGCTCGCCGACCCAAATAGGTTTTTGGACGAGCACCTTCAGGCCAGCGGCGGCGATGCCCAACGCCTCATGGCTCGGCATTGGCATGACGGTTCCTTGACACTGCGGGCCTGGTCGTTCGCTTGTGGTCTGTCCGAATTCGCCGGTGGCCTCGTTCGCCCCCGTCGAGCTCGTTTCGCGATGCAACGATTCGCGGCCCTGCTGCAACACGACCAGCGACAGCTGGAACAATCGTACTTGGCTGAACTGCGAGCCGAATCGCACCAGAAAATCGACGAAGCCCCCTTCGCCGAACTCCGCCGTAAAGCCGCGTAGTCCGTAGCCGGAACAAGTCTTCGCCGTTCCGGCACCAGCGTAGCACAGTTGTCCTCAACGGTTCCCGTGAACACAATCCGTCAGCCAAAACCAGTCTTCGGAGTTCCGGCGCCTCGGACTTTCCGATCTCAATTCCTATCGTACTCGTATTTCTCCTCTTCCTCCCATTCCGCGTCGTGCTCGTGTTCGTAATCGCCGCGGCACACTGTGGCGTGTATCCTCGAGTACGAGTAGAAGTAGAAGAGGGAATTGAATTGAGTTCCGCCTCCCGCCTTCTCATTACGCCGCGCGCTGATCCGTTTGCAACATGTCCTCGCTCGCTGACTTTCGTTTCCCTCCCGCGGCTGCCGTCGGGATCGAGCGAATATGGACATCTTGCTGCGGAAACGCGATCTCGATCTTTCGTTCGCGAAACAGCCGGTCGATCTCCATGTGCAGGTCGTGTTGCACTTCGACCACATGCTGCCGTTCGGGGATGAACACGCGCAACTCCAGATCCAATGAACTCGCCCCGAACTGCGTGAAGACGACCATGGGCTCTGGATCGGCCAAGACGAATGTGTTGGCGCGTGCGACCTCCATCAGCGTCTGGCACGCCAACTGGGTGTCCGATCCGTACGCGATCCCGACCGGAATCACCAATCGCGTGATCGGATCGGTGAGCGTCCAGTTCGTCACGTCGTCTGTGATGAATTTTTTGTTGGGCACGATCATCTCGCGCCGATCGAAGTCGGTGATCGTCGTCGCCCGCAATTGCACGCGAGTCACCCAGCCCGTCGTGCCGTTGACGGTGACCAGGTCCCCCATCCGTACCGGCCGCTCCAGCAGGATGATGATCCCTGAGACAAAGTTGCCAAAGATTTCTTGCAGGCCGAACCCAAGCCCCACCGACATCGCCGCCACCAGCCACTGGACGCTGGACCATTGCAAACCGAGTATGCTTCCCGCCATCAGCAACCCGGCGATCGCCACCAGATAGCGGCAGACGACGCTAATGGCATACTTTCCTCCGCGGTCCAGCGGTAACCGGTCGAGCAACGTCAACTCGAGCAACCCCGGCAGGTTGCGGCTGAAGACGATGGTCAAGACCAAGACCACCAGGCACCAACCGACGTCCGCCAAGGTCACCGTCTCCACGCGACTGACCATTTGCACCGATTCGCTCCCGTCGGCGCCCAGTACTGTCTCTGCTACCTGGACTTTGTGACTCCACAATTCGACTCGGTCAAAGATCTGGATCGCCGGCAACACTTCCGCCCACAACACGTACGTCGCCAGCGCCACACCCACCAATGTAAACGACTGCAACAGTCGACTGAGTTGAGCGTTGACTTGCACCGTGTCAAATTCTTCGGGCAGCCCGACGCCGCTCGCCGGATCGTACGCTTGCTGCCGCCAAAACCGCCGTACGCTGATCTTCTGCAGAATGATCCCCAACACTTGCTTGATAAGACTCTGCAATCCAACCGCGGACAAGATCAACCACAGCGTCCAGCCAAATCGGGACGACAAGACGTGGGCCGAGTAGTGGTAGCCGACCAGCGACATCACCGCCATGATCAGCGGCAACAGAGTCAGCAGTGAAGGCCACAGCCTGCGGCTGCGGCGCCACAACGTGCCGCCGCGTTGTGCCGGTGTGCCGAACAATGCCGGACTGGCGTTCCGCAGTCCGAGACTCAAACAGAGAAACAGGCAAATCTGGCTGGCGATGAACATCGTTCGGCCCGCCGACGAGGCCCATTGCTCGTTGTCCAAGTGATCAAAAAAGATCCCCAAACAGCGAGTCGGCAGCACCGTCCACAAATACCAACGCAACATGCGATGCAAGGCAGCGGCAGCACCCGCCGGCCAACCAAAGTACAACTCGGCAAATCCCCCTGGGGCCGACAGATTTCGAACCACGTGCCCAAACAACACGAACGGAATGATCGCGAAGAGCGCCGTGGCGATATGGCCGGCCAACGGATTCTCCAGCGAAACCGCGTGGAGTAGCTGCGCGGCGATCCACAATGCCGCGGGCCAAAAGCAGGCCAGCACCAACGATAACCCGACGATCCGCAAGCAATATGCCCGCCGCCGCCCCGGCGAATGCGCCGCCGTCTCCGCCGCCCGCTTCAGACTGAAACGCAAGCCGTAGCGAGCACCCCAGGCCAGCAGCAACAACAACGCCGCCGGCAACAGATACGGGGAGATCGTCGGCCAGGACATCCGATCAAAGAAACCCAGCAGCACCGGCTGGATCCCCCAGGCGACCTTGGCCACACCTTCCACCGTCTTGACCAGGTCGTCGCGCCCCAGCGGATCCGTACTGCGAATCCACAGCACGTGCTTTTCCACAAAGTAGCGAAATTCCCCGGTCTGCTCGACCAATTCCTGTGTCGTGACGTTCAGACTGGTCAGCTTATCGATGTAGTTGTCCAAGTCCTTGAGCAAGTCCAACGTCAATTGTTGCCACGACTGCACCATTTCCGTGACTTTCGCCGCGAGCTCCGGCGAAACCGCCGATCCCGATTCGGCGGCCAACAGCTCCAATCGCTTCTGCGTGATCCCACGCGTGTCGGCGAGCGCGTTCCGTTGATCGGCGAAATCGAACCGCATCAGTTGCAAGGGGGGCAACTCCGCCTCGATCTGCCGCATCCGCCGCCGCAATCCAGAGAGCTCGGGCAATTGCATGATCTGCTGCCGCATCAGCAGACCGATGCTTCGATTCATCCCGGCAACTTCGATCTTGCTCTCCAAGTTGCGGCGATTGCCCTTCACCGACTCCAACGATTCGACCAGGCGTTTCAGTTCCGACTCGCTCCCCTCGATCTTCCGCAGCAAGTCTTCGCGGCGTTCAATCAAGTCCGCATTGTGCTCGGCCAAAGCCCGAATCGCCTGGGGGAGATCGGCCGAATCCGCCTCGGCTTGCGCCGCCTGCCGCTGAACTTCCGATTGCCGCAAGCGCGTCAGTTGGGCCCTCATGGTCTCGACCAGCACCTGCTGCTCGCTCCAGCGGCGGTGCGCCAAGTCCCTTTCCAGCGTGACCACGTCGATCGTGGCGTCCAAATGCTGCAAGGCGATCTCCCGCCGCAAGATCTGCACGCGCAATAGCAACCGGACCGCGCGCCCCGCCAGGTGATTCAGCAACTCCGCGTCGGGCGTTTCTTCCGCCAACCCGGACAACGGCTTCAATTCCGCCAGCCGCTTCCGCAGACCCTCCAATTCGGTCTCCAGCTCCACCTTGCGCGTCGGCCGTGTCAACAAAGCCTGCTGTTTGGATTCGAGTTCCTTCTGCCGTTGGTCCAAGGTCTGCCGCGCGGCGTCGAGCGCCGATTGCGCGGCCGTTGCCGTCTCCACCGCCGGCGCCAGCGAAGCCTCCCCCGGCCCTGACGCCAACGTTTCCTTGAGACTCGTTTCGCGTTTTTCGGCCGAGCTCACTTCCGCAGCCAGCGACGTCGCCAGGGACCATTCCTCTGCGGCCTTGGCCAACGCCGAGCGAATCTCGGCCAAGACCTGCTGCTGCGATTCGGTTAACGCTTGCGCGTCGGCGATCAATCGCGCCTCGCAAGCTTTCACCAAGGCAGCCAGCGCCTGCGAAACTTCGGTGAACGGACTGGAAAGCTTCAGCGCTTGCCCGTCGTCCAAATGCCCTAACCCTTCCAGCGTCATGGTTGGCGAAGGAGAACTTGCCCCAGCCTCAAGTCCCATCGGCGGCAACGGCGGAAAATCGAGCCCCTGAATCGGGCTGGCCAATGCACTGGCGCGGCGACCAACTCCCAGTCCAGGTTCCCAGGCGGCGGCGATGTGCGTTACCGGTGCGGACCCAGCCTCAACCGCCGGATCGGGGAGAATTGCCTGGCACCATCCGGCGGCATGCGCCTCCAACAGCCGACCGAATTCACTCGGATCCCGACTCAAGAGTGGGACCGGCCTGACATCCGACGCATCGATTTTTTCCACGTTCGGCGATACCGACTGCGCCACGACAGTCGATGCCAACAACCACCCGCAAACCACCCCCAGCGATACGATCCTTCCGCAACGCAATACGAGATCCCCAAGCCACCCTGGCCACATCCCCGCTCCCGCGAGCCGGCTGTTTTCGAAATGGTTTGTCTGCATCATTCACTTTCGCATCGCACGGTCTTGGAGAGTAGAACAGTTGTCGCAACTGTTCGTTGCACTTCCGTTCTGCGAAAAAATCAGCCGCCTGGCGCTAGCCTGCGGTTTCTTGGCGCCGGTCGCATCGCGAAACCACCAGTGAGCACCCAACGGCGGTCAACTGCGCATCCGCGTCACACTTGCTCAATCGCTATTGGCCGCCGAGAGCAATTGCGACAATTGCTCTGCGGTGTACTTGAATAGGCTATTGCCTGTGCACTGGGCTCACGACGCGGAGCGTCGTGCCACAATTTCGGGCGGCGTAGGGTAGGGGAGCTTGCCGTCCCCCACAAGGCCAAAAAAATGGCGTCATCTCGCGGACCTTTTCACTCCGCAGATGGCCGCGCAAAAAAAAGACGTGATCTGCATCCTAGGCCGGGGATGCGGATCACGCCTCGAGGATTGACCGGCCGCGGATGAGACAACGGCAAGCCAATTTGACGTTTTTTGTTAGGCGGTCGACTGGAGCCGGTAGGCGGTAGCCGGTTGGCGGTAGCCGGTTGGCGGTAGCGCGGCCTCTGTAGGCCGCGAACAATTACGCCACCCGTTTCGAAGTAGACGATCTATAGGCCGGAACAAGTCCTCGCAGCTCTGGGGCTATTCGGTGGACCATACCGTTCGACGCTCCCCTCTGGAATTTCCGAGTTTCCTGTCCTCCCATTTTTCGGCCTCCTCTTCTCTCCCCCCTCCCGCCTGTTTCCTTATGTGACTTCTGTGCCTCTTGTGGCTGGCGAAACTTCCTCTCCGCCCCGCAATCTAATCGTGATTCAAGTCATCCCAATAGGAATTGCCCTGACTCTTCAACTGATAATTGGCGGGAATGTTCTTGCGAATCGACTTGATCGTCTTCGGCGTCGACTGGGTCGTCTCGTTGCCGATGCTCCGCAGTTCATTCGACGGTTGAACGGTCGGCGCGATCGTATTCGACTGTGGAAACGACTGCGGCTGCCAAGTCGGAATCGAGTCCCCTTCGATCGAAGATCCGATCGCTGGGGCCGGTTGCAGAATCCGAGCACTCGACGAGGGGCTGATCGTCAAGGTGTTCGAATTCGTCGCCGAATACGGCGTGTAATACTCGGATTCGTAACCGGGATACCGAGTGTTGTAGCCGTTGAAAATCCGCGAATTGCGGAAGGGTGTGATCCGATTCCCTCCCGCTCTCCGCCCGCGAATATCCGCATCGACAGCTACAACCGAAACGGCCGTTACGAATAGCGCCAACAAAAATCTCATGGGACCTCCTTCCCGACGCTGCTGGACTCTGGTTCACAACGGTATCCTTCATCGACGGAACGAAGGGGGACGTGCATGCGAATCACACCGCCCGAAAAAAATCCGCCGACCGCTCGATCCGCGGCAACACCTGCAGCGGCTGCGCCCATCGCTCGCGACTTACCGGCTCGCGCGAGTGATTCAATTAACGCGATCAGGAGGAGGGAAGAAGGCGGTAGGCGGTAGGCTGAAGGCTGAAGGCTGAAGACCGAAGGCCACTCCTACTCCTACTCCTACTCCTACTCGTACTCGTACTCGTACTCCTGCTCGAAAATGCACCCCGCAATGCGTCGCCGCGATTACACGCACGATGGCGAATGGGAGGAATAGGAGGAGTACGAGTACGAGTACGAGTACGAGCAGGAGAAGAATTTGGATGGAAGACAGCCGGCGGGGTGGAGCTAGGAGTCGGAGCCAGGAGCCATCAGTACCGGCAGCCAAGCCCCCCTTTGCTCCTTTTCTTCCCCCTTCGCCCTTCCCCCTACAGCCTTCCCCCTACAGCCTTCAGCCTTCAGCCTTCAGCCTACAGCCTTCAGCCTTCAGCCTTCAGCCTGCTATAATCACCTGAACACCTGACCCACTTCACCTTCCGCACATCCGATGTACTTTCGCTTGGCAAAACGAGCACTCCTGGAGGCGGATAAACGCCTGCTGTGGAAGTTGTTCTGGAACATGGGGTGGGGCGGCTATCGCTCGATCCGGCGACATAAACGCCGCCTGAAACGAGGCGAGTTCTTTCCGCCTTACCTGTACATCTCGATCATCAACAGCTGCAACCTCCGTTGCCAAGGGTGTTGGGTCGACGTCGCGGCCAAGCAACAGCGAATCGATGTCCCGGCGCTCAACCGGATGATCGACGAAGCCAAACGTATGGGGAACTCGTTTTTTGGACTCCTGGGTGGCGAGCCCCTCATGCACAAAGGCCTGCTGGAGGTGTTGGCCGCCCACCCCGACGCCTACTTCCAAGTCTTCACCAACGGGCACTTCATCACCGCCGAGATCGCTCAGGAATTCCGGCGGCTCGGCAACGTCACACCGCTGGTGAGCGTGGAGGGGACGGAAATCGTCAGCGACCAGCGACGTGGCAAGGCGGGGGTACTGAGCGCGACCCTGCGTGGACTGCAGCACTGCCTGGACAACAAAGTCCTCACGGGAGTCTGCACCAGCCTCTGCCAGACCAACTACACCGATCTCCTCAGCGAATCGTGGGTCGACCGCCTGATCGAGATGGGCGTCTTTTACATGTGGTACCACATCTACCGGCCGGTCGGACCCGAGGCCTGTCCCGAATTGGCGTTGACGCCGCAGCAGCAGCGCGAGGTCCGGCAGTTCGTCGTCGATATCCGCTGCCGCAAGCCAATTATTGTGATCGACGCGTACTACGACGCGGACGGTAACGCGCTCTGCCCGGCGGCGACCGGCTTCACCCACCACATCAATCCGTGGGGCAATATCGAGCCCTGCCCGATTATCCAGTTCGCCACCGACTCGATCCACGACCCGCGACCGCTGTCGCAGGTTTTCAACGAATCGACTTTTCTGCGCGACTTCCGGCAGACTGCGGCGACGCACACCCGCGGCTGCATCGCGCTCGAGCGGCCCGACTTGATCGACAACCTGGTTGCCGCGCATCAGGCGAAAGATTCGACCGCCCGCCAAACTGCACTGACCGAATTGCGAGCCGCCGGACGATTCCGCTCGCAGTTCGCCCCCGAATCCGCCCCGATCCCCGAACGAAGCTGGGCGTATCGACTGGCCAAACGAATCGCCTTCCACGATTACGGAGTCTACGGACAACACTTCCGTCAAGAGAACTGGATGGATCCGGAAGAGGCCGTAGGCCGTAGGCCGTAGACTGAAGGCTGAAGGCTGAAGCCGGAACAAGTCTCCGCAGTTCCGGCGCCAATGTAGAACAGTTGTCCTCAACTGTTCCCGTGAACACAACGATAGGCCGTAGGCAGCAGGCTGAAGCCGGAACAAGTCTCCGCAGTTCCGGCGCCAATGTAGAACAGTTGTCCTCAACTGTTCCCGTGAACACAACGATAGGCTGTAGGCAGCAGGCCGGAACAAGCCTCCACTGTTACGGGCGCCACGAACCATCGGCCTACTCCTATTTCCTACTCGAGACTGAACTTGACTCAGTCCACGCACCGCCCCAGGGGTTTTTCGAGTACGAGTACGAGTACCGCTTCGCTGAGTACGAGTACGAGAGAGACGAGAGCCGCCGCCTGTTTCTTTTCTTCCGCCTTCCCGCCCCCACCTTCCCCCTCCCGCCTGCCGCCTCGTCTTGTGCCTTTTGTGCTTCTTGTGGCTAACTGAAATTGCTCGCGGCGCACACGAGCTGCGAAGATTTGGTCCGGCCTACCGCTCTCGCCAGGCTCCAGACCCCAGGCTCCAGACCCCAGACCCCAGGCTCCAGACCCCAGGCTCCAGGCTCCAGACTCCAGGCGACTGATTGACTTCCATCTGCGCCCCGGCGCCTCAGCGGGAGAAATCTCTTCATCTTTCCACTTTCATCTTCCCACCTTCATCTTCCTCATTTTTCTGTCTCCCATTTTTCTGTCCCCCTCCCCTCTGCATTCGTGCCATTCCCGGCGAGTTCTTTCCCTCCCGCCTCCAGCCTCCCGTCTCCCGCCTCTCCCCATTACAATTCCTCTTTATGAACACTTTTTATTTCTTCCTGATGGTCGGTGGGATCCTGGTCATTATCGGCATCGGCGCTGCCGTTTCCGCTCATCAGACTCGCAAGCGTCAGGAGGGCTTCGGCAAGATCGCCGAGGAACTGGGGCTCACGTATTCTCCCACCGATACGCTGGGAATTCTCACTCAGTTTGCCCCGTTCCAGCTCTTCAACCAGGGCCGCGCCCGCATCGTTTCGAATGTGATCACCGCCGAAGCCGAGGGGATTCATATCGCGATCTTCGACTACCAGTACACCACGGGCGGCGGCAAGCACCAGCACACGCACCGACAATCGATCGTCGGAGTCCACTCGGTGCAGCTGCAGCTGCCCGCGATTTCGATGCGCCCCGAGCACCTCTTTGATGCATTGGCGAATTTATTTGGCAGCAAGGATATCGACTTTCCGGAGAACTCGGAATTCTCGCGAGCGTTCAAGCTGATCTCGGATCGCCCCGAGGCGACTCGTCAGCTCTTTCAACCGCCGGTGCTCGACTTCTTTACGGCTCGGCAAGGGACCTACCTGGAAGCAGCCCACGATCGCTTCATCTACTTCCGCCGCGGCCGGCGAATCGATCCCCGCAACATCAAAGATTTTCTGAGCGAAGGATTCGAACTGCACTCGCTGTTCGCGAAGAGGCTTGAGATCTGAGGCTCGAGGCTGTCGGCCGAACAAGTCCCCGCGGTTCCGGCCAAGTAGAACAGTTGTCATCAACTGTTCCCGTGAACACAGCGATAGGCTGAAGGCTGAAGGCTGAAGGCTGAAGGCTGAAGGCTGAAGGCTGAAGGCTGAAGGCTGTAGGCTGTAGCCAGAACAAGTCCGCGTAGTTCCGAACACCTCCGACCTTCCGATGCCGATTCCTACTCCTACTCCTACTCCTACTCGTACTCGTACTCGTACTCCTACTCGCTGATGCCCACTGCCGCGAACGGGGCCGCCCGAGTACGAGTACCGCTTCGCTGAGTACGAGTACGAGAGGGAGAAGAGCGGGCAGGTTGAAGCCTGACGGCCCTGGGTGAAAGGAGTGCGCACCAGATACCTGATACCGAGCACCCTGCCGTTTCCTTTCTTCCCCCTACAACCTCCCGCCTACAGCCTCCCGCCTCTTCCTTGTGCCTTCAGTGCTTTTTGTGGCCAACGGAGTCGCTCACGGCGCCGGAACAGTTGCGGACAACTGTTCTACGCTCTTTCCCTCCGCATCGCCGGAACCACGCGGACTTGTTCCGGCCTACCTCTGCCAGGCTCCAGACTCCAGGCCCCAGACTTCAGACTACAGATAACAGGTCGGTTCCCCCCTCTGCGCCTCCGCGGCTCTGCGGGAAATGTCTCTCCCTCCTCATCTTCTTCCTTATCTTCCTGTCAGACATTTTTCTGTCCTTCGTCTCTTCCTGTGCCTTCTGTGCTTTTTGTGGCCAACGGAGTCGCTCATCGCGCCGGAACAGTTGGGGACAACTGTTCTACGCTCTTTCCCCCGCATCGCCGGAACCGCGCGGACTTGTTCCGGCCTACCTCTGCCAGGCTCCAGACCCCAGACCCCAGACTTCAGACTACCGATAACAGGTCCGTCCCCCCCCTCTGCGCCTCCGCGGCTCTGCGGGAGACTTCTCCTCATCTTCTTCCTTATCTTCCTGTCAGACATTTTTCTGTCCTCCGCCTCTTCCTTGTGCCTTCTGTGCTTTTTGTGGCCAACTGAGTCGCTCATCGCGCCGGAACAGTTGGGGACAACTGTTCTACATTTGCCCCCCATTCGAGGCATTTCGACGAATTTTCGGCCAAATTTGCACTCCTCCCCTATCTCCTGCCTCCAGCCTTTCGCCTGCCCGAAAAAATCCAAAAAATCGTTACCGCCGTATTGCAATCACCTTTCGGGTGGACGAAAATGAGCTCCATGTCCAAATGTACCGGAATTCACCGGTCGGAAACCAAATGAGCTCGCTCGTGTACAAACTGTGCAGCGCGTTAGCCGTCATCGTTTTGATGTCGTCGCTAAATGTCTGCAGCGCGAGCCTTCTGTCGGTGGACGTGGATCGAGCCACATCGCTTTCAGTCTGGCTCGACAGTGAAGCGCAACCGACCAGTTCCGGCGCACCTGCGGACAATTCGCCCACCCAACCCAAGCGACAGATCGACTCGCCCAGCGGACCGCTCAATTCCATGTCGGGTGGCTGGACAAGCTCCTTCAGTAGTCCCACCAGCCCGGTCGGACTCGCCGGCGATTCGGCCTGGTCTCCGGACCAATTCTCAACGCGTTTCGTTCAAATCTACAAACGCCATCTCCCACCTCTGGTGGTTGCACTCGACTTCAAAATCCCAATCGCCTGATCAACTCAGTTTTCTGTGTTGGTTTTGAAGAAGAATTTTGTGTGGAGATGTTTGAGATGATGAAGAAAGTTTTGATGGCCGTTGCCGTCGTCGTCGCCGCCGTTCAATCGGCGAACGCGTCGATTATCACGTTTTCGCAAGCTGACTTGTTGGCGATGACGGTTTACTCTGGCGTTGCTGCACCGACGATGAACGCAGGTCCGACGTATACCGACACCGTCGCAATGACTGGACTAGCTGGCTCGCGGCAAAGTTTGGATCCAGGTGAATTAGTCACCTACCGATATAACGGATCAGTAACACTAGCAGCTGGCGACATTGTTCAAGTTGTTGGTCACAACGATAACGACGACATTTGGGACTTGGGACTTTGGTACGATACAGACTTGGACAATTCAGTTGCAACTTTCGGTGATGTGGCAGCTGTAAATGGATCAGTCGCTGGTCCGCCGAATTCTGCGTTTCTGTCCTTTGTTGCAACGGGTTCAGAAGTTGTGTTTGGTGTTTTTGTTCGGTATAACGATTCAAACACTGGCGCAGATACCTTCCATGCTTCTTGGGGCGTTCCGGAACCTGGCTCGCTCGCCGTGTGGGGCTTGGTGTGCGGTATTGGCTTGATCGCCGGCCGTCGCCGTCGCAGCTAACCTGAACTCGATCGGTTCGGCTTCACGGCCGTTCCGATTCGAACTGAAAATACAAAGCATGGTGTACAAATGTACACCATGCTTTTTTTCATGATAGAGCAATTGTCCCCAATTGCTCGGGACCCGCGAAACCGGGGGGAGTCTGCAGCCCGGAACAAGTCCCCGCAGTTCCCGCCAAGTAGAACAGTTGTCCTCAACTGTTCCCGTGGACGCAACAATAGGCTGAAGGCTGAAGGCTGTAGGCTGTAGGCTGAAGCCAGAACAAGTCCGCGTAGTTCCGAACACCTCTGACCTTCCGATGCCGATTCCTACCTACTCGTACTCGTACTCCTACTCGCTGATGCCCACTGCCGCGAACGGGGCCGCCCGAGTACGAGAGCGAAGACAGGGGCAGGGCGACGACGTTCTCCCGCAGAGACGCTGAGCCGCGGAGGAAGAAGATGTGGAGCGGCTGCATGGTGGCGTGAAATGGCGCCGGCCTTCAAGGCCGGCGTACGGTGAAAACAGTTTGAAGCTTGACGGTCGAAGGCGAAAGGAGTTCGTACCAGATACCTGATACCGAGCACCCTGCCGTTTCTTTTCTTCCCCCTACAACCTACCGCCTACAGCCTCCCTCCTCTTCCTTGTGCCTTCTGTGCTTTTTGTGGCCAACTGAGTCGCTCATCGCGCCGGAACAGTTGGGGACAACTGTTCTACGCTCTTTCCCCCCGCATCGCCGGAACCGCGCGGACTTGTTCCGGCCTACCTCTGCCAGGCTCCAGACCCCAGGCCCCAGACTACAGACTACAGATAACAGGTCGGTTCCCCCCTCTGCGCCTCCGCGGCTATGCGGGAAATATCTCTCCCTCCTCATCTTCTTCCTTATCTTCCTGTCAGCCATTTTTCTGTCCTCCG
Source organism: Pirellulaceae bacterium (assembly GCA_041740495.1). GTDB lineage: Bacteria > Planctomycetota > Planctomycetia > Pirellulales > Pirellulaceae > JANMEB01. Next base: position 19,470 of record JBGSLW010000344.1, read on the forward strand.
TCTCTTCCTGGTGCCTTCTGTGCTTTGTGTGGCCAACTGAATCGCTCATGGCCCCGGAACAGTTGGGGACAACTGTTCTACAATCCACCCCATCTTCCTAACGCAAATCTTGATTGCCCTCTGCGCCTCCGCGTCTGTGCGGGAGACTTCTCTTCATCTTCTTCCTCATTTTCCTGTCAGACATTTTTCTGTCCTCCTCTTTCTTCCGTGTCGCCATTTTTCTGCCCGCTCCGACTTGACTTCCCGCACCTCTCGTTCATCATTTCGAGTTCATTTGCTTTGTTCTTCGGGCAAGCCCGCATGAGTTCTTCTTCCCTCCGCGTCTCGATCATCGTCCCGATCCGGAACGAGGAGCGATTTATCGCCCGGACGCTCAATGCCCTGCTCGCCCAGGACTTTCCCCCCGACCAATTCGAGATCCTGGTCGCCGACGGGCAATCGATCGACGCCACCCCGCAGATTGTCGCCCAATACGCCGCACGGTATCCGAATATCCGCTTGTTCGATAACCCGCGGCGCTGGTCGAGTGCCGCTCGGAATATCGGCATCCGCCACGCCCGCGGCGAGTACCTGCTTGTCGTCGACGGGCACTGCGAGCTGACCGACCGCGCCTACTTGCAGAAACTTGTCTCGGCGTTCGAACGGAGCGGCGCCGATTGCCTGGGCCGGCCCCAGCCGCTCGACGTCACCCACGCCACTTCGCTGCAGCGAGCCATCGCCGCCGCGCGGCAATCCCCGCTCGGTCACCACCCGGATTCGCATATCTACAGCGACCGCGAAGGCTTTGTGCCGGCCCACAGCGTCGCCGTTGCCTATCGGCGGGATGTCTTCGAACGGATCGGTCTGTTCGATGAACGCTTTGACGCCTGCGAGGACGTGGAACTCAACACGCGAGTCGACGCGGCGGGGCTGATGAAGTGCTTTTTTACGCCCGAGATCGAGATTCGCTACGAACCGCGGGGGACGCTACGTGGGCTCTATCGCCAATTGGTCCGCTACGGCCGCGGGAGAATCCGCCTGATGAGGAAGCATCCGGGGACGCGATCACTCAAGACTCTGCTGCCGGCGGCTTTTGTCGTCGGCCTGGTCGCCGGTGCGATCGGGAGTCTATTCTCGAGTTGGCTGGCGGCTGTCTACGGGTGCGTCCTGGCGATCTATCTCCTGCTGGTCTTGGTTGCTTCGCTCGCGGCGGCTCGCACCGCCGGTTCACTCCGCACCGCCCTCTGGCTGCCGATCGTCTTCGTCACGATCCACCTCTCCGCCGGCAGCGGGTTATTGCTGGAGTGGATTGGAGGGGGCAGGGACTTGGGGAAGAAAAACGGAGGACAGGAAAATCTCTGACAGGAAAATTAAGAGGAAGAGATGTTTCCCGCGGAGACGCGGAGAAGAGAACGAGGGGGACAAAAAAATGAGGGACCGGAAAACAGGTTTTGACGCGGGGAAACTTGGAGTCCAGCGCCACGAAGCGCAGAGAAATTGGCTCTAGATTTCAAATCTTTTCCACGCTTCGGCCAACCGCAGTGGGCGACCTAGTTGCGACCACGCTGTCAGGCGTCAAGCGACAGGCGACAGGCTCGGGTCTGAATTCCCTCTGCGCCTTTGCGACTCTGCGGGAGACATCTCTTCATCTTCCTCTTCATTTTTCTGTCCCCCTCTTTCTTCATTTTCCTGTCAGACATTTTCCTGTCCCCCGTCTTTCCTGTGCCTTCTGTGCTTTTTGTGGCTAGCTGATTTGATCTCCGCACGCCGGAACCGCTAAGAAGGATCTCCCGCAGAGACGCCGGGGCGCAGAGAATACGCGCGAGAATGGCCGGCTACAGGGTGGGCCGGCTACAGGGTGGGAAGCTACAGGGTGGGAAGCAATGGCGCCGGCCTGCAAGGCCGGCGTACAACTCCTCGTTTTTCTCTCAGGTTCCGGTCGTCATGATCCCAGCAACCGACCGGCTCCCCCTCTGCGCCTCTGCGCCTCTGCGGGAAACCTCTCTTCATCTTCCTCTTCATTTTTCTGTCTCCCATTTTTTTGTCCTCCGTCTTTCCTGTGCCTTCTGTGCTTTTTGTGGCCAACGGAATCGCTTATCGCGCCGGAACAGTTGGGGACAACTGTTCTACACTCCGTCCCATTTTCCTGTCAGAAATCTTCCTGTCCCCGTCTTTCCTGTGCCTTCTGTGCTTTTTGTGGCCAACGGAATCGCTTATCGCGCCGGAACAGCGACGACTGGTTCCGTCCGACAGTTGCTTCCCCCCGCCTTCCGTACTCGTTCCCTCAGGCAATTCGCCCCACTTTTTTTCTCCGTTCGTCCGTATTTTCCGGCGGTAACGATCGCGCATTCTCCGATTTCGAGCGGATTGTCCGGGTAGAATGGCTGACGCCGTCGTCCAGAACGGAGTTGACCTAGATTTGAGGAGCTGATAAATGTGCGGGTCCTTGTCGCGCCATTTCAGCATCGCCGTACTGATTTACATCGCGACTTATCTAGGTCATATCGCCATGTTCGTTCCTGCGCCGTTCGCCCCGGCTCCGCTGGACTCGTTGTTTTCCACCACCGACATCCCTCCCGAGGTCCGACAGCTTTCGACAGACGCCACCCAAGTTCCCCACGCTTCTCCGCAGCTTGCGACGCGCGAGTTGGTGATCTTCGACGACCGGGTCGAGAATTGGCTGCAATTGGCGACCGACATTGAGCGTCAGCGGGCCGGCGGCCGAGCGATCGACTATGTCGTGCTGGAGCGGGACCGTGACGGCGTGCAGCAGATTAGCGAGATCTTGCGAGCGCGGCGCGACTTAAGTGCCGTGCACCTGGTCAGCCACGGCGCGGCCGGCGCGCTTCAGTTGGGCAGTACCCGCCTGCAGCTCTCGAACGTCGCGGAGTACACTTCGCAGCTACTGGGCTGGCAAGACGCGTTCGCCGCCGACGGGGATCTATTGATCTACGGCTGCAACCTGGCCGGCAGCGAAGATGGACAATTGCTTTTGGAATCGCTCGCGATCTTGACCGCCACGGACATCGCCGCCAGCGAAGACCTGACGGGAAATGCCAAACTCAACGGCGATTGGAATCTGGAGCGGCAGCTTGGGCAGGTCGAGCAACCGTTGGCGTTTTCCCACGAAGTCCGCCGCGATTGGCAGGGCGCCCTCGACATCAACATCGACCAGGCCTGGCTCAACGCCCGCGGCCCCGGGCCGTATTATCTGGACCAGGCGAATACGCGGTACATATTGCAAACGGATGTAAGCACGCCAGGAACTGCATTTGCGATCATCGCCAATGACGTAACGTTTGACCTCAACGGCCACACGATCACCTACAACAATTCCGCTCCGATTGTGGTGCCCAATGGCAGTTTCGAGCAGGGGACTGATACCGCGGCGACCGGCTGGGACTTTTCCAACGCCCCGAATGCCCAACGTTACGCGGGAGATTTTTTTGCCAATGATGTTTACGACGGCACGCAATCCCTCAAGATCGGTCCGGGCTTCTCGGGAACACAATTCATCACCGGCGCGACTATTACATTAAAAGCCAATTCGACGTACAGTCTTACCGCCATGTTCAAAAATGGCCAATTTGCGAGCGGAGTTTCGTCCTTCGTCCGATTGGTCGGCCAGAACGTTTCAAAACTGCACGAAGTGATCTGGGACAGAGGAAACAATCGCGGAATTCAGTGGAAAGAAACAACGTTCACGACAGGCGCTGCCGACGAATCGTACCGAATTGTCGCGGGCGCGAATAATCCGGACGGATTAGCCAATTTCTTTTCCATCATTGATGACATCAAGATTCAACGGACGAAAACCTACGGGGTGATCACCGGGGCTGGCCAGTCTGATGCGGCGTTGTTCCCAGAGCTTGCCACGTTCGGCGCAGCCAGCAATTCGCGCATCACCAACGGGCTGATTATCCAGGGGCAGGATAAAGGCAGCTGGTCGCCCGGCCTCTACAACAACGGCCCAGACACCGAATTCGATCACTTAACCGTGTATGTTGCCGGGGCCAATTCGAGCGCCATGATCGGACGTTATGCTTCCGGAGCCCGCGTTCATCACAATCAGATCACGAGCGATGTTGTGACGATCGACAATCGAGATGGTTTTGACGGTGCGGTCATATACCGAATCAACGGCGAGATCTATAACAACACTATCGTGGGCGGCCCGCACTGCGGCATATTGTCAATGGGCGTCCAGAACTCAATTCACGACAATGTGATCAGCACGCGGAGCCGATATACGAACGGTTTTGCCATCATGCTGTGGAACGATCAAGGCTCGGAGGTGTATTCGAACACTATTCGCTCGGCAACAGAAGACTTCAGCGGCCGCGGAATACATGTGAACCGCAAGGACCTCGGCGATGCTGTACCGCCGACGGTGGTTCGTGACAACGAAATTTATGTCCGCGAATTGAGTCGGAATCAGGAATACGGGGGTGCCGTATTGGGCGGAGCATACGGTATTCAACTGGAAAAGGCCTACGACGTACAAGTCCTCAACAATCAAGTCTTTGCTGTGGCCGAAGTTACCGGCGGATACGCACTCCGACTGAACAACTACGCCGACCTAGCAGACGTGGGCGTGGTCATAACGGGAAATACATTCAGTGGCACACGAACCAATTCCAGTGTTTACGCAGGTTCGTTGATGCTCACCAAATTGGGCACCGTCAACCAGATCGATTTTCATGACAATACGCTGGTCTCTAACTATGGCTGGATCGGGGACACCAGTTACATCGATGGATTTGACCTTAACAATTCTCGGCTCGAGATATTGGGAGACGGAGCCGATTTCGTTCCCGTTCAAGCCCATAATTGGGGTACTGGGGACACGACGCTACTGCGGGCCATCCGGGGACTTCGTTGGATCGACAATCAACCCGCGTCGTCTTTGGCACAACTTACGCTGGCGCAGGCGAGCCTGGGCAACTTCACGAATGGCGGGTTTGATAGTAATTCCTGGTTTGTAAATGCCTATTCCACCATAATCCATGTTCAAAATGGAGGTGCGGCGGTTGCGAATGCGACCGTCGAGATCCGAAATACACAGGGGGACGTGGTATTTCAAGGAACAACGGATGCCTCCGGCACGACGCGATCCATTGTCGCGCAATACCGGGTTCAAGGCGATCAGAACGTCGACTTCAATGATTTTGTGGTGAAAGTCGTTCATGCGGGCGTCACCCATGAATCGACAATCAACATCTCCGGCCCTGAAACGCATTTGATCGACTTGCAGAGCGGCGGGACCACTTCAAACCAAGCACCGATTCTGGACAACGCTGGAATGATGGCGTTCAACCCATTGTGGGAAAACCAGATCGCCAATTCTGGGCAATCGGCAGCCTCGATCATTGCCAGCGCCGGCGGGGATCGGATCACCGATGTCGATACCGGCGCGATGGAAGGTATCGCAATCACTGCCGCCAATAGCGGCAACGGTACCTGGCAGTATTCCACCGATGCCGGCAGCTCCTGGACCAATCTGGGCACGGTCTCCAACGCTTTGGCCCTGCTGCTGCGTGATACTGATTGGGTCCGCTTTGTTCCCAACGCCCAGAACGGCACCAGCGCCTCGCTCACCTTCCGTGCGTGGGATCAGTCCAGCGGGACCGCCGGGAGCAAGGTCGATACCAGCGGCAACGGCGGAACGACGGCATTCAGTACGGCCACCGAGACGGCGACGATCACCGTCAACAGCGTCAACGATGCACCGGTCCTGGACAACAGCGGCGTCATGACTTTGTCTTCCATCACCGAAGATCAAACCAATCACGCCGGCCAAACGATCGCCTCGATCATCGCCAGCGCCGGCGGCGATCGGATCAGCGATGTCGATAGCGGCGCCGTCGAGGGGATCGCGATCACCGGCGTTCAAAATGGCAATGGCTGGTGGCAATTCTCCACCAACGGCGGTAGCTCTTGGCAAAATGTGGGCGCCGTTTCCGGAACCTCGGCCTTGTTGTTACGCGATTCCGACCTGGTCCGCTTCCGCCCCAACGCTCAGAATGGCACCAGCGCCTCGCTCACGCTCAAGGCCTGGGATCAATCGTCGGGTGCAGCCGGCACGAAAGTCGATACCAGTACCAGCGGCGGGAATACCGCGTTCAGCTCTGCCAGCGAAACGGCCTCGATGACCGTGACCAGTGTCAACGACGCTCCGGTCCTGGACAGTGCTGGGACAATGCAGCTGGATAGTATCGCCGACGACGCCACGGATAATCCGGGCAACACCGTCGCCCAGATCATCGCCAGTGCCGGTGGGGATCGGATCACCGATGTCGATGCCAATCCAACGGAAGGGATCGCTGTTTATTACACGGAAGGAAGCAACGGGGCGTGGCAGTACTCCACGAACGGAGGCTCCACCTGGCAGAGCGTAGGAACCGTTTCCGATGCCGCATCCCTTTTGCTGCGAAGTTCTGATCTTCTCCGCTTCGTTCCCGGGGGCGCCAACTCAGCCGCCCCGTTCGTCCGATTCCGAGCCTGGGATCGAACCAGTGGGAGCCAGGGGACCAAAGTCAATACGACTGCCAACGGCGGTACCACGGCATTCAGTTCCGCCCTCGAAGTCGCCTCGATCAGCGTCACCACCTCCGGCGGCAGCCCGTATGTGGTTCAGCAACAGGGCTCCACTCTCTACGCCTACGGCAACCAGTGGAACAACTACTTCAGCTGGTCGGCGTATGTACCGAGCGAGTTCTTTATCGACGGGTATCGGCACGTTGTGCCGACCGGCGTCGATAGTATCGTCTTCGAGGGGGGCGACGGAACGGATACTTTCCAAGTCAACGGCACCCCGGGCTCCGACAGCTTGATTGCCCATCCAGAATCGGCCGACTTCTCGAGTTTGGGCTGGCTGATCCGCTCGCAGACTTCAGAGAACCTGATCGCCCTGGGCGAAGGAGGGGCCGATACCGCCACCCTCCACGACTCGAGCGGCGATGACGTTTTTTCGGCGTCCCACGACTGGGCCGATCTAACGGGTGCGGGATTTGGCTATCGGGTCGAACATTTTGCCACGCTCACACTCCAAAGCAGCGGGCAGGCAGGCGACGAGGCCTATTTGTACGATAGCCCGGAAAACGAACAATTTGTTGCGACTCCCACATATGCGCAAATGACCTTCAGCGGGGGCGCCGTGCGGGCGGAGGGCTTCCGCACAACCCGAGCCTACAGCTTTGCCGGCAACGATACCGCACAACTCTACGACTCGACCGGCGACGACCGGTTGTTGGGGACCTTGGCCGCGGTGCGGCTCATCGGTGACTTGTTCTTCAATAATGTCGTGGGATTTGGGTCGGTCCAGGCGTTTGCAACGGCGGCTCCAAACCAAGACCAGGTCAATCTCACCGCCACAGAAGCCACGCGGGTGGTGGTGGGGGCCGACGGCGTTGAATTGAGCGATCGAACACGCACCGTGATTGCAAACGGATTCCGCCGGCAAGATATCCAAGGGTCGACCGCGCCGGATGCCGAGGTCGAATTGCACGGAGCGGCGGGGAATGACACTTACCGTGGCCGCGGAAGCTATTCGGTACTACAAGGTGGCGGCACCACGGCCCGCGTCAATAACTTCAATCGCGTCATCGCGTTCGCCGGCCCGGGTGGAAACAACGACGTCGCTTATCTGTTCGACACCGCCGGTGACGACTTGTTGCAGGGAACCGGCAATGTGGTCTCCCTCTCCAGTGGATCGTATCACAATACGGCCAGCGGGTTCGATAGGACAATCGCCTACGGGACCGTGGACCAGGCCGGCGACCCCCTAGGCGATGATGTCGCGCGGCTCAACGACACCGTCGGGGTCGACCAGTACTGGGGGTACTACGACCGAGCGATCATGAAGGGACCCGGCTACGAGACTCGCGCGTTTGGCTTCGCGCGGACGCTGGCCACCTCCTCAGCAGGTGGCGGAGATAGCGCCAATCTCTTCGACAGCGCCGGCGACGACAGCCTGGTAGGCGATATGGCCAATCTCAGACTGTTCGGGAACGGATTCAGCAATAGCGCCCATGGCTTCGGCACGGTTTACGCGACCGCCAGTGGCAATAACGTCAACGACCGGCTCGATCTCTCCGATTCGGCTGGAAACGATGAGGTGTTGATCGAGTCCGGACTTGCCCAGCTGGCCGGATCTGGCATCTGGGTCCGCGCGATTGGCTTTGGGACACAAATCGTCCGGTCAAGTTTCGGCGGGATCGACACGGTCCGGATGACCATCTCCGGGAAGGACAACATTGTCCAGAGCTACGACGACCGCACGATTTGGAGTCGAGCCGGGTTGTATGCACGGGCCGAGTCCTTTGCCAACGTGTACGTCACGGCGTCGCCTGGCTCCAGCCATAACCAAGCCACGTTGTACAACGCTTCGGCGGCCGAGACGTTGCGGTTCGACGGCAATTATGCTTCGTACGAATCTTCCACCCGTTTCCGCCGCGTGGAAGGCTTCGATCAAATCACCGCCTACTACAACTCCGCCAACGATTTAGTGTACACAGGTACACCATCCTATACGCTGTCGTTACAGCAGGTGTAGGGAGTAGGCTTCAGGCTCCAGGCTCCACGCGCAGGTCGAACGGAAGAGGAATTCGTCTGCGTTGTGGTCGCCCACCTTGAGCCTATAGGCCGATGAGCCTGTAGACCGGAACAAGTCTGCGCGGTTCCGGCATCGTTGACTTGTCGCATTCCCTCTCCCTCGCTTCGGGGGAGAGGGCAGGGTGAGGGGGCGACTTGAGGCTGGAGGAAGAAGGGAAGAGGAAGTCGATTGCATCGTGGTCACTCACGAGGAGTGGTTCTTGCGCCACTTCCGTCGTTCCGACGCCCCTTATTTTGTGTTCCGTCTTTCCGGGCTGAGACCCGGAACCCACTGGTGGCAGGACGGCACCATTCCGTCATTCCGGGCTGAGACCCGGAATCCACTGGTGGCAGGACGCCCGTGTGGTGGCAACGCATTTGGATTCCTGCCTCCGCAGGAATGACTGATGCACTTCCGTCATTCCGGGCTGAGACCCGGAACCCACTGGTGGCAGGACGCCCGTGTGTTGGCAACTCACTTGGATTCCTGCC
>JBGSLW010000345.1:0-65971 GCA_041740495.1 Pirellulaceae bacterium
GGCTTCGCTGCGGGAGCCATCGAGCGAGAGGGCGATCCGCCGCGCTCCGCGCGACTCGGCGGGACCGAAATTCTGGAACACGAAGCCTTCCCGAGGACTCGGGGCCCGGTTCAAGAGACTCCCTTGGGCGGCAAACGATAAGTTCCAACTGGTGGGATCGGGAATCAAGTCGACATGGATCGAACCGTGATTGCGCGCGCGGCCGGCCATCCATTTCTCATCGACCAGCTGCCGCGGAGCAGCTTCCAGCCACCCTGGATCGGCCAGCACCTGGTTGAGCAACTCAGCGGACAACGTCACGCGGAGATTGGCATTGCGATAGAGCTGGTTCAATGCGGCCGCCAGTTGCAGATCTTCGGCCGACTCCGACCAATACACGTTTTGGAACTGATCGATCAACCGAGCCGCCGTCCGCCCGTTGGTCTGCTGGTGGAACGCCTCGAGGTCTCGCAGCAGTATTTCCGCCGAGACCGGTTCGACCGCTGCGGTGCGGAGCTCGAGCTCTCGAGTCGCCGGAATCCATTGTTCGACCGCTCGGCGTTGCCCGGGGTCCAGTGCCTGGGAATACATGCGTGCCAAAGTACGTCGTGCGGCGGCCCGCGGATCCGCTCCCTGCGCGAATAGCTCGTTCAAGTACAAGAATTCGCGCCAGGCTTCTGGAATCCCCTCCAGGTCCCAGCGTCGCGCCGAAATATTGTGGGCGGCGGCGTCCGCACGGCGTTGTTTCTCCTCCCAGTTCCCGGCCGAATCGCCCAGCAGTCGCCATAATCGCACCCGGCGTTCGAGCTCGTAAGCCAACCGCCCCAGCGATTGCGCCGATTGCGGATTCGCGTCGGTTGCCGCGCGTCCCAGGTCGATCGCAACTTCGCTCAATTCGTCCAACCCCTCGGCGAGTCGCGGATCCTCCCAGCTCGCAAGCGATTCCAATCGGCCCAGCGCCGCGTTCAGGCGTGGTTCCCACGGTCGAACGGAGTCGATCTGTTGGCATTCCGCCAGCTGCCCGCGCAGCGATTTGCATTCCGGCCAAAGCGTCCCCTTGGCGGGCGGCGGAGCCAGATCGGATACGGCGGTCTTTACCGTTTCGTCCACGGGCACCGTTTCGTCCACGGGCGCCGTATCGTCCGTCGGCGCCGCATCGTCCGTCCGCACGACATCGGCCGTCGGCATCAGCTCCAATGCCTCGGACTCCAATAACGAAACCCCGTTGTCCGGAGTCGTGAGGGGCTCCGCGGGCTCTGGTGCGCTTGCGACGGCAAACGCGGACCGCCACGTCGGGTGATGTAACATCGACGCCAGTGGGGAGCCGGTCGGACGTTCTTCCCAGGGGTGGCGCGGGATCAGTTGGGCCAGGATGTCTTTCCCCCCGCCGAACCGTGCGGTGGGATGCGTGGCCACCGGCGCATTGTAGAACAGCGACTCCAACGGCCGCGGCCGAACCGCAGTGTCAAAGCGCGAGTGGGACGAACGGGGAACGTCGTCGCCGGACGGGCCCGGATGGGGGACGTACCCCATCCCCAGCACGACCAAGAATACGAACTTGAGCATAGCCACCCACCAGCGGTTGGACGTTGCGTGAACAAGGACCAGGCATCGCCTCAATCCATTCACTCGAATGTTCGAGTCGTCGCCGATTTTTGCCGGGGGAACGACTCGGAGAGTCGTTCGACGATGTGTCGTTCGACGATGTCAATCCGGATCGAGCCTAGCGCCTTGTCTCGGTATGCATCGGAGACTTTCGCGGCAGGATTCATGAGTTTCTACGGGATCAGGCGGAATCAGTTCGCCGCGAAATTCAAAACCGTGGCAGGTGACCGGTTGTATCGATTACAGCGACCGGGGAGCTGCTAGCAGAGTGCGGCCGACGGCCGCAGGACGTGGACCACAGCGGGAGAATACGATCGGCGACGCCAGCGGTCGGGGTAGGGCAATTGCGCGCCGTCGAACCGCGTATCGGACTCGACGACAAACACGCTTTCGCTCGGCGCCAGATCGATCAGATGCTGCAGCAACCCGATCAGGTCGACCGCCCTTTGCACGTACAGGTCATACGGCGGAGAACAGAAAACCAGCCAAGGGACCGACGTCCCGTAGGGTGGATGCTCGCTGGAAAGCTGCCGGCCCCAGAAAAACGTGTCCGCCGCAATGACGACGCCGCGAGACTCCAACTGCAATTGCTGCAAGTTCTCTTCGATCAACTGCGCGGTGGGAATGTGTCGTTCGATGAAGATCGCGTGGAGAGCGCCCCGGCTGAGGGCTTCGATTCCCAGCGCGCCGCTTCCGGAAAACAAATCGATTGCCAACCTTCCGGGAACCCAAGCCCCGATCAAGTTGAACACGGCTTCGCGAACATTGTCCTTCATCGGACGGGTTCGCGGATCTCCCGAGTATCGCAATTGGCGTCCGCGGAGTTCCCCGCCGATGATGCGGAGCGAGTTGGATTGCGCTCGGGTCAGTGCGGGGGATTCAGAATTCGAATCGCGATTGCGGCGGCGGCGGGTGTTCATTCGAGCGTGACGGGGACGATGCGTGGGTCAAAATGCCCCAACGGGGAACTGGGCCGGTATTGCGCGGCGGGCTGGTATTCTCGACTGCGGTTCGCGAAATCGCAATCGGCGATTTGTTTCGACGCGGCGCCGGCATCCGTCCGATAGGTGCTTGCCTGCGGATTTGCGGTGTCCAGCGCGACCAGAAACCGATGGCTGGCGGCGGACGACCCATTCTTCAGGAGACGGGTATAATGGTTCGTTCGCAGAGAGCAGGCTCGACACGACGATGAGGTGGATACACGTGAAGCAAACGAAACGCCGCTTGAGCGGGTTCGGCCAAGGACTCCTGATCGGCTTGATTTGTACCGTTTGTACGGCGAATTGGGCTGCCCCAAGCCACGGGCAACAAACCGACTTATTGGCTCAGTTCGATACGGCGGTCGGGCAGTGGAAACAGGCGGCCAAAGACGCGATCCTCGCACGGCAACAGTACGTGGTATGTGAACGACACGAGGCCGAACAGATCGCCGCGACTTGGACGAAGGCCGTGGAGTTGGGGCGAGAGCAATACGACCTGGCGGTCCGTTTGGCCGGGCAGATCGTCGAGCAATCCCCCGAGCAGTTTACGCCCGACGTCGCTTCGTTGTTGAGCTCGGCGATCACCACCAGTTACGACTCCGGGAACTACGAAACCGCCGCTCAGTTGTCGGACAAGATACTGGCATCGGCGGCGCAAACCCCACCCAGCATCCTGGGACTGCGCGTGCTCACGGCGTACGCGTTGAACGACTTTGAAAACTGTAAGGTCTTGTTGGAGCGGTACAAGCAGCTGGGCATCCCGCTCATGGAACAAATGAAATTGATCGATCAGCACTTGGACGATCTGATCGTGGCATGGCAGCGCGAGCAAGCTTTGCGGGCAGAAGAAGCCGCGCGCGACGACTTGCCGCGGGTGCGATTGATCTGCGATGTGGACGGCGACAACGAAGTGATTCTGGAGTTATTTGAGGACAGCGCCCCGCGCAATGTCGCCAACTTCCTCTCGTTGGTCCAACGAGGGTTCTACGATAATTTGACGTTTCACCAGGTACTTACGCACATCGCTGCCATCAGCGGCTCGCCGAACGGCGACGGCGCCGAGGATCCTCCCTATCTGGTGCGGGGCGAAGCAGATTCTCCCAATGCCCGGCACTCGTTTCGCGGCGCCGTGGCGATGGCCAGTCTCCGCAACGGGAATTTACACGGCACGCATTTCTATTTCGCGCTGGCGCCCAGCGTCGATAATTCGGCGGATGCCACGATCATCGGACGGGTGATCTCGGGGATGGATGTGGTCAATCGCCTCAACATTACCCACGTTTCCAACGACAAGAAGAAGACGTTTGACCGAATCGATGGCGTTCCCGCAACGAAGATCCTCAAAGCCGAAGTCATCCGGGATCGCGGGCACGACTACCAACCCGAACCGATTGGGGGCGTGCCGGGAGGCTAGCTACCGTTTTTTTGGATTCCGTTGCGACCGCAGGAACATTCGCCGATGGCCGTTGGGCTCGATTTTTGGCGTCCGGCCTGGCGGCAGACTACTGACAAACTCCGCGATAACTGGCAAAATAGTGGATCGGCGAACGGAGACTGCGTGTCGAGACGATCGGCGCAAGTTTTCGTTCGGTCGGACCGATCCAATCGACCAACCTTTCGATGTGTGTTTAACGAGTATCGAGCAAGAGACATGAACAAGTGGAATTCGATCATCGGCGCCCTGATCTTTGGGGCGATCGTGTTTGGGGGCGTCGAGTCGCACGCAGGTTGCAGCGGAATTTGGCAGGATACGCCGGCGGACACGGCGCCGGCAGATTCGGATGCCCCGTCCGCAGACGCCGCGCCTCAGGAAACTCAGGAGACCCCGCCTCCCCAGGATGCAGCGGAAGCGGGAGGCGAGGCCGCCGCGGAAAAGCCGCAAGAGACTGCAACTCCCCCCGCCGCTGCAGAAACAACGGAGGCGGTTCCGGCGGATGCCGCGGCCGGGGACGACAAATCGTTCGATGAGCTGTTGGCGGAATGGCAAAAGACATATGAGCAGCTGGTGACCTTGGAGAAGGCTGCTCGGTCCGACGAAGCGACCGACGAAGCGAAAACGGTCTATACCTCGGCGGTCGACCAGGCCTATCAGTTGCTGGACCAGCTGGAAGCGGCCTCGATTGCCGCCATCGCCGCCGACCCGAATAACGAGCGAGCGACGGAGACCTTGGTCGGGATCATGCTCAACGCCAGTCGCAAGACCGGCAATGACAGGAAGATCCTGCTGGACGCAGACGGTCTGTTCGCGGCAGCCTCGGCGGAAGCGATGCTCGACAAGGCATTGAGCTCCACGCGGATGCAGCCGTATGGGCGCGATTTGTTCAACGAGATCAAAGTCCGCCTCAAAGAAGCGAAAGCGAACGACTTGCCGCGCGTGAAGCTGGTCACCAGCAAAGGCGAACTCGTCGTGGAGTTGTTCGAGGACCAGGCGCCGAACACTGTCGCGAACTTCATCAGCCTGGTGAATTCCGGCAAGTACGCGAACACGCCGTTTCATCGCGTGATCGAGGGCTTCATGGCCCAAACCGGCGACTTTGAAAAGAAAGATGGAACCGGCGGACCGGGGTACACGATCGCTTGCGAGTGCAGCCGCGAGGATCACCGCACCCACTACACGGGCACGCTGAGCATGGCGCATGGCGGGAAGGATACGGGCGGCTCACAGTTTTTCATTTGTTTCGGCGCCACCCCGCACTTGGATGGCAGGCATACGGCTTTCGGTCGCGTGGTGAGCGGATTCGATGTATTGGATAGTTTGACGCGAACGCACTCGTCCGGCCTGGGAGGAGAGACTCCCATCCCCGGCGTCACCCCCGATACGATTGTTTCCGCCGAAGTCGTTCGCGATCGCGGCCACGAATACAAACCCGAAACGACTCCGGACCCCGCGAAGTAGCACCGCTCCCCAGGCCAGCGGCATGACCCAACGTGAACGCGCCGAGTTCATCGCTCGGCGGCTTGAGGAGCTGTACGGGGATCCGCCGATCCCCCTGCACCATCGCGATCCGTACACGCTGTTGGTGGCGGTGGTGCTCAGCGCACAGTGCACCGATGTCCGCGTCAATCAGGTGACGAAGCCGCTGTTTGTTCGGGCTCACACGCCCCGACAGATGGCGCGTTTGCCCGTGTCGGAGATTCTGTCGATCATTCGGCCCTGTGGACTCGCTCCGCGGAAAGCCGCCGCGATATCGCAGCTGTCCCGGATCCTGGTGGAGAAGTATGGTGGTCAAGTCCCGCAATCGTTCGAAGCCCTGGAGGATTTGCCCGGTGTGGGACACAAGACTGCCAGTGTCGTCATGTCCCAGGCCTTCGGCATCCCAGCGTTTCCGGTCGATACGCATATCCACCGGTTGGCCCGTCGCTGGCGGCTCTCGTCCGGAAAAAACGTCGTGCAAACCGAAGCCGATTTGAAACGGTTGTTTCCCAGCACGCTGTGGAACCGGCTCCACCTGCAGATCATCTACTATGGGCGTGAGCATTGCACGGCTCGCGGTTGCGATGGGACGCGTTGCGAAATCTGCCGGACCTGTAACGCGCGGTCTTCCCGAGCCTCGGGGGACCGGCGGACGCCGACCCGGGTTCGACGTTGATTGCCTCACCGTCGTCCTTTCCCTACGATAAGTGGGCATGACCAGCTCGATCCGATGCCCCGTTTGCGACTTGGATTTTCAGCCCGCGCCGTCGGCCCCGGACTCGCATTCGTGCGAATGCCCGTACTGCCGCCATACCTGGGGATCGGCGGAGGCAGCGGCAGCTCGAACCGCCGCCGCGATCGAATTGCCGATCCGTAAGCCCAAGGCGGTTCAGCCCCGATCGACTGCGGCGACACCGCTGCCGCCCACGGCGCCCCTGCCCGCGGATCCATCCCCCGTCGCGGAATGGCGAGTCGAGGCGACTTCGCAGCGCCGCGACTCGCATCCCCAACTAACGACGGGGCGGAGCTCTCGGGGTCGCCACGTGCTGTGGGCTCTCAGTGTTTTTTCTGTCGCCGCCTTGGTGACCTGCGGGTACGTGCTCTACGCCCAATTCGGAGCGCGACGAGATGCTTCGGCCTCGGCGTCGACCTTGTCGGATTCGGCTGCGAGCGATTCGAGTTCCGCCGGCCAAGCTCGTGGATTGGCGACGAACCCGACCGCGGCCGAACCGACGATCGCAACGAATGCGGAGAGCGAGCCTGCCCCCACGCCGACCGTGAATGAACTCGATCGGCTTCGATTCCTGGCCAACGATCAGTATCTGTCCCTTTGGAGCAAGCTGTATCCGTATCTTGTCGAACTCCGGGTGCATCGCGGAAATGAGACGCGACAAGTTGCGGGGGTGATCGTCGATTCACGGGGCTGGGTCGCGACCAGTTGGACTGCGATTCGCGACGCCGAATGGATCGAGGTCCGGCCGGCCGCCAAGGCCTTCAATTCCGCACAAGTGACCGGGGAATTGGTCGACGAGTGCCGCGGATTATTGGCCCACAACCCGGGGCACGACTTGGCGTTGGTCGCGATCAACCGCCGATTGGTGGGCGGGTTTTCCGCACTCCCGATCGACCGGGGCGAGTTGATCGTGGGGGGGGATACGTTGATCGGGGCAGCTCCCCCGCCAGAGAAGGAACGAATCTGGCTGTTTGATGCACCGATCCAACAGTCGGCAACGCGAGACCGACTTCCGGCCCCAATCCAGGGGCGGATCCCATCGCCCGCCGATCCGATCGAATCGTCGGCGGTTTGGCTGATCTGCGGCGGGCCGGCAGATCGACTGCGGCTAGGCGTCCCGCTTTTCACTCCGCAGGCACAATTGGCGGGGATGCTGGTTGCAGGATCTCAGTCGACCGAAGGGGTGGCGATCACCGCTGCAGCGATCGACCAACTTTGCCAACAGGCTGGGGAAACCGTGCGTGCATTCCCCTTGCCCGGGAACGGCGGTGGCGCGGAGACCGATACGATGCCGCTGCATGCTGGCGATCCGAGCGCGCAGGATCCGAGACTGACAGAACTAGAAGCAAGCGCCACTGCGGTTCTTCAGGGTGGCGCGTTCAGCGACCAACCCGAACAATACGAATCCTTTCGGGCGTTCGCAGAGAATCTGTTGCGCGTGGACCGCGAACTGGGCGAAGCCGATGATTCGGCGGAGGCTCGCCGTGAACTCGATCGCGTCTTGGATCGATTCCAAATTCAATTGGCGGATCAATGGACTTTAGGACAGTTCAAGGTTGCCGGGTTCAACGCCTTGGCCTGGGATGCGACGACTCTGGACGGAGCGGCGTTCGCGGCGGTAGGCACGGTCGATCAGGCCGGCATCACCGCCCCCAAAATCAACGGCCGCGAAACGATCGTCTTTCGGTTGGAACCCACCGACCAGCGGTTGATCACGACGCTGACACACCACCCCGAAATATTCCTTCCGGGATCTCGTTGGTTGATCGTCGGGGCCAGCCAGTCCGCGGCGCCTGAATTCCACGGTTCGATTCCGATGCCGTACACGGCGCGGCGCTGCCTGATTACTCGGGTATTTTCGGTGGAGAGCGGGGAATAGCATCGCGCGGATAGGAACTAGCACGGATCGCAATCGCACCTGACGCCAAAGGACGCCGTGCCGTTTCCGCTTACGCCATCCCTTGGGGAGAGTGAAAATCGTGTGAGATTCGCCCCGCGGACAACGGCTCAACCTAAAAATCGAGGCGATCACAGTCGGTGTGTGGGAACGGGCCGGCCGGGGCGAAAGCTCTGCATTGCCTTGATCTCGGCCGCCGCCTGATATTGGCTGGCAGTGATCTCGATCGCGCGCGTGGTCAACGCGGCTAACTCCTCCGGATCCAGGGCCACGCGGGCGTTGACGACCAGTTCCGCCTCGCCGGTACGGCAATTCGAGGCCAACGAGAGTTGCGGAGGATCGAAGCTGCTGATCAGGTTGACGACGGCGTAATAGCCTTCGTGCATTCCGATGACTTTGAGGTGAGCGGTCTCCGCGCCGCGGCCCGCCAGATCGTCGCGCATCCGCTCGATCAAACTGAACAAGAGTGCGTCGAGCTCGAAGGGTTGGCGGGCCTGCACGCGGACTTGGGCGTTGAGCCAGCCGAGTTCTGCTTCGCCTTCCGCATAGACGTCATAGTCGACCTCCATCATGCGGGTTCCGAAGGCTCCGCGTTGGTCCAGAAATTCGTAGAGTGCTTCCATTCCCGCACCGGTCTTGGCGGAGACGCGAAGCAGCGGTCGATCGGGAAACTGCGTCTCGATGAGTCCGGTGAGGTCCTCGATTTCCGTCGAGCTCAATTCGTCGATCCGGTTAAGGATCACGAAGTCCGCTTCCTCGATTTGTTTGCGAAAGATGTACTCGGCTTGAGGGGAAAAGCCGGCGTTACCTCCCCCTCCCAGAATTCGCCGACCGTGGCTTGGCTTGACAATCACCCCGTAGGGGGCGATATCGAACGGCTGAGTGTAGACGTGCTGGAGCGGACGGATGACCGTGGCGACCAGATCTGTGCAACTGCCCACCGGTTCAGCGAGAATCACACTGGGGCGGGCGGCCGCACCGAGACGTTCGACCGTCGCGGTCAGCTCGTTGAAATTGCAACAGAAGCACGACCCGGCGACTTCCCCCACATCGAAGCCTTGCGCGCGCAGCAAATGCGTATCGACCAGATCGGTCGCTTGATCGTTCGTGACGATCACCACCCGTTCACCGCGCTGTTGGTACCGAGCTGCCAGCCGCGCGACCGTCGTGGTTTTTCCAGCTCCTAAGAATCCGCCGATCATCAGGAAACGGGGATTATGTTCGATGGTCGTCATCATGAATTCTCCTTCCCAATATTTCGTTTAACGCCAAGCCGAAGGCGCCGGCTTGCCCTGACCGCCAACCCGAGGGAGCCGGCTTAGGTCTCCGCGTATTCACCTCATTTCGTTTAACGCCCAGCCGAAGGCGCCGGCTTGCCCTGACCGCCAACCCGAGCGAGCCGGCGCCTTCGGCTTGGCGTTAAACGAATTTATTTGTTATTTGACTCGGACGTTTTTTCGGACGGACTTCCGCGGAGCAGCAGGTAGATCCCGCCGCCGCACCAGGCTCCCGCGATCGGGGCGGCGACATACACCGTCAACCAGGCCCCGGGCGGTCCCCACGACCAAGGCACGGTTCCCCAACCGGCCAGCGACGAAAATAGTCGCGGGGCCAAGTCGCGTGCCGGGTTGAAGCCAGCTTGGGTCAGCGGCGCGATCACACAAATCAGCGCCGCAACCGTCAGCCCGATGAACGGCGCCGCTAGATTGGCCAGCGGCCGGCCCGCGTTGGCCGGATCGGTCACCGCAAAAATCATCAACGCCAAGACTGCCGTCCCCATCGCCTCGGCCAGGATCGCTTGCCACCAACTCACTCGACCCTGCAGCGCCTCGATCGCGGCAATCGGTACCGGTTCGGTGCTGGTGGCCAGGCCCCCCAAACCCGGAAAATATTCGCCATAGCACATCGCTGTCAGCACACTTTCCGGTGCGCCGCGGCGAACGCCCAAAGTAGTTTCCCGCTCGGTCAAGAAACTTGCAAACAAACCGAACAAAACCGCGGCGGCGGCAAACGCCCCGGCAAATTGTGCGGCAATATAGGGAACGAGCCGACTCGCTGGGAATCGACCCCACGCCGCCAACGCGATACTGACCGCTGGATTCAGGTGTGCTCCGCTGATCGAACCGACCGTGTAGATCGCGATCGTAATCCCCAGCCCCCAAACCACCGCGACTTGCCACAGTCCCTGCAGCGCCCCGGTCAGCACGGCGACATGCACCGCACCGACGCCGAACAGCACCAGCAGAAACGTTCCGATCGCCTCCGCAAAGCAACACCGCACCAATGGCATATGAGACTTGCTCCACTCGAAAACCAGATCGGCGCCGAAGCCAAACCCGTCACCCACTTCGCCGCGGAAAAGTTGCGCTAAGCTAAGCTTTCTTGCCCCCCGGGTCAAACTGTGGTGGTGATTTCAACGCCGTGGTGGCGTTCGAATCCGAGAATTTTCGCCAGGTGGTATTGTCGCCGACGCGGAAACACCGAACGTTTCGAAACATGTAACCAACGGATTTCGGATTGGTGTGCCGATCAATGGACTCGGTTGATCAGGCTCGTGCGATTCCGCGAAACCCCAGCGTGCCCAACGGAATGACTGAAATCTGCCAATTTCGCTCTAATACAACGAATAGAGGGGAGAGTGTCTCAAACCAAACGGATCGGAGGACCTTTCACAATGTACTCGAACAACCAAGGGCATTCGACCCACGGCGATTGTCAGAAAGGGGCGCCCCATTTCCTGACGCTGCGCAGTTGGCCCGCCGGGGTGCTGATCGCCGGCATGGGCGTGTCGTTTTTGCCGGATTTGGTTTCACCAGGTTCCCCTGCATTGCAAACGATCAGGATGTTGGGCCCTCCATTCTGCGGGGTATTGTTGTTGGGGTGGTGGCTCGCCGCTAGCCGAGCGCGTGGCGTTGAGCGAGTCGTCGTAATGATCGGACTTGCGTCCGCTTTCGCGGCGACTCTGATCGGAGCGGACCGTTCCATGCTGGGACTACCAACGATCGTTGTAACCCTGCCGATGGGTATGGCGGGCCTGGGCCTGGCGGGAATATTCGCGCGTCGCGTCCTGTCGTGGCGCCGCGCCGCGATCTTGGTGGTTTGTGCCGCGGTCGGATTCGGGTTTTCGCTGGCCTTACGTGGGGGCGGGGTGGTGGGTCAAACCGGCAGTCTGGTTTTGGATTGGCGTTTCCGTCCCTCGCCGGAACAGCGGCTTCTGGAATCGCAATCCATTGTGGAGACAACCTCGCGGAGCCCGAGCATCGTTGACCTTCAAGGTGAACAAGTGGCTCGGTGGCTGAGCCAACCCGATTGGCCAGGCTTTCGCGGCCCTGATCGAAACGCCACCGTTCCCGGAACGGCGCTTGCGATCGACTGGCAGGATCGCTCCCCAGAAAAAATTTGGCAGATCCCCGTGGGTTCCGGGTGGTCTTCGTTTGCCGCCGCCGGAGAACTGCTGTTCACGCAAGAACAGCGAGGGAAACTAGAAATGGTGGTTTGTTATTCGGCGACGGACGGGGCTGAAATCTGGTCTTGCGGAATCGAATCCCGGTTTGAAGACAGCATCGGCGGCCCCGGACCCAGGGCGACACCCACCATCGCCCACGGCGATCTATTTGTGCTGGGGGCCAACGGCCATTTGAAGCGAATCCAAGCGCGAGATGGACAGGCAGTGTGGACCGTCGATTTGCGCACGATCGCCCAACGCCAACCGCCTGGCTGGGGATTCAGCAGTTCTCCGCTGGTAGTCGATTCGTTGGTGATCGTCCACGCTGGAGGCCCCGGGAACTTGGGAACGTTGGCCTTTGATATCGCGGACGGTGCGCTCCGCTGGTCCGTGCCCGCGGGGGACCATTCTTACAGTTCGCCTCAGGCCTGCGAACTCTTTGGCGAGAAGCTGGTCTTGATGTTGACCAACCAAGGCTTGGACCTGATCGATCCACGGAACGGAGCCGTGCGATTGACCCATGCCTGGTCGGAGCAGGGTTACCGCTGCCTGCAGCCTCAGGTTATCGGGAGCAGTTCGGTTCTTCTCGCGAGTGCATCGGGTTCGCGATTGCTTGAGATTGCACAGAAAGAGAGCCAGTTGACCGCGGAAGTGCTCTGGACAAGCAAAGCGATCAAGCCCGACTTCAACGACCTGGTGGTGCACCAAGATCATGCCTACGGATTCGACGGCGCCATCTTCGCGTGCGTCGACCTCCAGACCGGTGAACGAGCTTGGAAACAAGGGCGATATGGCAAGGGACAAGTGCTGTTATTGTCCGAGACCGGGCAGCTTTTGATCGTCAGTGAACTAGGGGCGCTCATCCTGGCCCAGGCCGATCCGACCCGACTGATCGAACTGGGACGGATCGAGGCGATTCCGGGGAAAACATGGAATCATCCCGTCGTCGTCGGCGACCGGTTGTATTTGCGGAACTCGACCGCCGCCGCATGCTTCCGGCTGCCATTGAAATAGGACACCGTTTCGTCAGGAAGTGACAGGATGCGACATCGAATCTGGTCGTACAAACGGTTCGATCAACTTGCCGTCCATCGTCACAAGACGCCGACACCGGACTATTGTGCTGTTTGTGCTTTCTGTGGCTGAAGAAACATGGACGGGGAAATCCGGCAATTCTGGCGGAGTGCCTCCGCCTGCTTCTCACTCGATTCGGCTGCCGACAGCGTACCCCTCCTAAAATGAGGTGCGCTCCAATACTGTTCGCGGCCTAACATTGGTGTACACATGTATAGTACTGGCGGTTGCGTCGGGGGGATCGGTGTCGCCGCTCCGCGGCTCTTGGTGAATCTAACGCGACCGACTCTGCGGGCTCGCGCCCGCAGCTACCGTCTGCCGTCGCTCCGCGACTTGGTCGAGCCAGACGGCTGCCCGAAGTGGTGTTCGAGCGTTTCGCCCATTCCTGGCCGATCTGGCGGTGCCCTTGCGAGCTGGGAACTTGTCGAAAAATCAGCCGCGTCGCGCTAGCGAGCGGTTTCTTCAGCCCCGGTATTGCCGGAAAACCGCCAGGCCGTTAGACCGTGTTTTCCAAATCACTCTCCCCCGGCGAGAGTCGGCCCGTTAAGGGCCGGAAAGGGCGAGATCGCCCCTCCCCGGACGCGTTTTCGGCCGACCCTCCCGTTTTTGGGAGGATAAATCCTACTTTGAAAACACTCTCTTAGCTTCGGCCTAGATGTGATTTGGCACCGACTCCCCCAGTCCTTGGGAGGGCAGCCTATCCCCCCAGCCCCGCAAGAGACGGCAGAGGTTAGCCAGGGGCTCAAGTCCCTGGCTAAAGACGGAAGTCCGCACCAGACTGAACAGGGGAGGAGTCCCGCGAGTCCCGTTGAAAACTATTTGGCGGCCGGCGCCGTTTGTGGGACGTGGTGAGGCAGCAAGGCCTCTTGCTGGGCGTCGATTTGCTGATACTCTTTTTGCCAGGCCGAGGGCGTGGCGCAGCGTTGCACTTCGACCGCCGTGACTTTGTACTCCGGACAGCTGGTCGCCCAGTCGCTCAACTCGGTCGTCACCACATTCGCACCCGATTCCGGGAAGTGGAATGTCGTGTAGACGACCCCGGGTTGCACGCGTTCCGTGACGTGGGCTCGCAACCGAGTCTCCCCGGCGCGGCTGGTCAGATGGATCCAATCGCCGTCTAGAATCCCACGTTCGACCGCATCCGCGGGATGGATCTCCAACTGATCTTCGGCGTGCCACACGACGTTTTCCGTGCGGCGCGTTTGCGCGCCGACGTTGTATTGGGTGAGGATCCTCCCGGTCGTGAGCAGCAACGGGAACCGCGCCGAGACCTTTTCTTTGGTCGGCACGAATTCAGTGACTACGAACTTGCCCTGCCCACGCGTAAAAGTCTGCGTGTGCATGATCGGCGTTCCTTCCGGATGCGAATCATCGCACGGCCATTGGATACTCCCCAGGCGATCGAGCTTTTCGTAGGTCACGCCGGCGAATGTCGGGGTGAGCGCTGCGATCTCGCGCATGATCTCCGCTGGATGTTCGTAGTGCATCGGCGCCCCCAAGGCGGCCGCCAGACCGAGCGTCGCCTCCCAATCGGCTTTACCCGCCAGCGGTTCCATCACCTTGCGGACGCGCGAAATCCGCCGTTCCGCGTTGATGAACGTCCCATCTTTTTCCAGAAACGAAGAGCCGGGCAAAAAGACATGGGCGTATTTGGCCGTCTCGTTGAAGAAGATGTCCTGCACAACCAGGCACTCCAGATTTCGAAGTGCGGCCTGGACATGTTGGGTGTTCGGGTCGGACTGGGCGACGTCTTCGCCTTGGATGTACATCCCTTTGAACGTCCCGTCCACCGCCGCATCGAGCATATTCGGAATTCGATAGCCCGGCTCGGCGTCCAATTCGGTCTTCCAAAACGCGTTGAACTGGCCCCGGACGACAGGGTCGGTCACCGAGCGATACCCGGGCAGCTCGTGGGGATACGACCCCATATCGCACGAGCCCTGCACGTTATTCTGCCCGCGCAGCGGATTCACTCCCACGCCGCTGCGGCCAATGTTCCCGGTGACCATGGCCAAGTTGGCGATCCCCATGACGGTCGTCGATCCCTGGCTGTGTTCGGTGACACCGAGTCCGTAATAGATCGCAGCGTTTCTGGCGGTGGCGTACAACCGGGCCGCGGCTCGGATCTGGTCGGCCGGCACGCCCGAGATTTCAGCGACGGTTTCGGGACTGTTCTCCGGACGCAGAATGAACTCGCGCCACGCCTGATACGCTGGCTGTTCGCAGCGGCTGGCCACGAATTCCCGATCCTCCAGCCCTTCGCTGACGACGACGTGGGCCAACGCGTTGATCAT
Source organism: Pirellulaceae bacterium (assembly GCA_041740495.1). Lineage (GTDB taxonomy): Bacteria > Planctomycetota > Planctomycetia > Pirellulales > Pirellulaceae > JANMEB01. Next base: position 14,922 of record JBGSLW010000345.1, read on the forward strand.
CGGCACGTTGGTTCCAGGGCGCAGCGCCAGGTGGTAGTCCGCCTGGACATGCGGTGTGCGGACCAAGTCGATGGCCCGCGGGTCGATCACGATCAGCTTTGCGCCTTCCCGCAGGCGGCGCTTCATCAGCGAGCCGAAGACCGGATGCCCTTCGGTCGGGTTGGCCCCCATCACGATGATCACGTCGGAATCGAGCACCGACACGAAGTCTTGCGTTCCGGCGGACTCGCCGAGCGTCTGTTTCAATCCGTAGCCGGTCGGCGAGTGACAGACGCGGGCGCAGGTATCGACGTTGTTGTTGCCGAATGCGGTGCGGATCAGTTTCTGCACCAGCCAAGTCTCCTCATTCGTGCAGCGGGAGGAGGTGATCCCGCCGACCGATTTCCGACCATATTCTTGCTGGATCCGGCGGAATTCGTTGGCCGCATAAGTGAACGCCTCATCCCAGGAGACTTCTTGCCAGGGGTCGTCGATGCTCTTGCGTATCATCGGCTTGCGGATGCGATCGGGGTGGGTGGCGTAACCCCAGGCGAAGCGCCCTTTGACGCAGGCGTGGCCGGCGTTGGCGCCCCCCGCCTTGTGGGGAACCATCCGCACCACTTCCTGACCTTTGACTTCGGCCAGAAAGGCGCACCCCACCCCGCAATAGGCGCAGGTCGTGGCCACCGTCCGCTCGGCCTGACCGGCGGCGATCAAGCTTTTTTCGGACAGCGTCGCCGTGGGGCAGACCGCGACGCAGGCGCCGCAGGAGACGCACTCCGAATCCAGAAAATTTTCGCCGGCGCTGGCGGAGACTTTCGAATCGAACCCGCGGCCGGAAATCGTCAGGGCAAATGTTCCCTGCACCTCCTCGCACGCTCGCACGCAGCGGCTACAGACGATGCATTTGCTGGGCTCGAACGTGAAATACGGATTCGATTCGTCTTTCGGCTCGGCGTGCTGCTGGTCGAAATGATTTTCACCCGCCATCCCGTAACGAACCTCGCGCAAACCGACGACCCCAGCCATGTCCTGCAATTCGCAGTTGCCGTTCGCGGTGCAGGTGAGGCAATCGAGTGGATGGTCGGAGATGTAAAGCTCCATCACGCCGCGCCGCAGATCGGCCAACCGCGAAGACTGGGTGCGGATCCGCATTCCTTCCTCGACCGGTGTGGTGCACGAGGCGGGGAAGCCGCGCCGCCCTTCGATCTCGACCAGACACAAACGGCACGAGCCGAACGCGGCCAACGAATCGGTGGCGCAGAGCTTCGGAATCTTGATCCCCGCTTCGGCTGCAGCCCGCATCACGGAAGTTCCCCGCGCGGCCTGGATCTCGATTCCGTCAATCGACAGCCCGACCAGGGACTCGACCTGGCGGACCGGTGGTGTACCGAAGTCCCCCGGTTGTCCAGGTCCGGTTGTCAGACTTACGAGTTTGCTAGTGCTGCAATGACACGAATTGCATTGGCACGACATCGCGGAACTCCTCAAGATCGAAGCGACACGGAACCGATCCCAACGGCCGGCGGCCCCCACCACTTTGCTTTCTCCCGCGCAGCGGGGGAGAGAGAAAGTGAATAGTTTTCCAAATGGCTTCTTAGGAAGTGGCGTGGCCGTCGTCGGGCAGCCCGAAATCGCGGGGAAAGTGCTTCAAAGCGCTCAGCACCGGCGCGGGGATCAGCCCCCCCATCGCACAGAGCGAACCATACTGCATTGTATCGCACAAACTGCGCAAAAGCTCCAGATTTTCTCGTGGGCGAATGCCTGCACCGATCCGGTCGATGACCTCCACGCCGCGGACTGAGCCGATTCGGCAGGGAGTGCATTTCCCGCACGATTCCTCGGCGCAGAATTCCATGGCAAAGCGGGCCATTTTCTGCATGTCGACGGTGTCGTCGAAGACCACGATCCCGCCGTGCCCCAGCATCGCGCCGCGTTCGGCGAACGCTTCGTAATCGAGCGGCATGTCGAAATCGTGGGGGGGAATATAGGCTCCCAGGGGCCCTCCCGCCTGGATAGCTCGGATCGGCCGGCCGCTCGCCGACCCGCCACCAAAGTCGTAGAGCAAAGCATGCAGCGACATCCCAAACGCCTTCTCGACCAAACCGCCCCGTTGCACATTTCCAGCGAGTTGAAAGACGTTGGTCCCGCGGGAACGCCCCAAGCCGTAGTCGCGATAAAACGGGGCGCCGCATCCCAGAATGACTGGAATACTGGCCAACGTAATGACGTTGTTGACCACCGTCGGCTGCCCGAACAAGCCGGAGATCGCCGGTAGCGGCGGCTTCGCGCGGACCTGACCGCGCTTTCCTTCCAAGCTCTCCAGCATCGCCGTCTCTTCCCCGCAGATGTAGGCGCCGGCTCCCAGTCGCACCTCCAGATCGAAACGACGTCCCGACTCAAAAATATTCTCGCCCAAGCCGCCGCGGCGATACGCTTCGGCGATCGCGGAGTTCAACGTCCGCCAGGCCCGCGGATACTCGGAGCGCAAGTAGATGTAGCCTTGGGTGGCGCCCACCGCCATGCCGGCGATGATCATCCCCTCGATCAGACAAAATGGATCCCCTTCCATCAGCATCCGATCGGCGAAGGTCCCCGAGTCCCCTTCGTCGGCATTGCACACGATGTACTTCTGCTCGCCGGCGGCCCGCAACACGGTTTGCCATTTGATGCCGGTGGGGAACGCTGCGCCGCCTCGGCCGCGCAGCCCCGATTCGATCACCGTCTCGACGATCTGTTCCGGCGGCATCTGCAAGGCATGGCGAAAGCCCGCCAATCCGCCGTGCGCCTTATAGTCTTCCAGCGAAAGGGGATCGGTCACTCCGACGCGAGCAAAGGTGAGTCGCTCCTGCCGTTTGAAATACGGAATATCCGCGGTCAACCCCAGCAGTTTAGGGTGCGCGGCTCCTTGCCAGAACTTCGCGGCGAACAATTCGGGAATGTCCGCGACGTCAATCGGTCCATAGGCGACTCGACCTTCGGGTGTCTCGACCTCGACCAGCGGCTCTAGCCAGAACATGCCGCGCGATCCATTCCGGACCAAATCCAGCGGCAATTTACCCTCGGTCGCGGTCGCGGCAATCGCCGCCGCGACCGCATCGGCGCCCACCGAAGCAGCCGTGGTATCGCAGGGAACGTAGACGCGCGTCCTCATCGGACCTTCTCCCGGCGGAGTTCTTGCAACAGCGCCTGGAGGCGCTCCCCGTCGACTCGGCCCAGAATGTCATCGCCGACGCGAACCGCTGGCGAGCAAGCGCAATTCCCCAGGCAATACACCGGTTCCAAGGTCACCGCGTCGTCACGGCTGGTTTGATGGTAGTCGACCCCCAAGGTCTGTTTGGCCAACGCCTCTAAATCGGCCCCCCCCATCGCCTGGCACGATTCGCCGCGGCAGATTTGCACGACATGCCGACCGGGTGGGGCCTGGCGAAAGTCCGCATAAAACGTGATCACTCCATAGACCTCGGCGCGGGAGATGTTCAACCCGTGGGCGATCAATGGAATCGAATCGGGCGGGATAAACCCGTACGCCTCTTGAACCGCATGCAAAATCGGCAGCAGCGCACCAGGGCGACGACTCTGTTCCGCGACAATTGATTCGATGCGGTTCGGATCCATCACCCAGTGTCCCTCTGAAATTGCGGCGCACACGAGAGTATAATCGGTTCAGCAACTCGAAGAAACACGCGAATCTGCAGAGTTCCGTTGAAACCGATGCCTACCTCCGACCAATGTGCAAGGCTGCTGCGGGCAGTCGCCGATCCTGACCGCCTGCAGATCGTCCGCGCGCTCCGAGAACGACCGCCTACCTGGAGCTCGGCTGTTGCCGCTTGGAATTTCGCGCGTAGTCAATCCGCGGACAAAAAATGCCGAACCAGCGCATCGCGTTCGGCCTGGATCGAGACGGTCGGCATCGGTTGGCCCGCCGCGCGATACCAATACTGGGCGTTCCCCAGATCCCCCTCTTCCCGGTGCAAGTGCGCATGAATCCAAGCTCCCTCCGCGCCGGTAAGTGCCTGAGCGTACTCGTGCGCCTCGTCCCACTCGCCCCGCACCGCGTGCCATAGCGCTCGCAAAGGCTGGGACAACCCCGGGGGAGGTTGGGGTTCCGTCGTACTCTGGTGGAATGTCGTCAGCTCCATCATGACGATGTGTTATTCGTCCCGCCCGCCCAAGAGTCCCGACCGGAGCAGGAAATAGACCAACGTCAAAAGTGTGCTGATCGCCGCCGCCACGTAGGTCATTGCCGCGGCATTGAGCACCGCATGGATTCCGCGTTGCTCGTCCGGACGGATGATCCCGGTTTCCAACACCAGGTACTTCGCGCGGGAGCTGGCGTTGAATTCGACCGGCAGCGTGACGATCTGGAACAGCAACATCCCGGAGAAGAGGATAGCCCCGGCCGCGACGATCCATTTTCCGACAAACGGCGAGCTGGCGACGAAAAACAACCCGACGAACATCACCAGATAACCCAAGCTGCTGCCGACCTGCGCGACGGGGACGATCGCCGATCGCCAGGCCAACGGCCAATATCCCCGCGCATGCTGGATCGCGTGCCCCGCCTCGTGCGTCGCGACGCCGACAGCGGCGATCGAGTTACTGGCGTAGACCGAGTCCGAGAGGGCCAATTCCTTGGTCATCGGGTTGTAGTGGTCGCTGAGGTAGCCGTGGGTCTGGACCACTCGCACATCGTGAATCCCCGCCCCATCCAACAGCCGTTGGGCGGCTTGGGCGCCGGTCAAACCGCTGCGAACCGGGACGCGCGAGTATCGGTTGAACGCCGAGCGAACCGCCCAGCTCGCCAGCCCCGAAATCACCAGCGAGGGGACCATCACGAGCAACAAATAGAGTGGATCAAACATGTTTGTCGTTACTTTCCTGAACCTTCGTAAGCGTGATACGCCCGCTGGCCGTGGACCAACCTTGTGCCACTATGACACGGTCCGACGCGCGGGCTATTTATTCTAACGCAAAAACAGTGCCGAATGAACGCAATCGAGGGCGATTATCGGGCGATTCGCGCCGCAAACGCATTCGGCTGACAGCTAAACGTCGAAAGGCGACGCGATCCCGCCATTGGGCCGCACCCCCTGAATCGTGAGATAGCGCCGGGACCAGATGTCGATCATGTCCGCGACGAACAGCACATCGCCCGGGTGTGCGACCAGCAGGTGGTCGGCGCCATCCACCGTGACCAAGGTTCTCGGACCGCGGACGCGCTGGAAGATCCGTTCGGCATGATTCCAAGCCAGCGTCTCGTCAGCGGGAGAATGAAACGCGATCAAGGGGATCCGGACGGAGCTCAGTCGTTCGCCGAAATCGGTCTGCCGAAGAGTCTCCAGCATTTGTCGGGTGATGCGGTGCGACAAACCGCCGATCGTCACGTTCCCTTCGCCGTCGGAGTCGATGGCGGGGTTCATGCCGGAGAGCAATTCGGCCAGGTGCACTGTATCGGAGGGCGCTGCGATCGTCGCGATCGCGCGCACGGAGGAGAGGGAGGGGGCAGTCGCCAGGGCGGCGGCTCCCCCCAGGCTGTGGCCGATCAACAGTTGAGGCGGCTGGTACGACGTTCCGAGAAACTCGGCGGCGGCTCGGATGTCCTGCCGATTGGTCTGGAAGTTGGTCGCCGAAAAGTCCCCGGCACTCTCCCCCAGCCCTGTGAAATCGAATCGCAGCACAGCCAACCCGTGGTCGGCGAGCCGCCGACTGATCCGCACGATCGCCTTGAGATCCTTGGTGCAGGTGAAGCAAGGGGAGAACAGCGCGAAACCGCGGGGGTGCAACGGCAGCTCCAGGATCCCCGCCAGCTGTTGGCCGCGGCCATTCGGAAAGCGGACTCGGGTACTTTTTCGCATGATGGAATCGTCCGGCGAGGGCCGCTTGAGTTTCTGGGCCTTGGGTTGTCGGATCCTGGGACTGTCCCAGGATACCAACGCGCGTGGATTCCTGCCTCCGCAGGAATGACGGTGAGGTGACAGGAATGACGGTGAGGTGACAGGAATGACGATCGGGTGGCACGAACAGTGGGGTGACACGAACAGTGGGGTGACACGAACGGTGGATTGGCACGAAGACGGTGAGGTGACAGGAATGACGATCGGGTGGCACGAACAGTGGGGTGACACGAACGGTGGATTGGCACGAAGACGGTGAGGTGGCAGGAATAACGATCGGGTGGCAGGAACAGGGGGGTGACTCGAATAGTGGGGTGGCAGGAACAGGGGCGTGGCACGAACAGTGAGGTGACACGAATACGGTGGATTGGCACGAAGACGGTGGGGTGGCAGGAATGACGATCGGGTGGCGCAAACAGTGGGGTGACACGAACGGTGGATTGGCACGAAGGCGGTGAGGTGACAGGAATGACGATCGGGTGGCGCAAACAGTGGGGTGACACGAACGGTGGATTGGCACGAAGGCGGTGAGGTGACACGAAGACGGTGGGGTGGCAGGAATGACGATCGGGTGGCGCGAACAGTGGGGTGACACGAACGGTGGATTGGCACGAAGACGGTGAGGTGACAGGAATGACGATCGGGTGGCACGAACAGTGGGGTGACTCGAATAGTGGGGTGGCAGGAACAGGGGCGTGGCACGAACAGTGAGGTGACACGAATACGGTGGATTGGCACGAAGACGGTGGGGTGGCAGGAATGACGATCGGGTGGCAGAAAGGAGTGTGGGGGCTTGGTGTTCGGGGGTGTCCGCGCGGAGCGGGTGTGCGGTATGCTAACGGCCAGTTGAAAATTAGCCGCCAGGCGCTAGCCTGCGGTTTCTTGGGGTCGAGCGTGGCCAGGAACCACAGGCGAGCGCCTGACGGCAAAAGGTGGCTGCGTCGGTATCCGTCGTTTTCAACAGGCTGCGAACGAACGGAAACGATCGATCGAAGGAAAAACTTCGCAACTCAGCGAACCCATGTTGGTCCCCGCGAACCAAGCCGCCGATGCCGAACATGTGCTGCCGGGAGTGATCGGAACCGGTCCGGCGATGCAGGCGGTTGCCGATTTGACTCGGCGAGCCGCCCAATCGTCGGCTTCGGTGTTGTTGTTGGGCGAGTCGGGGACGGGGAAGGAATTGATTGCGGCGGCGGTGCATCAGCTCAGCGCTCGCCGCAGCGGCCCGTTCGTCCGAGTCAATTGCGGTGCGCTCTCGGAAAGCTTATTGGAGAGCGAATTGTTCGGGCATGTCCGTGGTTCGTTCACGGACGCCGTGAAAGATCGAACGGGACGGTTCGAGGCCGCGCACACCGGCACGATTTTCTTGGATGAGATTTGTTCGACGTCGTCGGTGCTGCAAGTCAAGTTGCTGCGCGTGTTGCAGGAGCGCGAATTCGAGCGCGTGGGGGACTCGCGTACTATCCGCGTCGACGTGCGGGTGATCGCCGCCAGCAACCGGGACTTGTACCAGCAGGCCAGCGAGGGTCGTTTCCGGGAAGACTTGTTCTGGCGGCTCAACGTCGTCCCGATCCAGCTCCCACCGCTCCGTCGGCGGCGCGAGGACATCCCCCTCTTGGTGCAACATTTCCTTCACCATTTTTCCCAGGTCAACCAGCGGCCGGTTGAAAGGGTGGAGGAGGACGCCCTCCAGGCTCTGGTGCAATACCATTGGCCGGGGAATGTGCGCGAGTTGCAGAACTACGTGGAGCGTGCGGTGGTGTTGGCCCAGGGACCGACCCTGACGTTGGACCTTCTCCCTCCCCAGGTCAGCGGGCGGGGTTCCGCCGAGCGCCTGGTCTTTCGCGGCGGCGATACCCGCTCGCTGATCGAGGAGTTGGTGACAGGGGAGTTGAGCACCGCAGGGGAGGCGCTCGATCTGCACGCCAAGGTTGTCAACCCGGTCGAGCGCGAGTTGCTGGTGCAGGTCCTGGCGCAGTGCAACCAGGTACAGACCAAGGCCGCGGAACGACTGGGGATCAACCGCAATACGTTGCACAAAAAGATGAAGGAGTACGGAATCGAGTAGTGGTCGGTTGGAAGATTGCGTGCCTGGGAGGCTTGGAATACGATGGAGAGTCCTTCGCCAATCCCTCCTCCGCTCGGGCCCGCCCCGCATCGACCATTGAACGCCGACCAATTCGTCCAACGCTTGATTGAATTTCGACTGCTGGAGCAGAAACAGGTCGACGCGGTGCACTCGTCCTTCGGGGCTCGGCCGATCACCCTGGAAGAGCTGAAACGCGAGTTGATCCAACGAGAGTGGCTCACGAACTGGCAGATCCAGCGGGTCGAAGACGGGCACCGCCGCGGATTTTTCTACGGTTTGTGGAAAGTCCAATACCTGGTCGGCTCCGGTACCTTTGCCCGGGTCTACCGAGCCGTCAACGTCAAGACGGGGGATGTCAAGGCGGTCAAGGTTTTGCGCAGCAGGTACAGCGCGGACCTCGATACCCAAGAGCGTTTTCTCCGCGAGGCTCGAACGGTCATGGGGCTGCGGCATCCCAATATCGTGCCGATCCACGAAGTCGACGTCGAGCACGGTCGAACCTACATGGTGATGGACTTCATCGAAGGGCAGAACCTGCGGGATTTTGTGCGAGTCCACCGCAAACTCAAGCTGCTCACGGCGCTGACCATCGCCCGCGATGTGGCGGCTGGCTTGGACTACGCGGCGCAGAAAGGGGTCACTCACCGCGACCTCAAACTTTCCAACGTCCTGCTGGCCAGCACGGGTCGGGCCTGTCTGGTCGACTTCGGTCTGGCGATTATGGACAGCGCTCAGGCCGATTCGCAAGATTTCAATCCGCGCAGCGTCGACTACGCGGGACTCGAGAAAGCAACCGGGGTGGGACGCGACGACAAGCGCAGCGATATTTTTTTTCTGGGGTGCATCATCTACCACATGCTCTCCGGGCGGCCGCCCCTCTATGAAACGCGGGAACGGCTCAAGCGGATGAGCGCCGAACGGTTTCGCAACGTCGAACCGATCTCCAACTTCGTATCGCTTCCCGCGCGGGTCGTGGTCTTCGTCCGACACACCATGGAGATGGATCCGGAGAAACGGATCCAGACCCCGGCGGACCTCGTCCAGGATCTGGACCATTTGATCACCGCCGTCAAAACCGGCGACGTCGCCCAGTACAGCGACGCCCAAGCCGAACAGGACTCCAGCGAACACTCGGCCCGTACCAAAAAATACAGCGAAGGGATCGGGCACACGATCATGTTGATCGAACCCAAGATCGACGTGCAAAACCAACTGCGCGAACGCCTGAAGAAACTGGGGTACAAAGTCCTGATTCTGGGAGACCCCCAGCGTGCCATCGCCCGCTTCGAGGACTTGGACCAGTCCGAAAAGAACCCCGCGGACTGCCTGATTTTCGGGATCGCCAGTTTGGGGGCCGTCGGCTGGGAAAACTTCAACAAGTTCGCCACCCACGCCCGCTCCCAAAAGGTGCCGGCCGTCGTGATGCTCAACCAACAACAGAAAGATGCACTGGATCTGGTCAACTTGAATGACCACCGGGTATGCGTGACGGTCCCCGCCAAGTTCCGAGAAATCCGGCAGGCGCTTCGCACGTTGCTGAAGATCGAAACCAACGAAGTACTGGACGACGTGAACTAGCCCAGCGTGGCGCGATCAGCGGCGAATGCAGGCGGAGGCGATCATTGCGGCGAGTCCCGCGCCGGCCAGTCCGAAGAAGCCGAAAGCCAATCGCCGGCGGAATCGGGCGGCTCGTCGGTTGACGATCAAGCCGCTTTCGACCCATTCTCCCGGCGTCCAACCCAGGACATCGTTCTGCCAGATCGACCAAAATTGCTCCATCGAGGCTCGGTCGATTTCTTGGAATTTGGCGCGATTGAGGGCGTCGATCTGAGTTTGCGGCAATTCGGTTCGGAAGTTTGCGGCCCACGCTAGCAGTCCGCCGCCCGCCGCGGAGGCCAACAGCGCGACCGCCAATCCGCTGGCAAAGAGTCCCCTTTTCCAAGGGCTGGGCGGGGCGACCACGCGCTGGCGGCCGGAAGTTGCACTGGCCCCCGCAGCAGATGACTCCGAGTCCTGCGCCGCTAACTGTCGCAGAACCCGCATCGTAGGTACTTCCATCACCTGTTTACAACTGCGGCAGGTAATCGTCTGGCCCGCCTGCCGTATTTCCACCGTCAATTCGGCTGGGCAGTTTGGGCAAGGGATGCGCAACGGTTGGGACATGGCGGCGGGGTAAATGGGCTGGGTGGCGGCGGGCAATTCAGAATTCGGGATTTCCGCTGGTGTTATACCAAGCGTGTGGCAAAAACACAGCAGCGGAGCGGGGAAACGGAGGAGCGGCGGCGACACATCCGGGAGAAACTGGGGCGTTTCGTCGCGGCGGCTTCGAGAAATGCTCGGCGTCCCCTTGGGTGTGTGGCATGAACCTATCCGCCGTCACAGCGAAAAATTGTACGCAACGGCACGCGAAATGCCTTGCAAAATTCCCCCGCCGATCGCTCGATTCGGCGCGGAAAATGCTGGCTGCGGAAAAGCCAGTTTCGCGCCTAGACCTTCGAGTTTGTCCAGCTAAAATTGAGGCACTGGGATCCACGCTTCCCATTTCATGCCTGTACGATTATCCCCGTACGACTTTAAGCCCAAATGTGGGCGCGAAGGAAGGTGTTGATCCAGTCAGGGCTTTGAGAGTAAGCCAGAACGATTCGTTCGCGAGCTCCGCTTCCATGGATGGGGGTCGGTAGGATGGGGCAGGGAGGATAGGAGCAGGCCGGTTGGGAGCAGGCCAGGGATGGGCGAGGACCTTCGGGTTTCCAGGAAGGCTCGCTAGTTCGAGGTGGGTGAGTGCATTCGAGACAGTGCCTTTTCAGGACAGTGCCTTTAAGAAAATGCGGGCGGGCTTGATCATTGTCTGATCCGAAACATTGTCTGGGCAGTGAAGTTGTCTCGGCGGAATCAACGCGACGGAACGAAATTCCGCGCGCGATTCGAATCCGCCCTGGTGGGTTCGCAGATTGAACGTTGCTTCCGGGTGGAACTTACTTCTCTCAATTTTGTCTCGCCGATCGAAACGACGTAACCGTAATTTTTTGACAAATCTGGCTGCGATGCGGTGGAGCACGGAGTCAATGGTAGACTTGCCCATCGTGGACTCGGTGCAGTCCGTGCGGGCCAGTCATTTTTGAGCGTGGGAGCATGACACTTTACGACACGATTCTGGAAGGATTTGACGACGAGACGACTCGAATTCGCGTGGCCGCCGAGCCCTTCGACGCGACGGCGGTCGAAGATGATGACGAAGTCGACGTCGCCTTGCCCGAACAGGAACTGACGACCGACGCGGATGAGGAATTAAAAGCCGAGAACGACTTGCTGGCCGGGTTCGAAGACGGCGATTCCTGGTCCGACGATCCGGTGCGCATGTACTTGACGCAGATGGGCGAGATCCCTCTGCTCACTCGGCAGCAGGAGATTCATCTTGCCAAGCGGATCGAGGACACTCGACGCCAATTCCGAACCCGCTTGTTGGAATGCGACTACGTCATCCAAGTCGCCTTCAAGACACTGAAGCGAGTTCACTCGGGGGAACTCCCGTTCGACCGAACGGTGCAGGTCTCGGTGACCGACCGCTTGGAAAAGGAACAGATCCTGGGTCGCTTTCCGCACAACCTCGAGACGCTCGATGTGCTCCTCAAGCGAAACCGGCGGGACTACTTGACGGCGTTGAATCGGCGACTGCCGAAATCGAAGCGGAAGCGGGCCTGGCTGGCACTCTCCCGCCGTCGCCGCCGCGCCGTGCGCCTGATCGAAGAATTGGGATTGCGCACCCAGCGGATCGAGGCGATGATCAAGCCGATCGAGGAATTCTCGGCGCGAGTCGACGACCTGTTCGCCAAAATCCAGCGGATGAAAAAGGCCAAGCGCCCGCTGCACGAATTCGATGGGCTGCAACGCGAGCTGCGCGGAATCCTGGTCGCCCTGCAGGAGTCCCCTTCCAGTCTGCGAAAACGCGTGGAGAACCTCAAGGTTGTTTTCTCGGCGTACCAAAAGGCCAAGCGGGAACTGTCCGAAGGCAACCTCCGCCTGGTCGTTTCGATTGCCAAGAAATACCGCAACCGCGGTTTGAGCTTCCTGGACCTGATCCAGGAAGGAAACGCCGGCCTGATGCGCGCGGTCGACAAGTTTGAATACCGCCGTGGGTTCAAATTCTGCACCTACGCCACCTGGTGGATTCGCCAGGCGATCACCCGCGCTGTCGCCGACCAAAGCCGAACCATCCGCATCCCGGTGCACATGGTCGAAACGATGTCGCGCGTCCGCACCGTCTCCCGCTCGCTGCTGCAAGAGCTGGGCCGCGAACCGACCTTGGAAGAGATCGCCCGCCGCGCGGAAACCACGATCGAAGAAGCCCGCCGCGTGCTGGCGATGAGCCGCTACCCGATTAGCCTCGATCGACCCGTGGGGAACAGCGAGGACAGCCAGTTCGGCGACCTGCTCCCGGACGGCGATGCCGAAAACCCCTCGGTCAACGCCGCACAGGAGATGCTCCGCGGCCGAATCGATAAGGTGCTGAAAACCCTCAGCTACCGCGAGCGCGAGATCATCAAGCTGCGGTACGGCTTGGGAGACGGTTACAGCTACACGCTGGAGGAGGTCGGACACATCTTCCGCGTCACCCGCGAACGGATTCGCCAGATCGAAGCCAAAGCGGTCCGCAAACTGCAACAGCCCAGCCGTAGCCAAGAACTGGTCGGCTTCCTCGATTGAGATTGCTCGGTATCGAGTACTCGGTACTAGGCTTTTTCCCAAAACATCAGCCGCCTGGCGCGAGCCTGCGGTTTCTTCGCGCATCCAACATCGGAAACCGCAGGCTAGCGCCATGCGGCTAATCTCAAGGGGACGCGAAACTGTGTTTTGGGACAGAGCCTAGCTGCCGGGTAGTCGGCACTGCCCTCAGTCTTCTGCTCTTAGTCTACGGCTCTCAGTCTACGGCTCTCAGTCTACGGCGTCCTGGAGTTCGCCGCGGGCGAGCCATCGGACAGGATCCCCCACGGCGATGCCCCCACCTTGCTCGATGCGGGCCGTGATGCCACCGTGACCGCGCATCGCCGCCCAGCCGCCGGGACCCAGATTCTCTTCCATCAATGAGCACGGGGCGCAGTTCCCAGTCCCATAGAAAATCGCCTCACCGATTTGGAACGTCTGCTCTTTGAGCGCGGTCAAGTTGATCCCGCGGACGACGATGTTCCGCCGCAACAAGCCCGGATCGATCGGCAGCGCCGAGTCAAATGCCGCGCGGGTCAACAGCCGTCGCAGCGCCTCCAGGTGTTCGTATTGAATCAAGGTGACTTGGCGCAACCGCGTGGCGCCGCCATTCGTCCTTTCCCCCACCAAGCCGTCCTGCGGATCGGCGATGACGCGCGGGACCACGATCAGCGGCTCGCGGCGGGCCGGTCGCAAGCCGATCCAGACCACTTCGCCGACTTGGGGAATGCTGCGCGACACGAAGGTCCCCTCCAAAAAAAAACCTGTGAAAGCGGGGCTCGCTGCGCCTGTCCACCGCGGCGATTCATTGTAGCGGCCAGCCCCGTGGCTGCTACTTGCGAGTGACTTTCGACTGTGCCATATTTGCCAGTATTCAGTGGCCGAGCCTCTCAACAAGGTGGGATACATGGCAAAAACGAGTGTCGAGTCGATTCGCAACGTGGTGCTTTGTGGCCACGGCTCTTCCGGAAAAACCACGATGGCGGACAACTTCCTGGTCCTGTCCCAGGCGGCGGCCGGGCAGCCCAGCGTCGATGCCGGCACGAGTCTCTGCGATTTCGACCCGGAAGAAAAGAATCACAAGTACACGATCGAGGCCTCGGTGGTGCACTTCGACCACGACGGGAATCGATTCAACCTGATCGACTGCCCTGGCTATCCCGATTTCATCGGCCAGACGATCGGTGCGATGCACGCTGTCGAGACCGCCCTGATCGTGATCAACGCTCAAGTGGGAATCCAAGTCAACACGCGGCGGGTCTTCGAGGAAGCGGGCAAGTTGGGCCTGGGGCGGATTCTGGTGATCAACCGGATGGATGCGGACAACATCAACTTCCCCCACTTGATCGAAAGCCTCCAGCAGATGTGGGGCCCGCGCTGCGTCCTCCTCAATGTCCCCGTGGGGCAGGGGGCCGACTTCCGCGGCGTCGCCAGTACGCTGCAAGTTCCTGCCGATACCAGCGGAGCCTTGCTCAACCCGGCCGAGATCAGCGATCCGTTGATCGAGTCGATCATCGAAGTCGATGAAGCGGTGATGGAGCGGTATTTCGAGGGTGAACGCCCCAACCCGGAGGAGCTTTCACGGTTGATCGTCCAGGCCGTCCGCGGAGGGACGCTCGTCCCGATCGTCTGTTGTTCCGCCAAAACCCAGGTCGGATTGCGCGAAGTCTTGGACGCGGTGTCGATGTGCGGGCTCTCCCCCGCAGATTTGCCGCGGGCGGCGACGCACAACGACCAAGAGGTGCAAGTGACGCCCGCAACGGAGGGGCTCTGCGCCCGCGTCTTCAAGACGCGGATCGACCCGTTCGTGCAGAAACTCAGCTTCATTCGCGTCTATTCTGGATCGTTCAAACGCGACGATCAGGTCCACCTGGTGGGGGCCCGGAAAGCCGTCAAAATCTCCGCGCCGCTGCTGGTCCAAGGAGAAAAGGCCGAAGCGATCGACCACGCCGGGCCCGGCGAAATCGTGGCCGTCGCCAAGATGGAAGATCTGCATACGGGAACCGTACTGGGGGATTACCACCTGCCGGCGATGGTCTTCCCCACGCCGATGGTCGCCCTGGCGGTGACCCCCAAAAGCCGCAACGACGAAGCCAAACTCTCGGGCGCCTTGCACAAGATCGTCGAGGAAGATCCGACCTTCCACCTCGACCGGGATGCCCAGACCAAAGAGCTGGTGATGACCGGGATGAGCGAACTGCACTTGACGCTGGTCCGCGAAAAACTCCACCGCCGCGATAAGCTGGACGTCGACACGAAGCAGCCGCGAATCGCTTACCGCGAGACGATCCAAGGGGACGCCGAAGGGAGCTATCGCCACAAAAAGCAGTCGGGGGGTCGCGGCCAATTCGGCGAAGTCCACATCCGAATGTTCCCCTTGCCGCGCAACACCGACATCGATGCATACGCGGTCAAGAGCCGATTCCCTTCGATGAAGGATAAACACTACGACGAAAAGTCCAACTTCCTTTGGATCGATTCGGTCGTGGGTGGATCGATCCCCGGCAACTTCATGCCAGCCATCGCCAAGGGTTTCGCCGAACGGATCGGCGGCGGCGTCCTGGCCGGCTACCCCGTACAGGATCTGTGCGTCGAAGTTCACTTCGGGAAATACCACGACGTCGACAGCAGCGAAGCGGCGTTCAAGACGGCGGCCCGCCAGGCTTTCAAACAAGTCTTCGAAAAGGCCCGCCCCGGCCTGCTGGAACCGATCGTCCGGATGAATATCACCGTCCCCGAGTCCCACGTCGGAGACGTGTATAGCGACATGTCCAGTCGCAGCGGCCGGGTCTCGGGGAGCGACCCCGCCGGTGGCGGCTTCACGCTGATCCATGCCGAAGTCCCCCTCCGCGAAGTCATCACCTACGCTCGCTCGCTCTCCAGCATGACCGGCGGCTTGGGAAGCTATTCGATGGAGTTCAGTCACTACGACGTCATGCCGCCGAATATCCAGCAGGAAGTGATCGCCTCTGCGAACATCAAAGAAGAAGACGAAGAGGGGTAAGCCCCAACGATCCCGTGTCCCTCTTCTCCACATCGGGCGAAGCGCGCTCCGTTTGGTCGATTCCGCACACCGGGGAGTCGCTCGTTGGGCGATTTAACGAGAATTCGCCCAGTCTTGCTCCGCGCATCGATTGGCATTCCATTTGCAACTAATGGCGCTAGGCTTTGTCCCAAAACATCAGCCGCCTGGCGCGAGCCTGCGGATTCTTCGCGCATCCAACACCGGAAACCGCTGGCTCGCGCCAGGCGGTAGAACTCGTGAGATACCGAATCCTGAGTTTCGTTTTTTAAAAGGATAGACCATGCTGAGAACCACATTTCTCGTCTTCGTCCTGTGGGGAAGCACTTGCTTTTCCTGGAGTCAAGAACCGGCTGCCAAGTCGCAGGAAATGGAGACTCCCAAGATCACCAAGGAAAAGCCAATCAGCTTCTGGATGGCAAAGAAGATGGACTATTCCAAAGGGATGCTCGAAGGGCTGACCGCGGGTGATTTCAAGTCGTTGGAGACCTATGCCACCCAAATGCGGGCTCTGGGGCAGCTGGAAGGGTTCGTCCGTAGCGGCAGCCCCGAATACGCTGCGCAGATGCACATGTTCGACATGTCGAACACTGACCTGATCGTCCAAGCGCGCAAGGGGAATATCGAAGGGGCAACGCTGGCGTTCAACCACCTCACCTCCAGTTGCGTCGCCTGCCACACGGAACTGCGCAAGAAGTAACCGGCTATTTCCGCTGGAACAACCAGACGTAGCCATGGCAAGTGGCGTACGCATTGATCATCCCCGGCGTTTCCGGTTGGACGAAGTACGCGTTTAGTTTTTCGCGCGCCGTATCGTAACGGGTTCGCGTATCGACGTAGGAATGGCTGGCTGTCATGTCGCGGTAGGCTTTGGTCCACTCCTGCGTCGCCTCGTTGGACATCGCGGCTTCGCCGGGGTACTTGGCCTCGAAGCGCGACCGCAAATCTTCCATGAACTTCCGCAAAGCCGCGGCTGCCTCTTCTCGTTGCGTTTGCGCTTCATCCATCGCCGCGCGTTCCGCATCGCTCAAATCAGGTCGGACCGTCAAATTGGTACAAAAGTCCCCCAACAGCAGATCGACCTTGCCATCCAAGTTGAAATCGGTGGCGAAGACTTGAGAACGAATCCCGGGGCACGGGGCCGATTCGGGCCACAGCCACTCGTCCTCGCCCACTCCTTGGTGCGGTGGAATCAGGTTCTCGATCGCCGCGAACTTCGGCTCGCCCAGGCGACCGACATTCCGCAACCAGTAAACCCCGCCGTCCTCGCAGCCGGTCAGGATATCCCAGAGACCATCCCCGTCCCAATCGACGACGCCCGGTGTGGCATGCCCTTTAGGCAACTTGGCCGGCTTGTTGCCGCAAGCAACGATCAAGTTGTCCGTGGCGAACTCTGGCGTGCCGCGCGTCCCTTCGTTCAGACGAATGCGGAACTCGCCCGAGTAAGTCCCCAATAACAAATCCAAATCCCCGTCGTGGTCCCAATCGACGACGGCAATCCAACTGCCGAACGACTCGAACGGCTGCTGTTGATCCGGTTGGGTGAGAACGGGTTTGCCCGATTTGTCCAGAATCGTCTCGACCGCGGCGTATTCGCCCCGACCTAACCCGCGGAACAAGTGAAACGTGCCCGGGTCGTAGCTGCCGCTGATCAGATCGATATTGCCGTCGTCGTCGAAGTCCACCAACTGGGGACTGGAGCCGATGCATCAGTAGATTCGGACTTCGGCGTCGACGCCCCCTGCCTGCAGCGGCATCCCCAGTTCGAACTGCGGCTCGGCGTCGCTCCCCTGATTGCGATAGAACTGAAATTTTCCGCTGAAGTCCCCGACCAACAGGTCCCGCAGTCCGTCGCCATCGACATCTTCGTAACAAGGTCCGGCATGCCCCCATTGAGCGCCGCAGTCGATCGGAACGTCCGCGACCGTCAAGCGGACAGGAGGCTGGAAGATCTCGTTCTGCTGGCCGACCGCCGCAATCGTCCATCCCCCCCAGATCGCAGCGATCCATCCGAACAGCACGCGTTGCATGACTTCCCCTGGTTTTGCTTCCGAACGATTACGGAGCCCGACATCCGTGCGACGTCGGGCGAATTCCGAATCTCTTATCCAGTTTATGTGCAAACGGGCCTCCCGTTCAATTGCACAGCTTCCCTTGGGGGCGGGGGGGCGGGGGGCGCCAGAAAAACTTCAGTAACAAAGTGACGGGGCCAGCGTCGATTGGTTGTCCTCAGAGGAGAACCTATATGTATCGCCCGCATTGGACGTATCAGCTCGGCGTTCTTGGCTTGATTTTCGCGTCTGGGTGTGCCCAATCCTCGATGCCAGGGGCACCGGCCCCGGCACACGGAACCGCCCGAGGGCAAGGCATTTTCGCCGGAAAACTCGACTCGCTGGCCACCGCGGAGGTGAAGCCGGAAACTACCCAAACACCGCCTGCGCTCGACGCGACGGCCGAGTCTTCGTACACCCAGGACCCAGTCGCGCCGGTCGATCGCAAGATCATCTACACGGCGTATCTGTCGATCGAGGTCGAACGATTCGACGCCCTCCCGCAGGAGGTTAACCGGCTGGTTCAACAGTTCGACGGCTATATTGCCCATACCGATGTTCAGCAAATGCAGGGGAGTCGTCGCGGTGGCCGCTGGACGATCCGTGTGCCGGTCAATCGCTACCGCGAATTTCTGGGCTCCGCCAGCGGGTTGGGCGTTCCGGAGTCCTTGCGAGAGGAAGCCAGTGATGTTTCGGAAAGGTTTGTCGACCTGGAGGCTCGTGTCGCCAGCAGCAAGCAACTGGAAACACAGATCATGGAACTTCTGAAAAAGCAGACCGACAAGATCGACCAATTGTTGACGATCGAACGCGAACTGGCTCGTGTCCGTTTGGAGATCGAACAAATGGAGGGCCAATTGCGTCTGCTCAGCTACCAGGTTGCCATGTCGACCGTGCATTTGAACGCGATCGAGAAAGTGACATTCATGCCGGCCGAGCGTCCTGCGCTGGCTCGCCGCGCCTCGCTGGAATGGTCTGAAGCCGTCGGTCGCTTCGGCCGGTTTCTAGAGGACGTCGCCATCCGCCTGATCGCGAATACGTTTGTGATCTTGGCGTGGATCGTGTTCGGTCTGATCGCGTGGATCGTGTTCCGAGCCGTCCGCCGTCGATACCTGGCCCAGGCCTGACGCCGCTCGTGCCGAATTGTTGTCCTTAACCGTCGGTTGTATCGGATCGCGCGGGGTGAAGAGAGCAATTGAGGACAATCGCTCTACTCTCAAATCCTCTACGCACTCCGCAAGCTCGCGAGCTACAACAATTCCTCCAAGCGATCGATCAGCAACGCGAATCGGCGCATCGCGGCGTCGACCGGTTGCGGAGTTTCCAAGTCGACCCCCGCGTCGCGCAGCAGGTCGAGCGGGAACTTGCTGCAGCCCGCCTGCAAGAATCCCAAGTAGTCGTCTAAAGCGGACGCTCCGCCCGCCAGCACCCGCTCGCTGAGTGCGATCGCGGCCGACAGCCCGGTGGCGTACTTGTATACGTAAAACGCTCGATAGAAGTGGGGGATTCGCAAGCACTCCAGCGACAGTTCCTCGTCCAAGGCGAATTCGGGGCCAAAGTAGTCCTCCAACAGTTGGCGATAGACTTGCCGGAAGGCCGCCAACGTCAGCGGCTCTCCCGCCTCCACCATCGCGTGCGTCGTCTTTTCAAACTCGGCGAACATGGTTTGCCGCACGATGGTCGCGCGGATGTCGTCGATCTGGTTGTTGATCAAATACGCCTGCATTTTCGGATCGCGAGTTCGCTCGAGCATATGCTTCGCCAGCAGTTGTTCGTTAAACGTACTCGCCACCTCGGCGACAAAAATCGTGTAGTGGTAGTACTCGTACGGTTGATGCTGGACGGAGAGGTGGGAGTGCATCGAGTGCCCCGCTTCGTGGGCCAATGTAAACACGTCGTTCAGCAC
Source organism: Pirellulaceae bacterium (assembly GCA_041740495.1). GTDB lineage: Bacteria > Planctomycetota > Planctomycetia > Pirellulales > Pirellulaceae > JANMEB01. The sequence continues at coordinate 34,567 of JBGSLW010000345.1, forward strand.
CTCGGGCTTGTAGTTCATCAAGATGTACGGTTCCCCGTCGTAGGTGCCGTAGCTGAATGCACCGCTTTGCTTCCCTCGGTTGGGGTAGCGATCGCACCAACGCCCGGAGAGCCCGCGGCGGAGCACGTCGACGTAGTGCGACCCCAGCGGCGCCAGAGATTCCGTGACCAACTCGACCGCCTCATCCCACGTGTGCCGCTGTTGCATTTGGCTGAGAATCGGTACGTAGGTGTCGTAATGGTGGATCGACTTCAATCGCATCTTGCGGCGCCGCAGTTCATAGAACCGATAGAGCGTCGGGAGGTGACTGCGCACCGTGGCGATCAGGTTGTCGTAGACCGCGGGCGAGACCTGATCGGGATACAGCGCGGACTCCAGGCAACTGGGGTAGCCGCGGGCTCGGGCGTAGTAGACATCTTTTTGGATCGAGCCGTGGAGGATAGCGGCCAAGGTATTCCCGTGGCCTGTGAACTGCTCGTAAAACTGGTGAAAAGCCCGCTTCCGCACGTCCCGTTCGGGGGACTGGAGCAGCTGCGTGAACGTCGCCGGCGACAATTCGATCTGCCGCCCTTGGGCGTCCTGCACGTTGCCGAATCTCAGATCGGCGTCGTGCAGCTGACGAAACACGGTGTTGGCGGTTGCGGCCATATCCCCCTGCATCGCCAGCAGTCGCTCTTGCTCGGCCGGCAACGTGTAGGGGCGGAAGCGCAAAATCCGTTCGATCATCAGCCGGTACAGCGCCACAGCGGGCTCGCGGAGAAATCGCTTCAACTTGGCCGCCGGAATCGCCAGGAGTTCGGGCTGGATAAAACTGGTCGCTTCGCTCAGTCGCGTGGATGCGGTTTGCCAGCGGCCCAGCATTCGCTGATAGTCTGCGTTGGCCTGATCTTCGGCGGCTCGCAGATAGGCGTAGTTTCCCAGGCGTTCGGCGATCCGCTCACTGGCGCCGGCGTATTTCAGACAGGCGGCAATTGTCGCGGCGCTAACGCCGAGTTTCCCTTGCCATTGCGCGTGCTTGCCGATCCGCCGCTCGAGTTTCTTCAGCTCGGACTCCCAGCCGGCATCGTCCGCAAAGAGTTTCGAAAGGTCCCACGTATCGCCGGCCGGAACAGCCGAACGCGGAGGGAGACGTACCGTTTTGGTCATAGGGCGGGTCCAGTGAACAGCGATCGGGGCGGCGGTTATTTTCGTTCGAATAGCGGTCCAGTGCTCAGTACGCCGTGGGTGATCCCCTCGGCCTCCGCGGCCTGGTCGCGCAGACGATACTTGATTTTAGCCGCGACCAGGGGGTTGCGCGGAGCGCCGGGAGCGGTTTGATATTCCAGCCGGGCCTGGTTGCGCGCATCCCCCTCCAGCACCAAGATCTCGCGGGCCTGGTCGAAACTGAGTCGTTGGGCCAGCGCCGAAAACAACTCTCCCTCCAACTGCAACTGCCCTTGTGCGATCATCTCCAGGTGCGGCTCGGCGGCGGTCGACCTTTGCCATTGCACGACGCGCAATTCGTCGGCCCGCAGCCGATACCGGCCGGTGGATAGCTGGGATACGTCCGCATCCAGGGATTCGTCCGTCCCCCCCACGCTCCCGTAGATCACCCGCACGTTGCCACGAAACGTCAAGTCGCTCCGTTCCAGATCTCCTTCGATTTCCCGATCGAATTTTATTTGTGTATTCCCCCAAGCGCTCGCGCCGGCGGCGGGACGATCGGAACTGGGGAGCGTCGATTGCAAGTTCTGCCCAAGTTGACTGGCGGGCATCCACGCCGTCAGCGCCCCAGGTCCGTTGCTGCGGACTCCGCCGGAGCGCACCTGGACCTGCAGCCACGGCACGTCGAAACGCTGCAGCTGCTGTAAGGTCGCTTGCGAGTCGAAAACCTGGCGCTCCAGAATCGAACGGCGCGCCTCGGGATCGCCTCCCGCCGCGACCTGTGGAAAGACGCGTTGGTCTGCGGAGATCTCGCGGGCCAACGTGATCGATTCGACCCGCGTCGCGGCCATCGTCGAACCGCCCGCCGAAGCCGACTCACCTGCGCCCGAGAAATCGAGCTGATCCTCCAGCGTCAGGTTCAACGCGGCGCACTCGACTCGCGTCCGCACCAGTCCGGATTCCGCCGGTTCGTCGATCGTCGCGACGACGCCGGACTCAAAGTAAACCTGGCGCCCATCGAAAACCATGCCCCCCTCCCAGGCGAGTGCCAACTGGCGAACGATCTCCGCAGGTGCTGCCGCGACGCCCGCATCGACCGCGGCGGCGGGGAGCGGCGTTTCCTGCGATCGCGCTCCACCGCTGGCCAATGACGCCAATTCCCCGGCCAACGCTCCCTGTAGATTGCCGGCGCCATCGATCCAGAGTCGATTGGCCTTTTGATCGACCGTCACTTGTGCACCGGACATCGTCATCCCGGCGGCGGTGATGATCATGGGGCGATCGGGCGCCCCTTGCACGACGGCTCGCCGATGCTCTGCATCTTGTGGCACTACCTTCAACTGATTGCCTTCGATCTGCAGTTCGGCTTCTTGGTTCAGGGGATTCCGCTGTTGTAACAGGACATTGCCATCGATGGTGATTTCGTCAAATTGAACTGCGGCCGCGGAACCACCCAAGGCGCTGCTGGATTCGGTGGAGGACGTGGGCGCTCCGTCGACGGTTCGAGCGGCAAGGAGGGGCTTTGCCGCAAAGCGGATCGTAGCGACCTGGCCGCGAACCCACAGCGGCACTCCACCCGGTTTCGGCGGGTTGGCCAGCGGCAGGCTGGAATTGCTCAAGGCGGCGGGTGCGTTCGAGTCTTCTCGGGCGGGGCTTACCGACGTCGCAGCCCGAACCGCTTCTTGCGGTGTTGCGCCGACATAGTCCGAACGCGCCACCGCAGCCCGCAGCGATTGTGCTCCGGATCCGGCGTCCCCACCCACCCCTGCCTCGATCGGAGCCGGCCAGTACGCCAACAACTGCTCGACGCGGACATCCAGACGATCGGCGGTCACGTGCACTTGCCCGGTCGCGATCAGCTTGACCAGGTCGACCGCCGCGGCCCCGGTCCCGGCTGGTTTGCCCTGCCGAAACCAAAGCTCGATTTGATCGGTTTCCAGGGCGATCGTCGGACCGAAGTTCGCCACGACCTTTCCCAGAACGGTCAGTTTGCGTTGCTCCCCCTGGACCTCGATCGACAAGCCCTGCTGCCAGGCGACCACCATCGGTGGCTGATCGGGATCGGAGGTTTGCACTAATCGCCCCGGACCGCGGATCGTTGTCGGCCCAATCGAGCCATCCTCCATCCGCCGATACTCGACGTCGCTCGCCATCAGCTCCAGGTTTTCCTGCCGCAACGGTTGCGGGACCGTATTCTCGATCCGTACGGTATCCCGAGCAAAGTCATAGGCCAGGCGTTCACCCAAGACAGTAACTCGGTGCGACGGGAAATTGATTTGCGCTGGTTGACCGACCACCGCCACCGATTGCACGCTCCAGCTTTTCGGCTGGGGAGCTCGCGGATCGCTCGGTTCCACGCCGGTGTCGTTTGCCTGGTCCGTGGAGTTCGACAGCGCGCCGCCGCTGAACGCTATCTCCAACCGATCGGCTTTCATCCAATCGCGTGGATCGGCAAGTGAAATCATTTCCACCTGCTGATTCAGACTTGCCAGCCCGGATGTCACGTCGATCACCAGCGGCCCCGCTGCGGTGACGCGGTACAAAGTCGGCGGCGCCTTGGGAGTTGCAGTGGTCGATTCGACGGCAGGCGCCTGCGGACTCGACGGAGGGTTCCGGGCCGGCACTCCCCCCAACGCCAGCGGCGGAGACGAGGCGTCGGACGGGGTTGCCGCCGGCGCCTCGTCAACTTCCAATCGCATTTCCGCGATTTTCACGAGTTCGATTCGCGCCGCGCCGCGTACCGCTGCCATCGTTTTCTGTCCGGCCCGCAGAGGATCTCGCTCCAATGTCACGATCAAATGCCGGCCGCGCCCGACGTTCGGCCCGAACTGGAATTCCACGTCTTGCAGTGTTTGGATTCGTTCGTTGGTGAGTTGGACCTCGCTCGTGAGGACTCGCCAATCATCTCGGCGGTCGGGCGCCGAGGCTTGGCGATAAATTTCCACCGGCCCAAAGAGCATCCCTCCCTCCAGCTGACCGGTCTTGGCGCTGAGATTGAGCGGGGCGTCGAACTTCAGCACGGCCCCTTGCGGCGCCCGCAACACGATCTGCGGCGCTTCGGGCGGGTCTCCGGCCGCCCGATACAGAATCGTCAGCGGACGAACCTCGACTCGACCATCGTCGTGCGGCTGGTAATCTTGAAACAGGAGATGTCCGGCGGCGGTGTCTAGCCGCTTGCAAGGCTGCAGCTCCCAAGCCCCGGCGGGGAGCCAACGGCTAAGGTCCGGCGATTGGGAATGGATGTCGGCAGAAACCAACGCCGTTTCGCGGATCCGTTTGGGAGGTCCCTCGATCCACGGGATCGCCAGGCGAGCGTAGAGCGCGTACGCCGCTAGGACCCCAGCCAACGCCGAGAGGAATCGGCCCCACGGACCGCGTAATCGCCTCATCGCACACCACCTCCCTGCAACGTCGCACCCCCGTCGCGCGACTCTCCGAGTCGCGATCCTGCCGCTACCGCTCGCCGTCACGACTCTCCGAGTCGTGCGACGTTAGGCGCCGGTGTAGCGGCGGAGGACTTCATCCCATCGCCCTTGGGCTTTGAGAATCATCTCGATCAACTCGCGCACTGCGCCCTTGCCTCCGTCGGTGGCCGTCACGTGGTGGGCCACGGCTCGCGCGTCGTTCGCCCCGTTCGCCACCGCAACGCCCAGTCCGACGTGTTGCATCAACGGAATATCGGCCAGGTCGTCGCCGATGTAGCACACCTGCTCCGGTGACAACCGCATCTGTTCGATAATCTGTTGGGCCACCGGCAGCTTGTCGTCAAACCCTTGTCGGATCAGGTCAATCCCCAGTTCGGCAGCTCGCACGCGGACGATATGACTGGTCCGCGCGGTCAACAAGCCGAAGGTCCATCCGACGCGCTGCCACAGTTTGATTCCCAGGCCATCCCGCACATGGAACTGCTTGTATTCGATCCCTTGGTTGTCGTAGGCGATTCCCCCATCGGTCAGCACGCCATCCACATCGGAAAGGATCAACTCAATCTTGGCAGCCCGTTGATCAAATCGCATAATGGGTCGTTCCAGCCAATCGGCCGGGCAGGGGAGGAGAGCGGCGAGTTTTCGCGGATTTTAGTGGGTCCCTTCGCGAGGGGCAACTCCGACCGGCGGCTTTCAAGTCAACCGCTAGCAGAACCGTTTGCATGATACTGGACGCATTCCCGTTCGACGACCGATGGCGGACGACCCACCCCGGATTTCCTGCCGCGTTTGACTTTTTGCGGCAGGCCATGGCGGCGCCCCCGCCAGCCGGGAAACATGTCTTGGAGCCAGATCGGCTGTGGGTGATCATCGAATCGGCCCAGGGGCGGACTCGAGCCAACGCGCCGCTCGAATTCCATCGGCGGTATATCGACATCCAATTGGTGCTGACCGGGGAGGAGACGATCGGCTGGTCGCCGCTTTCCACCCAGGCGGCCGCGACTGCGAATTACGACTCGGTCCGCGACATCGCTTTTCTGACCGACGTTCCCCGAGCCTGGTTCCAGCTGCGAGTCGGCGAGTTCGCCGTGTTCTTCCCGCACGATGGGCATGCTCCCTTGGCCGGCGATACTCCTGTGCTCAAAGCGATCGCCAAGGTCGCCGTGGATTGGTAAACCATGTGCCGGAACCGCGAAGACTTGTTCCGGCCTACGGTGTAAACAATTCGTGATTTTTCAAAAATGTGCGCGAAAAACGCTTTCTTCCGGCGTATAGCGGGTGAAAGTCGCAAGCGCGGCGTGGCCGCACGCTGAAATCGGCGTCGGCATCACATAAGTCAACTTGGGGAGATCGAAAATGAAAAACCGATGGTCGTGGCTTGCGCTCGGCGCGTGGATCGCAATGGCTGTCTTATTCGCACCGTGCGAATTGTCGGCACAGGATGGCAGTGCGGGGACGCAAAGTTCGCAAGAACCGCTCGAAGAACTGTCGATGCAAGACGAGCTGGCCAAGGTCCTCCCGGAAATTCAGTTCGACGGTGGATCGGTCGCGGACTACATCCGCACGATTCGCGACTTGTCGGGCAGTCTGGCCTCGTTGAATATCATCGTCAAAGATGAAGCCTCTCGGATTACCTTACCGTCGATCGAGTTGCGAAAGGTATCGATCGGGACCGCACTCGAAGCGATGAGCACGGCCACATCGGGCAGGGTCATCGTGGAACAGTCAGGGGGAGGCAACGGCGATTCCTTTATGTTGATTGGTCGCGACTACGGCGCCGAGCAGCCCGGGGAAATGCTGGTGCTGAATGTGCGTGGCATCCTGCAGTCCTTGCCGAAGGAGCAACTCGAAGCCGTCTTTTCGGTCGGCCTGAAGATGTTGGACTCGGAAGAGTTGCAACTGCAGTTGCATGAAGAATCGGGGCTCCTGTTTGCCAAGGGGACTCCGCAAGCGCTGCGGATGATTCAGAACTCGGTGGAAGAACTGTCGCGGGGGATGGAAATGGGCCCGTTTGGCCGAGCCAAACCGCAGTCCTCTGAGGGGGCGTCCTCCCCCAAGTAGAATAGTAGACGTGCGTCGGCCGGAGTTCCTCCCGGTCGGTGTAGACAGGCGCGAACTTCGATGCAGGCAGTGATCTCCATGCGATCAGCGTCTCCCGCCGCCACGGCTCCATCCGAAGCCGCTTCGGACATCGCCGCGGCCACCGAGACTCGAACTACCATCGATTGGCTTGCGGTCACGCGCGGTTTCGCCGCGGGTGACCGCGTCTGTTTCGAAAGCTTTTACGACGCGTTTTTCCAGTTGATGTACCAGGACGCGCGACGACTGACCGGGCGCGATGAGAACACCTGCCTGGACCTGGTGCACGAGGCGATGCTCAAGGCGATTCGCTCGATCAAACCGATCGCCGAATACCCGCGTTTGCGAAACTGGTGCGGCGCGCTGATCAAAAGCGTCGCCTACGATTGGCTGCGACGCGAGTGCCGACGCCGGCACGAGCCCTTGTCGGCGGAAGCGGAACCTCGGCAACACCTCCAGTCGACTTCGGACAACGAAGCCCGCTGGCGCTGGATCCAGGAACAAATCCGCCAGGCGCCGCGCGAACTTCAGCAGTTGTTCGCGCTGCGTTACCGCTGGGGGTGGACCCTGGAACAGATCGCTGGTCGCCTGGGTCTGAAGACGGGCGCGGTCGACGGCCAGCTTCGCCGGGCGATCGATCAACTGCGCATCAAAGCCGAACGGGAGTTTGAAGCACCATGAACGCACCGCAAATGGAATCCGATCGACTCGATCTCGAACTGTCCGCAGCCGGCCAGCTGCGCCGCGAGCGGATCAAAGTAGAATGCACCGGGCGACTCCCGGGGATTCGGACTCGTCAGCGTTGGATGAAGCGAGGAACGGGCGCGGCCGCTCTGGCCGCCGCCTGTCTGGTGCTGCTGGCGGTGCGATGGGTCGGCACAGGCTCGGACAACGCAAGTCCTCAACGTTCGTTGGTGGCCCACCACCCGCCGGTCGCTGCGCATGCGGTATCGGTGTCGCCGCAGCCCTCTGCCAAGATCGAATCGATTGACGATGACCAGCTGTTGAGATTATTGACGGCAGCGGGTCGCCCCTCTGCCCTGGGTCGGATCGACGGCAAGCTGGTCATTCTGCCCCAAACCGTCGCGGCTCGCTCCGGTGATTCCCTCTCCCCGTGAGCCGCTCAGGGCCCTTGGCCGTTCCGGCCGGTTTCGGCTATAATAGGGGGCTTCTACGGCAGCCCTTCGCCTGACCGAGCCAGCTTGGATCGTTGAGACAAGTCGATCTTTGGGACGTGAATTCCTCAGATCCGCATCTCCTCCATGTGCCGCGGCGCGGTCGATTTTCATTCGCTCCTGAACCAGGTACTATCGATGACGCTCGACAAATCACTTCGAATCAAAGCCGGCGCAGCCAAACAGCGCAATGTTCTCAAACGCGGCGAGCGACTGGCCAAGCTCAAGGAAATGGATCGCTGGACCGACGGGGGTAACGTGCTGGGCTTGCCCAAAGTCCGAGTGCTGAAGCTCTCGATGAAGAAGAAAAAGAAGACGAAAGCGGAAGGGGAAGAAGGAGCTGCTGCCGCTCCCGCCGCCGCGAAGGCCCCCGCCGCCAAGGCCCCCGCCGCCAAGGCGCCGGCCGGAAAAGCACCTGCCGGAAAGGCCGCTCCCAAGAAGTAAGTCGGCTCGCTCCGTAACAACGTATGGCGCGAACGTTCCAGTTTGAACTTTTCGCCGATATGTTCGCGGTGTGTCGGTTGGACCCGGACACCATCGTTCCGGATCTCCGCTCCGACAGCTTCGTCTCCTGGACGCACACCGCCGGCGAGACTTCGATTATTTGCCCCTGGCAAGCCCCCCCCAAGGGCGCTCGGATCGAAGGCCCGTTTCGGTGCCTGCGAATCGTCGGCGCGCTCGACTTTAACGAAGTCGGTATCATCGCGGAAATCAGCGGGCTGCTGGCCAGCGCTCGCATCAGTTTGCTGACGATTTCGACGTTCGACACAGACTATTTCTTTGTCCGCGCGGAGTCGCTCGCTGCGACCCTCGACCTGCTTACCGCCGCCGGCCATCAGTTTGTCTCAACCGCAAACCCATAGGGATCGCCGCGTTAGTTTCCAGACCTGCCCTCCACCGAGACAAGCTCGGTGGGGAGGCGGAACTGTTGATGGCGGTCTGCGTTAGTTTCCAGACCTGCCTTCCACCGAGACAGGCTCGGTGGGGAGGCGGAACTGTTGATGGCGGTCTGCGTTAGTTTCCAGACCTGCCTTCCACCGAGACAGGCTCGGTGGGGAAAGCGGTGGAGTTTAACGTGATCCAAAGGTGATAGCCCACGGGCCTTTTGACCTGGTTTGGCTTCCCTCTCCCCCCAGCCGCACGACGCGGCTGGGGGGAGAGGGATCGAGGGTGAGGGGGGCCGCGCCGGAGAGTCCGCCTCACGACTCGATTCCGGTTACCATAATGCGCTCAGACACCATCCCTTCCATTGGACTCTTTTGCTGAATCGGTGGCCGATATGCCAACTCCTAATTCACTGAACCGGCTTCGTGGTCTATTCCCCCGCGCTACTTACTTGCTGCTCTTTTGCCTTACCGCGTCGGCCCAGCAAGTCGGCTACGGTCCCGACCAGATTCAGACGCCCGTCAATCAGGTCCTCACCCCCTTCGGCCAACTGGTGCAGCTCCCCGGAGTTCGGCCGCAGGCCGTCGCACTTTCGCCCGATGGTGAACTGTTGGTCCTTTCCGGCAAGAGTTCCCAGTTACTGGTATTCGGGTTCGCCGGCGATGGTTCCGTCGTCGAACGACAGCGGGTTGCATTCCCGGATGAGCAGCAGACCGAACCCGCCGATCCTGCCGTTGCCGTAAGCGCCGACTCGCGAGCCCAAGTCAGCTACACGGGCCTCATCTTTTCTCCGGACGGCGATCGAATCTACGCCAGCAACGTCAACGGCTCCGTGAAAGTCTTTCGAGTGGACGAGCAACACCAGGTGCATCCCGCCTACACGATTCCGCTGCCGGCGGCTGGAGCGCCGCGGCGGGAAGCCGAGATCCCGAGCGGACTTTGTCTCACCCCGGACGGAGATCGTTTGTATGTCTGCGGCAACCTTTCCAATCGACTGCTCGAAATCGAACTGGCCGCGCTTAAGGTCACGCGTACCTTCGATGTTGGTGTGGCCCCCTACGATGTGAAGATCGTCGGCACACAAGCCTATGTCAGTAACTGGGGTGGCCGTCGCCCTGCCGAGGGAGACTTGACTGGCCCGGCCGGACAAGGCACCACCGTCCGCGTCGACCCCACGCGACACATCGCCAGCGAAGGTTCGGTCTCGATCATCGACTTGAGCAGCGGCGACTTGGTGACGGAGCTGGTGACCGGATTGCACGCCTCCGCCCTGGCGGTCTCGCCTGACGAGAAATATGTCGTTTGTGCCAATGCCGCCAGCGATAACTTGTCGGTGATCGAGGTCGCGACGGCTAAAATCACCGAGACGATCTGGACCAAGCCCTCTCCGGCGGACCTGTTCGGCGCGGCGCCTAATGCGCTCGCCTTTGGCGCCGAAAACGACCAGCTGTGGGTCGCCAACGGCAGCTACAACGCGATTGGCCTGATCGAATTCGAACCCGAAACGAAGGGTGAATCCAAATTGTTGGGCCTGGTGCCGGTCGGCTGGTATCCGGGAGGCCTACTGTACGACACGCGGCGAAACCAGGTCTGCGCTGTGAACATCAAGGGACTTCCCGACCAAGCCAAATCCGCGCCAACCGGTGGAGAAGGATTCAACTCGCATCTCTACCAAGGGACGCTTTCGGTCTTTCGCCCGGCGGAGGCCGAAGCCAAACTCGCGGAACTGTCTCAGCAAGTCGCCGACAATATGCGCGCTCCGGCGATCCAGGCCGCGCTGCTGCCACCCCGAGCCGATGCGGCCCCGAAGCCGATCCCCGAACGAATCGGCGAACCGAGCTCGATCCAACATGTCGTGTACGTAATCAAGGAAAACCGCACGTACGACCAGGTCTTGGGCAAATTGGAAAAGGGGAGGGGGCACGCCGATTTGTGCATTTTCGATGAACAGATCGCACCGAACCAATACAAATTGGTCCGCGAATTCGTACTGCTGGATAACACCTATTGCGCGGGGATCCTCAGCGCCGATGGGCACCAGTGGAGCACCACGGCGATGAGCACCGACTACATGGAAAAGAGCTTTGCAGGCTTTCCGCGAAGTTACCCGGACGGCATGGGGGACGACGATGTCGACGCGCTGGCCTATTCGCCCGCCGGTTTCATTTGGGACAACGCATTGCGGTACAAAAAATCGATTCGCAACTACGGCGAGTTCATGATGCCGCGTGTCAAATGGCGCGATCCGAACAAGAACGGGACCCCGACGTTTACCGCCTGCTATAAAACCTGGCGGGGAGAAAGCGACGAAGTCATTTTCGCCAGCGAGCCGGGCATCGAGTCCATCCGACCGTTTTCGCCGACCGATTACGTCGGTTGGGAAATGGCGGTCCCGGATCAGTACCGTGCCGACTTCATTCTGCGGGAGCTCGCAGAGTTTGAAAAATCAGGTGAGTTTCCGCAGCTGGTGATCATCTGCCTGCCGAACGACCACACCAGCGGCACCAGCCCTGGTTTTCCGACTCCCGCCGCGTCGATCGCCGACAACGACCTGGCCTTCGGCCGGATCGTCGACGCGCTCAGCCACAGTCGTTTCTGGCCGCAGATGGCGATCTTCGCGATCGAAGACGACCCGCAAGCGGGCTGGGACCACGTCAGCGGCTACCGGACCACCGCCTACTGCATCAGCCCATTTGCCAAACGCGGTGCGACGGTCAGCGCATACTACAACACGACGAGCATTCTGCGGACGATTGAACAGATTCTCGGTCTGCCGTCGATGAACATCTTCGACGCCAGCGCCACGCCGATGTTCGAGTGCTTCCAAGAAACCCCCGACCTGACACCGTACACGCACGTGGCCAACAACGTGCCGCTGGATCAAATGAACCCCAGCCCGCAGAGCCTGCTCGACCCCCAACTGCGAGCCGATGCACTCGCGTCCGCCGAAATGAACTTCCGCGAAATCGACCGTGCCCCCGAGGACGCGCTCAACCGCATCCTCTGGCGGTCAATGAAAGGGACCGCGGAACCATACCCCGAATGGGCGATCACAGGGGAGGAGGAGGAAGAAGAGGAAGAAACAGCTGACCGCAGATGAACGCAGAATTCCGCAGATTAGAAAGATTCGAAGCTTAGGCTGCGGAATTCAACTCTATTTGTACTCCGGACGCCAAATCTCAAATCACAAATCTTGAGTCTTGAGTCTTGAGTCTTGAGTCTTGAGTCTTGAGTCTTGAGTCTTGAGTCTTGAGTCTTGAGTCTTGAGTCTTGAATTTTGAATTTTGAATTTTCAACTCCCCACCCAAACTCTTACGCAAACTTTCCCCCGATCCCCCCCTTCCTTTTCTTATCTGCGCCAATCTGCGTCCATCTGCGGTCCCTCACTTCTTTACGGCTTTCTGCGCTCCCCGTTTTTGATTCCTTCTATCCCGCGTGCACTTTGACCGTCTGCCCGACATCGTCCAGCATCGAGCGCAGCGTGTCGTAGTCGGGATGCTTCATGCGGATCCAGGCGTTGGCCATGTAGCCGGCTTCGACCCCCGCGGTCGGCGTGCCGGGCTCGGGAGTGTGCCAGTCGATCAGCCACTCGCCGTAGCGTTCGCGGATGGCATCGAGTCCGCTGTATCCGGTAATCCGACCATCCCGCTGCGGGCGAAGGGCGATGATCCCGGTGCTGAAGCGGCGCGAGGTCCGCTGGGTCGGTCGACCATGTACGATCGCCGAAGCCCACTCGACATACAAATCGATGTCGTTGGCAATGTTATAGAGGTCCCAGGCGCGGACTCCCGGCGGCCGGCAGCCGATTTCGGAAAACCGCAGGCCTTTCGGGCCGAAAAACCACTCCATATGCGTTGCCGCGGTGCCGATCCCGATCGCGGAGTTGACTGTGCGACCGAGCGCTTTCAGCTCGCCATAGGCCGCTGCGCTGTCGACCTGGTTGGTGGTGATGAACTGCGGGGAAATCCAGCGCGTTCGCATCGCCTCCAGGACATTCGGGTAATAGTGCGAGACGAATTCGTGCACGACCTGCCCGCCGATGGTGAGCGTATCATAAAAGCCCTCGTGCCCCTCGATGAACTCTTCCACCGCGACCTCGCCGCCACGCCCGACATGGGATGCATCGAGGGCTGAATGCAGCTGCGGGTCGTCGTCGACGCGAGTCGCCCCCGAGGCCCCCGCGCCCGCCCGCGGTTTGACGATCAGCGGATACCCGACTCGCCGGGAAAACTCGAAGATCGCGTCGCGGTCGCCGCTTCCTAGCGTCTGCGCACAAGGAACGCCGTGCCGCCGCAAGTGTTCCTTCATCAGCGGCTTGTCCCGGCAGAGCGTCGCCGTCTCGATCGAGATGCCTGGAATCGTACAAGCCGCCCGCACCTCGGCGACCGGCAAGATATGCGCTTCGACCGTCGCCTCCAGTCGATCGACGTAGATTTTGCTCTGAATAAATCGGACGGCCTGAGTCATCGCCCCCACATCGCAGACACTGGGGACTTGGATGTAGTCCAATAGCCAGTCCTGCAGCTGGCCGTCGAGCTGCTCTTTGGGCGACTCGCCAATCGCCACCACCGTCGCCCCGACTTGTTTCAGCCCGCGCACAAACTCCCGCTGATTCGCGGGAAACGAGGGTTCGACGAAAATCACCTGCATCGCTGCGTTCCCAAGAAAGGTAGGTTCGATTATCGTTACCGCTTGTGCGACGGGCAATGGTGTTCATGATGGATTTGGCCCGTCATAGATCTGGTGGCCTTTTCTCCCGTTGTTTCCCCGTACTCGTACTCGTACTCGTACTCGTACTCGTACTCAGTGAAACGGTACTCGTAATCGATTGCGGCTTGAGGCGGGAATTACGCGAGTACGAGTACGAGTAGGAGTACGGATCAATAAACATCTATGAAAAATGTCATCTTCGTCGCGCCGTATTTCTTAGACGCCACCGAGCGGTTTATCGCCGCGGCGGCGAGTTTACCGGGTGTGCGGCTCGGTCTGGTCAGTTGCGACGCGGAAGCGAAACTGAAACCGGGAATCCGCTCGAGGTTGGCCTGTCATTACGCGGTGCCGTCGCTCGAGACCGATGACCTGCTCCGCGGCGTCCTGGCGCTCCGCCAGCAATTGGGAGGCGCCGATTGCCTTTTGGGGATGCTGGAGCAAATCCAAGTCGGCCTGGGCGAGATTCGCGATCGACTGGGGATCCCGGGCATGGGGGCCGAAGTCGCCCACAACTTCCGCGACAAATCGCGAATGAAGAATGTCCTGCGAAATGCCGGGATCCCGTGCGCACGGCATCGCCTGGCGGCGGATGAAGCGACGGCGCTGGAATTCTCTCGCGAGGTCGGCTTTCCCATCGTGGTCAAACCCCCCGATGGGGCCGGGGCCAAAGGAACTTTTCGCTGCGAGAACGTCGACCAATTGCTGGGGGCCGTTCGCAGCCTGCGTCCCACGCCGCAGCAGCCCGCGTTGTTAGAAGAGTTTATCACGGGGATCGAACATTCGTATGACAGCGTCTTCGTCGGAGGTCGCTCGGTCTGGTATTCCATTTCGCACTATTTTCCCGGCCCCCTGGAAGTCCTCCGCGAGCCGTGGATTCAGTGGTGCGTGATCATTCCGCGCGAGTCACTGCATCCTCGCTACGAAGCGATTGTCGAGTGCGGGCCGCGGGCGATCGCCGCGCTCGGCTTGCGGACCGGCCTCAGTCACCTGGAATGGTTCCGTCGTCCGGACGGTTCGATCGCAGTTTCCGAAGTCGGCGCCCGCCCCCCCGGCGCGCAATTCACGTCGCTGCTTTCCTACGCCCACGACTTCGATTTCTACCAAGGCTGGGCCGAGCTGCTGATCTTTGAACGGTTTGCGCCCCCCGAACGCAAGTACGCTTGCGGGGCGGCGTATCTCCGCGGAATGGGGCAGGGGAGAATCGCTCACGTGCACGGAGTCGCCGAGGTCGCGGCGGAAATGGGCTCGGTGATCGTAGAAGCCAAGCTGCCACAAACCGGACAAAACCCCTCCAGCTCGTACGAAGGGGATGGGTACATCATCGTGCGCCACCCGGAAACTCGCGTCGTTGAGGAGGCGCTGGAGAAGATCATCCAGCGAATACGGGTCGAAGTCGCGGGGTGAAATCGCTCCTCCAACTTCATTGCGATATGGTGTACACACATACACTATGTTGACGTTGGTTCCACTTTCACAATGCCCCTCGGAATAATGCAGTATTCCTTTTCACCCTCCCGCGGGGAGGATCGGACGCACGATGCGGCCGGGGAGGGCCAATCTTGCGCTCCGTGGCGACAGCATTTTGCAGCCGCTCTCCGCCCGCATCCTTGCGGGCGGCTCTCCCCTCGAAGACGGGGGAGAGTGAATTTCGGTCCGTGGATTATAGTAGTATGCAGTGAACGTTGAGCCTCCGGGACAAGACTTACGGCAGCGCTTTCTCTATCAACTCGAATCTCCATGAACGTCTTGATGTTTTCTCCCGGCTTTCCTTACGAGCAGCCGTTTTTCACGCGCGGGTTGCGGCGGCAGGGGGCGAACGTGATCGGCGTGGGGGATCAGCCCGCGCACGACGTGTCCCCGATGGCCCGCGAAGCCTTGGCCGATTACTGGCAGATCGGCTCGTTCAGCGACGAAGAACAAGTGCTTGAGCAAATCGTCGACCGCGCACGGCATGTGCGGATCGACCAGGTCGAATCGACGTGGGAGCCGCTGATGACCCTCGCCGCCAAGCTGCGGGCCCGCTTGGGACTCGCTGGGATGACGCTCGAGGAGACGATCCCCTTCCGCGATAAGGAAGTGATGAAACGGATGCTCGATCGGCACGGGATCCGGACTCCGCGGCATGCCAGTTCGACCAGCGCCGACGGAGTCCGCCAGGCCGCCGCGGCGATCGGTTATCCGATCTGCGTCAAGCCGATTGCGGGGGCGGGGTCCGCCGACACGTTCCGGGTGGAGAACGAGCGCGAACTAGAAGACGTGCTGCCGCAGCTGCGGCATGTCCCCGAGGTGAGCGTGGAGGAGTTCATCGAGGGGGAGGAGTATACGTTCGACACAATCTGCATCGACGGGGAGATCCGCTACTACAACATTTCCTGGTACCGTCCCAATCCCCTGGTGCAACGGCAACATCAATGGATCAGCCCGCAGACGATGGCGTTGCGGAACCCGGACGATCCGAAGCTCGCGGGGGGGCGGGCCTTGGGTGCGGCGGTCCTCAAGGCTCTGGGGTTTCGCACCGGCTTCACCCATATGGAGTGGTTCCGCAAGTCGAACGGCGAAGCGGTCTTCGGGGAAATCGCCGCGCGACCCCCTGGGGCCAGTTCGGTCGATATCATGAACTTCGCCAGCGACGTCGACTTGTACGAGGGCTGGGCCGAGGCGGTCCTGCATCGCCGGTTCAGCATACCGCTGGAGCGAAAATACAACGCCGCGCATATCTTCAAACGGGCCCAGGGGGAGGGGCGGGTCCAGCGGATCACCGGCCTGGAGAGCTTGCTGGCCGATTATGGCCCCCAGATTTGCACGATCGACCTGCTGCCGATCGGGGCCCCCCGGCGCAACTGGAAGCAAACCCTCCGCTCCGATGGGATGGTGATCATTCGCCATCCCGACTTGGCCACCGCCTGCGAAATTGCGGATCAGGTCGGGATCCGCTTGCAGATGTATGCGAGTTAGAGCCGATCTCAAAACTCGCTGATCCCCACACCCTGCCCTCTCCCCCGCAGCGGGGGAGAGGGTTATGGGATAGGCTCTTTCCCGGTACGCAAACGCATACACTTGCAACCTTCACCTTGAGTAACGATGATCTTCTAAAGGCCGATTTGCGATCAACTTTCGCGTTGAATTGAAAACGGTTTCGATTTGATTTCTCTGTCCTCGTCCCGGAGAGCCATGTCGAACAACACGTCAAGTCGTTTGAAACGTGGGATCCGACACGCTATCGTTCTGGTCGCCATGGTATTGGTGTCGCCGATGATTCTCATGGCGCAACTGGAGAAATGGCTTCAATGGGGCGAGTGGTGGTTTGTCGCCTTTTCCGAAATGTTGAGCCAAATCCCCGGCCGAACCGGCGCTGCTTTGCGCTTGGGTTACTATCGCGGAACATTGAACCGATGCGGGTTCAATGTCTACTTTGGCTTTGGAACCAAAATCAACCACCGAACGGCGGAAATTGCCCAAGGTGTGGTCATCGGGTCACATTGCAATATCGGAACAGTAACGCTGGGCGAAGGGGTCTTGGTCGGATCGCGCGTTTGTCTTTTGAGTGGGGGTCGGCAACACGACCACACGGGAGACAATGAAAGGCTGGAGCACGGCGCACCCTATTTTGTCAGAATTCATATTGGCCCGCGGACTTGGCTGGGCGAGGGAGCCATCGTGATGGCCGATGTCGGCGGTCGGAGCACCGTCGCGGCAGGCAGCGTGGTCTTTCGGCCGATTCCTGAAGGCGTCATGGCCATGGGGAACCCCGCCCGAGTTGTTTCGCGAGATTTCTCCGTGCCCGCCATTCCGAAAGACCGGGCGGACGGTCAGCCGATTCCGTCCATCGTGGGAGCCGTGTCTCCAAAGATCGATTCACCCTGATTGGCAAGTGGAAAAGTAAGCGTTCACGGGGCGAACAACCGAATGGTTCACTTGGAGGGGGTCAGACCCATTTTTCGGAGTTAGCGTACCTTGCAGATTGCCCTTTCAAGCCGAAACATGCGTCAGACCCCCGGCGCGTGAACGGTTACAGTGGAATACCCATGGACAAGACTCGACTGAAACCGATTCGATACGGCCGCCCCGTATTAGGATTGTTAACCGTAGTGACGTTGTTGCTGGTCCTGCAAATCCCCATCGTTCCGAAAGAGCCTCCTATGTCACCCAAGTCCAATCGCGTTCCCGACTGGAGCAATTATTCCAGCGCGTCGCCGGGCGGCCGACTCCGGCTGCTTTTCATCCACCATTCCTGTGGCGGTCAATGGCTGGCGCCGCTGGGAACCAATCAGGGCCGCCAGAGTATTTACGAAAGTTCGGACAAGGGCGGAGGCTTGCGTCCGGCATTGGAGGAACAAGGCTACGAAATCCATGAGGCCTCGTATGGAAGCCGCGTCGGCGATCGGACCGATCTGTTTGATTGGTGGCCGAAATTCCGAGATCAGATGCCGCAAATTCTCCAATGTGCCCACCAAGACGAGGTCTACTCCAACGGCGAGTCGAATCAGATTGTGGTCTTCAAATCGTGTTTTCCGAACAGCTTTTTCGTGGGGGAGGGAAAGTCACCTGGGAATCCGCTTGGTCCTGAATTGACTGTGGCGAATGCCCAGGCGGCGTATCGGGAGCTGTTGCCCCTGTTCGAAAACCAACCGCAGACGCTGTTCGTCGTGGTTACGGCCCCGCCGTTGGTCCTCGAGTCGATTCCGCTGTACAAATCGCTTGCCAAATGGCTTTTGGGTCGGCCCAGTCTCAGCCGTTCCGGGGTTTTCGCCCGGAAATTCAACAACTGGCTCAAGGATCCCGAGACCGGTTGGTTGGCAAATTATTCCCAGAAAAATGTAGCCGTTTTCGACTATTTCGACGTTTTGACGGAGGATGGGAAATCCAACTTCTTGCGTTTCCCGTCCGGCCCAAGAAAAATGGACAATCACCCGAGTTCGGCCGGCAACCAACGTGCCACCGAAGCGTTTATTCCTTTCCTGAACCAAGCCGTCCGACGATCGGGACTGGTTCAACTGCCTCATCTTCAACCCTCACCCCAGTAAGTCATGTCGGTTGGATATCGATAGCGCCGAACGCAATTGCGATCGGAATCGGATCCCTTGTCTCGTGGTGCGTCTCGGCCGATGGAGGCCTGAATGCACACCGCGATTCGATCAGGCGATCTCCGGCACACGGATCGAGCCGTAACATCTTTTCCCGCTTTCCCTTCCAGCTGCCTCACCTCTCAATTCGCCTCGTCATCGGTAGGAGTAATTCGTGGATCCATGCTCGCGCATTCGACAATTTTTGACCGAGAATTTCTTGTACGGCGCCGGCGAAACACTGACGGATGACAACGCATCGCTGGTGCAATCCGGGATCGTGGACTCGACCGGTATCCTGGAACTCGTCGCGTTCGTGGAAGAATCGTTCGAGATGCGGGTCCGCGACGAAGAGATCATTCCAGCCAACTTCGATTCGGTGAACCAGATTCTCATGTTCGTCCAGCGCAAATCCGCCGTAACCGCCTAAGCGCTTTTGGGCAATCCGGCCGGAAGGACGATATGCAGCTGGTCCAGGACTATCTCGAGCAAAGTGCCGAACGGAACCCAGACAAGATCGCTCTGGTCTGCGATGGCCAGCGGTATTCCTACGCAGCGATCGACACGCTGGCGAATCGGCTGGCGAACGTGCTGCTCGCTCATGGCGTTGACCGTGGGGATCGCGTGGTTCTCTTGCTTCCCAATGGCCTGGAATTGGCGATTGGCATATTCGGCGTGTTGAAGGCGGGCGCCGTTTTTGTGGTGCTCCACAGCTCCATGAAATTTGACAAAGTCCAGCGGATCGCGGCGGACTGCGGAGCGGTGGCGATGTTGGCCTCGACCAGGGACCGTGCGTCGGCGGCCTGGATCAAGGATAACGTCCCCTCGTTGAAGCGGGTGATGTTGATGGACGATTCGGGACAACCCTCGGGGCCCGACGACCCGAGGTTTCTCCGCTGGACCGATCTGTCAATAGCGGCGTCGTCGGAACGTCCGCACCGCAAAACGATCGATCGAGATTTGGCTTTTTTGGTCTATACCTCGGGGAGCAGTGGCGTCGCCAAGGGGGTGATGTCGGCGCATGCCAACGTGACCTTCGCGGTGGAGTCGATAACGACGTATCTCGAAAACGTCGCGGACGACGTCCTCCTCTGCGCGCTGCCGATGTCGTTCAGCTACGGGCTGTACCAGCTGTTCATGATGTTGCAGGTAGGCGCCACCCTGGTGCTCGAACGATCCTTTGCGTTTCCAGCCCATTTTCTCCAGTTGATGGAGCGGGAGGGGGTGACGGGACTGCCCGGAGTTCCCACCTTGTTCAGTATCTTACTGGAAACGGACACCTCGCCCTACGATTGCAGCCGATTGCGGTACATCACGAATGCCGGGGCCGCATTGAATACGACTCTGATCTCGCGGCTGCGCGAACGGTTTCCGCGCGCGCAACTCTATTCGATGTACGGATTGACGGAAACCAAGCGGACGTTGTACTTGCCCCCTGCCGAACTCGATCGCCGGCCCGAATCGGTCGGAATCGCCATCCCGGGGACCGAAGTCTGGCTGGTCGACGAGGACGATCAACGGTTGGGAGCCAACCAAGTCGGAGAGCTGGTAGTACGCGGCGGCCATGTGATGCGAGGATATTGGAACGATCCGGTCGGCACCGCGCGTCGTTTTCGGCCCGGTCCGCTCCCCGGGGAATTTGTGTGTTATAGCGGGGACCTGTTCCGCCGGGATGACGAAGGTTTCTATTACTTCGTCAGCCGCAAAGACGACATCCTCAAATGCCGTGGAGAAAAAGTTGCGCCGAAGGAAATCGAGGAAGTCCTGTGCCGCATGGCGGACGTCTTCGAAGCGGCGGTGATCGGCGTCCCCGACCCGACACTCGGACAGGCGATCAAGGCCTTTGTTGTCCGCCGGACAGCTGCCTTGACGGACAATGACGTGCTGCGGCATTGTCGGGCGCATCTCGAAGATTTCATGATCCCGCGCGAAATTGTGTTCGTGACGGAACTCCCCAAAAACGCCAACGGCAAGATTCAAAAGTCACTTCTGCAGTGATGCGATCGAATGTGTGGACTCGTCGGTATGCTTGATCCCCGGCGCGCGACGTCGGACCCCGGCGGCGCCATGCGGCGGATGCTTGGTTCGATCCAGCATCGTGGACCCGATCAGTGCGGCTTGTACTTGTACGCCAGCGGCGCCTTGCAGGTCGCATTGGCACATGCTCGGTTGAGTATTATCGACATCGACGGTGGGCAACAGCCGCTTGGCAACCGGGACGGCGCCAAATGGATTGTCTTCAACGGCGAAGTTTTCAACTTTCGGGAACTTCGACGCGACTTGGAGAAGCTCGGCCATCGCTTTGCCACCTCCACCGATACGGAGGTGGTGTTGCATCTCTACGAACGATATGGAGCGGCCTGTCTGGAGCTGCTCAATGGGCAATTTGCCCTGGCGATCTGGGACGAGTCCGCCCGGCGCTTGTTCTTGGCTCGCGATCCGCAGGGGATCTTGCCGCTGTATTACACCTGGCGAAATGGGCAGCTGTTGTTCGCTTCGGAAATCAAAGCGTTGCTGGCCCACCCGCATGTCGAAGCGGCGATCGACCCGATTGGATTGGATCAAGTGTTTTCCTATTGGGGGCCGTTGGCGCCTCGCACTTGCTTTACCGACGTCCGAGCACTGCCGCCGGGGCATCGCGCTACGGTTTCCGCCGACGGCCAAATGCAGGTTGAACGTTACTGGTCCCTGTCGTTTCCGGGGCAAGGGGATGAGTCGCGGCTGGACCTCCGGGAGGCCGCGGAGGAATTGCACGCGTTGTTAGACGATGCCACCAAAATCCGCCTGCGAGCCGATGTGACGGTGGGCGCCTATTTGAGCGGGGGACTCGATTCTTCCGCGGTCACGGCCCTGGCCCGGCGAGCTGTCGAGGAACGGCTTGAGACCTTTTCTGTTGCGTTTGCGGACGAGTCGTTCGATGAGAGCAAATTCCAACGGGCGACGGCCGATTTCTTGGGAACTCGGCACCGCGTGGTGACTTGTGACTCAAACGATATTGGAGCGGTGTTTCCGGAGGTGGTTTGGCACGCGGAGGCGGCGCTGCTGCGAACCGCGCCGGCCCCGCTATTCTTGTTGTCAAGGCTCGTGCGGGATTCGGGGATCAAAGTCGTCTTGACCGGCGAAGGATCCGACGAGTTCCTAGGGGGCTACAACATTTTCAAGGAAGCCAAGGTCCGGCGATTCTGGGCGCGGCAGCCTGAATCGGCGTGGCGGCCCCGCTTGCTGGAACGGCTCTATCCCTACATACCGCAGTTGAGCGCCGCGGGGCTTCCCTATCTCAAGTCATTTTTTGGCCAGGACTTGGATGCGTCCGGACCCTACTTTTCACACCAGGTCCGTTGGAACGGCACGTCGCGCCTCAAGCGGATCTTTTCCGCAGAATTCCGCGAGACGATCCGTAACGAATTCGCGACTTCCGGAGCTGGCCGCGAACCGTCGTTCATTGGCCCGCTGGTGCCACCGGAGTTTGAAGGCTGGAGTGGACTGGCGCGGGCCCAGTTTCTGGAGGCGACGGTTTTTCTGCCCGACTACTTGCTCTCGTCTCAGGGAGATCGGATGTTGATGGCCCACGGGATCGAAGGGCGATTCCCATTTCTGGATCCGCGCGTGATCTCCTTTTGCAACCAATTATCGCCGCACCTGAAACTGTGCGGACTCAACGAAAAATTCGTACTAAAACAGGCGATAGGCCGCGAGTTGCCGACCAGCGTGGGCGAACGGACCAAACGCCCGTTCCGCGCGCCCATCCAAGCAGCCTTTGTTCGCAACGGGCAATGGGTGGAATGGGCCGCCGATTTGTTATCCGCGCCGGCCATTCAATCGAGCGGCTATTTTGAGCCGAAAGCCGTTGCGGGTTTGACCCACAAGGCGACTCGCGCCCAATCGCTCAGCGAAATGGACGGGATGGCCTTGGTCGGTGTGATTTCGACACAATTGCTGCATTCAATGTTTGTGCAGCGCGTGCGGCAGCCCAGCAACTTCCACCGTGTGCACGAGTGGAAAGTTGTGGACCACTCGCACGAGCCCTCGGCGGCAACTCAAGAACGATTTTTGCAATGAAGGAGAACAGAGCGATGCCCGAATTCCACCGCGACATTCTACGGATCGACCCGAAAGGCGAGGTCGATCGGATTGTCGATCGCCTGCGGCGCCAGGTATTGGAGACCCTGCATCGTGAAGGCGCCGTCTTGGGTGTGAGCGGCGGGGTGGACTCGGCCGTCACCTTGGCTTTGTGTGTGCGGGCGTTCGCACCCCAACAGATCGTGGCGTTGTTGTTACCGGAAATCGATTCGAGCCCGGATAGCGTTCGCCTCGGTCGCTCCGTTTGCCGGCAGTTCGGGATCGCGCCGATTGTCGAGAACCTCACCGCGGCACTCTACGGATTCGGTTGTTACCAACGGCGCGATGAAGCCGTACGGGCCTTGATCCCCGACTACGACAGCACCCACCGGCTGAAGATCACGCTCCCCCCATCCACCTTGGATCAGGGAAGCCTCAATGTCTACAGCGTGGTGGCCGTCAGTCCCGAGGGGATCGAGGAGCGAAAGCGGCTGCGGGCGAAAGAGCTTCGCCAAATCGTGGCCGCGACGAATTTCAAACAACGTTCTCGAGCTGCGATGTTGTTTTACTACGCCGATCTCCGAAACTTCGCAGTGATCGGCACGCCGCCCAAGAACGAGCACGACATGGGGTTCTTCGTCAAGTTCGGCGACGGCGCGCTGGATGTCAAGCCGCTAGGGCATTTGTACAAAAGCCAAGTCTACCAACTCGCCGAGTATTTGGAGGTTCCGGCCGAGATCCGCAGCCGCCCGCCGACTTCCGATACGTACAGCGCGGGGAGTTCACAGGAGGAGTTTTTTTTCAGGCTGCCGTGTCAGCAAATGGACTTGCTCTGGTACGGCTGGGAAAACAATATATCGCCGACGGTCGTCGCACGCGAAATGGAACTCTCCGAAGCACAGGTCCAACACGCTTTTCAGGACTTCGCGCGGCGAACGCAAACCACCGCCTACCTCCGCACGCCGCCATTGGATTGCAGAGAATGAAGCCACACGCATTCCGGCCGGGAGGGAAGTAAATTCACTGCTGGGCCGTGAGGCCCCGAGCGCGGTGGTTATGACTCGGGACGCACCACGTGCCAGCGGAAAAACGCACGGCACTTTCGCACGAATAGCCCGCCGTACGGTAACCGTTCACGCGCCGGGGGTCTGACGCATTTTTCGGCTTGAAAGGGGAATCTGCAAGGTACGCCAACTCCGAAAAATGGGTCTGCCCCCCTCCAAGTGAACCATTCGGTTGTTCGCCCCATGAACGCTTACTGACGAACAATACCTCGTTCGACGGTATCTCCGTCCGGAAAAAAATGCGCGACGGTATCAGTCTTTCTTCTCCTCCCCCTGTATCGGCTCGACCCCGTATTTCTTCGCCTGCTGTTCGAGGTATTGCCGCACGCCGGCGTTCTCGGGGTCAGCCAGGCGGATCGCCTTTTCGGCTGCGGATTTGGCTTTGTCGGCGTCTCCTGCCGCGAGATGGGCGGCGGCAATTTGAAAATGGGCCGCGGCAATTTGCAGCGTGTCCTCGGCGTCCGACAGACCGTGCAAGGCCTTCTCGGCGGCGGCCACGGCCTTGGGGCCATACTCTTTTACCTTCGCAATGTCGCCGGTCGCAGCGTAGGTCTTGGTCAAACGGACTAGCGCCGCCGGAGTTTCGCCGTCGATCGCCATCGCCGCTTCCGCTGCCTTCAGGCCCGCCGCGGCCAAGTCAGGCTGTTCGATCGCTTGCTCGGCGGTCAGCGCGTCGGCGACGATGGCGAGACACATGGTATCGTTTCGTTGTAGCGCCTTAATCACCATGGCGTCGGCGAGAGTTGCCGCGTCGGGGAATCGTTCGGCCGCAATCAGCAGTCGAAGCCGGGCGGCGTTCATATACGGATCGGTCGCCAGCCGGGGCCACCGGGCATAAAACTTCTCCCATTCAGCCAATTGGGCGGCGGGGTCGCCCGGCTGGCTCATCACCGCGTAGGTAGCGTCCCACAAGTCGTCGGCGGCCTCGAGCTCCGCCGTTCCCTTCACCGGATCCCATGAGCCTTCGATGACCTTCGGCAACACTTCATCCAAGAATAGCGGATGACCGATGTAGGCAATCTTGCCGTCCGCGCCGATCACAAACGAGCAGGGAATACCGCCTCGACCCGCCGCGGTCATATAGGCCTCGTACGTCTGGCGGTCGTCAGTGTAGGCGATGGAGTATCCGAGTTTGCCTGCTCGCTTTCGAACGAACTCGGCGACCTTCTCGAAACTGTTGCCCGGGTCGTTGGATGTGAACCCGATGATCGTGACGCCTTTGGACCCCAGCTCATCTTGGAGGTCGCCCAGGTGAGGCATCATGCAGACGCAAGGACCGCACCAGGTAGCCCAAAACTCCACGACGTACACCCGGCCCTGCTCGAACGACGTTACCTCCGCGCCGGCTAGCCACTTCGTTGCCTGCAACGGGGGCGGCGCATCGCCCAGTCGCAACCGCGGTTTTTCCGCAACGGGCTCGGAAACATCTTGAGCCGATGTCGAGACGCAGCCCAGGGCGACAACCGACAAAATAAGAAGTATGGTTCGCATGTTTGACTCCTGCAAAATTGTGGGCACAGACAGTCCTAGCGGTTGGCAACCACCTTCAAGCAGCGCCGAAAGACTAGGTAGAGTCTATCCTAGAAACGGTGCACCAGTCGAACCAAGGCTGCGCTTGTCTATTGGCTGACCGGTGGATCGTGGGCCAGGGCGACGACGATTTTCCAGCCGGCGGGGGTGAGACGGAGCGCGTAGCGGAAGCCGAATCGGTTGATTTCCTCGCCTGCGTGATTGCGGCGGATGAACATCCCTTGCAGCGAACCGAGGTTCGCAGCCAGCAGTTCCACGCGGAGGTCGACGATTTCGGTCCGCGCATAACCTTGGGATCGCGCTTGTTCGATCAGCTGGGCGGCGATCTGCCGGGCTTGTTCCGGCGTGGCCGCGACAGTTTCCCCCCACGGAGCGAGAAACAGGCAAGGCGCGTGGTAGAACTCGGCGACGCGGTCCGCGTCTAGCGCTTCGAAGGCGCGGACGTAGTCCCGGAGCGTTTGTTCCGCCACGGCCAGTGGAGACGGTGGATGCGCTGCAGGTGGATTCAAGGGGGCGAACTTCCGGTAAGAGCCTGTGCTTCTTGAGCGTAGCAACAGCGACCAACCGAGGACAGCGCGTCCGCGCAGTGGGGCGTGCAACGTGCCGTGGGAGGCAGAAGAAGTTCGACTCGGAGAGTCGAGCGACTTTGCTTTACCAGGCGAAGTGGGCGAAGGCTTTGTTGGCGTCGGCCATCTTGTGGGTGTTTTCCCGTTTGGTGATCGCAGCCCCTTCGCGGTTGAAGGCGGCGACCAGTTCGTCGGCCAACTTCATCGCGGTACCGCGCCCTTTGCGGTCGCGGACCGCGCCCAGAATCCAGCGGATCGCGAGCGATTGCTGCCGCTGTCGATTGACTTGCATCGGGACCTGGTACGACGCACCACCGACGCGCTTCGAGCGAACCTCGACATAGGGCTTCACGTTTTCCAACGCCTGCGTGAAAACTTCGATCGGCTCGGTCCCGGGGACGCGTTTGGCGATTTCCGCCAGCGCATCGTAGAAGACTTTCTGCGCCGTCGCCTTCTTGCCGTCCCACATCATGCAGTTGATGAACTTGCCGGCGAGCAGCGAGTCATGCCGAGGATCGGGTTTGAGTTGTACGTTGCTGGCGGTGATGCGACCCATACTTGAGCAGTCCGTCGAAGGAGTTGTGTGCGGTGATGGCGGTGTAAATGGCGGGGAAGAAACCGCAGGCTAGCGCCTGGCGGCTCATAGGAAACGATGGCAAAGTTAATCGGCGGGTTATTCGAAACAGACTCACGGCGTCCAGGGGAGGAAACCGCAGGCTAGCGCCTGGCGGCTCGTAGGAAACGATGACAATGTTAATCGGCGGGTTATTCGAAGCGGACTCACGGCGTGTAGGGATTACTGCGTCTAAGGATTACTGTGTCTAAGGAATACTGCGCCTAAGGATTAACGCGTCTAGGGCTTCTTGGTGCCGTACATGCTGCGGGCCTGGCGACGTTTTTCGACGCCCAGCGTATCGAGCGTTCCACGGACGACGTGATACCGAACCCCGGGGAGGTCGCGGACGCGGCCCCCGCGGACGAGCACGATCGAGTGTTCCTGCAGGTTGTGTCCCTCGCCCGGAATATAGACCGTGACTTCCTTGCTGTTGGAAAGGCGGACGCGGGTGATCTTCCGCAGGGCCGAATTCGGCTTCTTGGGGGTCATGGTCCGCACTTGTAGACAGACGCCGCGGCGCTGCGGGCAGCGCTCGAGCACGGGCGACTTGGAAAATCGCCGCTTTTTGCCACGGCCCTTGCGAACGAGTTGATTGATTGTCGGCATAAATTCCAAGGCAAACTAAGGGGAAGCCGGTCGAGCGGGAGGCTCAATCCGGACCAAATAGGGTATCGGTTTTCTCGCCGATGTCAACGGCTTGGGGTGGTTTTACTCTCCCGCGGCGGGGGGTTCGTCTGGCATCCCCAGGATTTCGTCCAGGGTCGGTCCGGAACTGCGGTATCCCAGATTCGGCTGGGGAGCGTGCTGGGAAGCTTCGTGTTCCGCCGCGGATTCCAACAAGCGAAAGCCGCCATCCTCGCTCGGCTGGCCGGAGCGAGAAAGCTCCTGCATCGCCTCCAGGTTGTAGCTAATCTGCGACTCCTGGAAGGTGCGGAAGCCGGTCCCGGCCGGAATCAAGTGTCCCAGAATCACGTTTTCCTTGAGTCCCACCAGGCGGTCGACCTTGCCGGCCAACGCCGCCTCCGTTAAGACCTTGGTCGTCTCCTGGAAGCTGGCCGCCGAAATGAAGCTGGTGCTTTGAACCGAGGCCTTGGTGATCCCCAGCAGCTGCACGCTGAACGTCGCCGGCTTGGGCTTGGTCCCTTTGGCGGGCTTACCGCCGAGCGCTTCGATTTGGGCGTTGGTCTGCTCCAGCCGTTCGTGGGTAACCACATCCCCATCGGTGAACGATTCGGCGTCTCCCTTATCGGTGACCTTGAGTTTTTGAGTCAACTCCTTGTTGAGTCGCTTCAGATCGAAGCGGTCGCAGACCAATCCGGGGAGTAGACTCGAGTCGCCCGAGTTTTCGATTTTGACCTTGCGCAACATCCGGGCGACGATGATCTCGATGTGCTTGTCGTTGATCTCGACGCGCTGGCTGCGGTAGACGTTTTGAATCTCGTGCAGAAGGTATTGTTGGACCGCTTCTTCCCCGGAGACGCGAAGGATGTCGTGCGGGACCAGCGGACCATCGACCAGGGCCTGGCCGGATTTGACGTAATCGCCCGAGTGGACGAGGAAGCGTTTTCCCGGCGGCACCAGGTGTTCGCGCTCGACGCCGTTTTCGCTTTTGACGATGATCGTCCGTTTGCCGCGCCGTTTTTCCCCTTTGATTTCGACCACGCCGTCGATTTCAGCGATCACCGCTGGATCTTTCGGCTTGCGGGCTTCGAAAATTTCGGTGACCCGCGGCAGACCACCGGTGATGTCGGTGACCCCCGAGGCTTCTCGCGGCATTTCCGCCAGCGCTTGCCCGGCCATTACTTTTTCGCCTTCGGAGACGATAATATGCGCCCGTTCCGGAAGATAGTAGACATCCAGCGGCTTGCCGTCGGCGTCTTCGATCACGATTTGCGGGTGGAGCTCCCCTTTGTGGTCGATGATCGAACGGCGAACGGTGCCGGCGGCATCCCGTTCTTCGGCCATCGTTTCCCCTTCGACGATATCTTCGAAGCGAACCTTCCCGTCGACTTCGCCCAAGATCGGGATCGCGTGCGGATTCCACTGGCAGAGGAGCGTGTTCGGGGTCACTTCCTGATCATCTTTGACGTTCAGCACCGCGCCCGCGGGAACCGGGTGCGTTTCCAGCTCGCGCCCTTTGCTGTCCAGGATCGCGATCACGCCGTTGCGGGTGAGCACCACCGTATCGCCGTTGTTGTTGATGACATACCGCATCCGCGTGAGCTTGACCAACCCGCCGCGGCGGCAACGCTTTTCGTGTTCTTCGGTCTGCGTGGTGACGACGCCGCCGATGTGGAATGTCCGCATCGTGAGCTGCGTCCCCGGTTCGCCGATACTCTGCGCGGCGATGATCCCAACCGCCATCCCTTCTTCGACCAAGGCCCCGGTGGACATGTCCATGCCGTAACAGCATCGGCAGACCCCCAGCGTCGCATCGCAGGTCATCGGGCTGCGGACCTGGATCTTTTCCAGCCCCATCAGCTCGATCTTGCGAGCGATCTCCGGGGTGATCATCTGGTTCTCGCGGACGATCACCTCGTCGGTCACCGGGTTGACGATATTTTGGCGGCTGACCCGGCCGTTGATTGCGGCGGCCAAGCGGACCTCGACCTGTTCACCGCGATAAATCACCCCCTTGGTGATCCCGTGCGTGGTGCTGCAATCGTGCAGGGTGACCACGACGTTTTGGGCGACGTCCGCCAACTTGCGGGTGAGGTACCCGGAGTCGGCCGTCTTGAGGGCGGTGTCGGCCAAACCCTTCCGCGCACCGTGGGTCGAGCTGAAGTATTCCAGCACCGTCAACCCTTCGCGGAAGTTCGCTTTGATCGGGGTCTCGATGATCTCCCCGGTCGGCTTGGCCATCAAGCCCCGCATTCCCGCGAGCTGCTGAATCTGTCCAACCCCCCCCCGCGCGCCGGAGTGCGCCATGAGGAACACCGGATTGACGTAGCCGTGTCCACCCCGATCGTCGGCCTCCATCGCCGCCATCATGTCCTTGGTAATCTGCTCCCGCGCGTGCGTCCAAGTATCCAGCACCTTGTGGTATCGTTCTTGTTCGGTGATCACACCCCGCTCGTAGTGCTTGCGGAATTTGAGCACTTCCTTCTCCGCTTCGGCGATGATCCTGGACTTGCTATCGGGCAACACCAAATCGTCGGTCGCGAACGACAATCCGCTGCGGGTGCTTTCACGGAACCCGAGCTGGTTCATGCCGTCCAGCAGCCCGATCGTCTCGCGGCGGCCCAGGATCTGGTAGCAATCGGAAATCACCGACGCCAGGTCGCTGCTCTTCAGCGTGTAGTTGTAGAAATCCATCCCCTCGGGGAGGATCATGTTGAACAGCACGCGGCCGAACGTCGTGTCGATGATCTTTCCGGGACCGATGCGGTCTTCTTCGTTCTTGCGAGCAAACTGCCCCTTGGGGAGGCGGACCTTGATCATGGCGTGCGTGTCGATCACACCTTGGCTGTAGGCCAAGTCGGCTTCTTCCAGCGAGGAAAAGGTCATCCCTTCCCCTTTCCGCCCGGGGAGCGGAAGCGTGATATAGAAGCAACCCATCACCGTGTCCTGCGAGGGGCTCATGATCGGCTTGCCGTTGGACGGGGCGAAAATGTTGTTCGTCGACATCATCAACGTGTGCGCCTCGACCTGGGCTTCGATCGATAGCGGCAAGTGGACCGCCATCTGGTCGCCGTCGAAGTCGGCGTTGAATCCTTTGCAGACCAGCGGATGGAGGTGGATCGCATTCCCCTCCACCAACACCGGCTCGAACGCCTGGATCCCCATCCGGTGAAGCGTCGGGGCGCGATTGAGCAACACCGGGTGGTTCTTGATCACGGTCTCGAGGATGTCCCAAACCTCCTCGTCCTTGCGCTCCAACATCTTCTTGGCGCTCTTGATCGTATCGGCGTGCCCCAGGTCCTTCAGTTTGCGAATGATGAACGGCTGATACAGCTCGAGCGCAATTTTCTTCGGCAAGCCGCATTGGTGCAGCCGCAACCGCGGCCCGACAACGATCACACTCCGAGCCGAGTAATCGACCCGTTTCCCCAACAGATTCTCGCGGACGCGGCCCTGCTTCCCTTTGATCATGTCGGTCAGCGACTTGAGCGGACGATTGCTGCTGCCCAACACCGGTCGTTTGCAGCGGTTGTTATCGAACAGCGCGTCCACCGACTGCTGCAACATCCGTTTTTCGTTGCGGATGATCACCTCGGGGGCGTTGAGATCGACCAGTTTTCGCAAACGGTTGTTGCGGTTGATGATCCGGCGGTACAGGTCGTTGAGATCGCTGGTGGCGAAGTTGCCCGAATCCAACAAGACCAGCGGGCGGAGATCGGGGGGGATCACTGGAATCACGTCCAGCACCATCCACTCGGGACGGTTTTCGCTGTCCCGAATCGACTCGACGATTTTCAACCGATTGATGATGTCTTTACGCTTCTGCTTGGAGTTGGTCTTGACCAGGTCGTCGCGAAGCTTCTCGGAGAGCTTGACCAGGTCGAGATTCATCAGCAGCTTGCGGACCGCCTCAGCGCCCATTTCGGCTTCGAACGCCCCTTCCCCGTACTTGGCTTTCTCAGCGCGATACTCCTCTTCGGTCAGCAGCTGCCGTTCTTCCAGCTCCGTGCTGCCCGGATTGACCACGACGTAGTCCTGAAAGTAGATGACCTTTTCCAGGCTGGTCGTCTTCATATCCAGGAGGTTCCCCAGGCGGCTGGGCATCGCCTTGAAGAACCAGATGTGCACGACCGGGGCGGCCAGTTCGATATGCCCCATCCGTTTGCGCCGCACGCGAGAATGCGTCACCTTCACGCCGCAGCGATCGCAGATCATCCCTTTGTATTTCATCCCGCGGTATTTGCCACAGGCGCATTCCCAGTCCTTTTCCGGGCCGAAAATCCGCTCGCAGAACAAGCCGTCCTTTTCGGGACGGTAGGTGCGGTAGTTGATCGTCTCGGGTTTTTTGACTTCGCCCATCGACCAGCTGCGGATGTCGTGCGGGCGAGCCAGGCTGATCTTCACGGAGGCGTAATCGTTGATCAGGTCGAACGCGTTATCTGCCATGGACATAAAACCTGCTCCTGGTG